>JALTCA010000108.1:0-15750 GCA_027008245.1 Desulfurellales bacterium
TTTATGCGCTGTGCTTCGCCACCAGAGAGCGTTGTAGCAGGCTGTCCAAGTTGAATATAACCCAAACCGACGTCTTTCAAGATGGCAAGCTTATTTTTTATACGCGGTACGTTTTTAAAGAACTCGTAGGCTTGATTTACCGTCATCTTAAGGACGTCAAAGATGTTTTTGCCCTTGTATTTGACTTCTAACGTGGCTTGGTTGTAACGTTTACCCTCACATACGTCGCATTTCACATACACATCCGGCAAGAATTGCATCTCGACCTTTATATAACCCTCACCCTTGCACTTTTCACACCTACCACCACGCACGTTGAAGCTAAAGCGTGATGCCGTGTAACCCCTGATCTTTGCATCCTCTGTTTGGGCAAAGAGTTCCCTTATGTCGGTGAACAGTGATGTGTAGGTGGCTGGATTACTTCTTGGCGTCCTACCTATTGGCGATTGGTCAATTTTTATAATCCTGTCTATTTTGTCTATGTTTTCTATTCCATCACAAAAATCTATTCTTTCGCCCATTTTGGATTTCACGGCGTAGTTATAGAAGCAATCGAAAATCAAACTGCTCTTTCCGCTGCCCGATACGCCGCTTACACATGTAAAGACGCCAATCGGTATCTTAACGTCTATGTTTTTTAGGTTGTGTATGCGTGCGCCTTTGATTAGAAGGAAGTCAGTAGGTTTTTTGTATTCCTTCGGCGGCTCAATTTTCAACTTGCCCGATAGGTATTTGCCCGTTAAGGATTTATCGTTGTTCTTTATCTCTTCTACCGTGCCTTTGGCAACAACTTCGCCACCCAACCTGCCGCTTCCAGGACCCATATCGATAATATAATCTGCCGATTCAATGATGTTCTGGTCGTGCTCAACAACAACAACCGTATTGTCGTTTTCCTTTAAGTACTTCAGTGTTTTTATAAGCCTCTCCGTATCCCTTGGATGCAGGCCAATAGACGGTTCATCCAACACATACGTTATGCCGCTCAATCCACTGCCCGCCTGTGTTGCAAGTCTGATCCTCTGGGCTTCGCCACCTGACAGAGTCGATGCATTCCTGTCAAGGGTTAGATAGTCCAAGCCCACATCGATTAAGAACTGCAAGCGTTTCTTGATTTCTGAGAGAATCCTATATACGACTTTTCTTTTTGTTTCATCTAAGTTTTCTTCTACTTGTTTAAAAAACTTCAAACTCTCGGAAGATTTCATCTCGGAAACGTCCATGATGTTTTTACCTAAAATTTTAACCGATAAACTCTCTTTATTTAACCTTTTACCGCCACACACTGGGCATGGAATTTTTTTCATTAAAGACGTAATTTCACTTTTGACTTTGGCGCTGTCTGTTTCCCCAAATTGCTCGGAAATTAAGTTTATAACACCTGTCCAGACGCGTCTGACATGTTTGTCTGGTGTAATTTCGAATATCACTATGTCATTTGGTTTGCCAAACAGTATTATATCTTTGTGGTGTTCTGGTAAGCTTTCAAATGGTTCATATATGTCTATACCAAATTTTCTACATGCTTCGATTAGGAATTTTTGATAGAAACGATATCTAGGTTTGCGCCAGAGCTTGATTACACCTTCCCTTATGCTTAGCGATTTGTCCGGCATAAGTTTATCTAAATCTAACTGATGCTTAACGCCTAAACCAAAACATCCAGGGCATGCCCCCAACGGTGAGTTAAAGGAGAAGCTCTGCGGTGTTATGGGCTTGTAGTTTATGCCACAGTAGGGACATGCGAAGTGCTCTGAGAATAGTTCCATCTCACCTGTATCAACATCTTTCACGTATATAACACCGTTTCCCTTTTTTAAGGCGAGCTCAACGGATTCTGATATCCTAGATGTAGCGTCCTTCTTTACCCTTAATCTGTCCACAACTAAGAATATGTCGTGCTTTTTGTTCTTGTCTAACTCTATTTCCTCTTCTAAGAGCCTCTCTTCTTCATCCACTATGACCCTGACAAAGCCCTCTTTCTGAAATTTCTGAAATTCGCTTTTGAAAGTGCCTTTCTTGTTTATCGCAATAGGTGCTAGAATTAGAATCCTTTTGCTTTCAAGCTTTAGTATTTTTTCTATTATCGTTTGTGGATCCTGGTTTTCTATCTTTCTACCGCACGAATAACAGTACGCCTCTCCCGCATAAGCAAAGAGTAACCTCATGTAGTCATAAATTTCTGTTATTGTCCCTACGGTTGAGCGTGGATTTAGTGAGACGCTCTTTTGGTCTATGCTAATTGCCGGCGTCAGACCATCTATGCTCTCAACGTCGGGCTTTTCTATTCTTTCTAAGAACTGTCTTGCGTAAGCGCTTAGGGATTCTAAATACCTTCTTTGGCTTTCTGCGTATAGAACATCAAATGCGAGTGTAGATTTTCCACTCCCAGAAGGTCCCGTTATTACTGTGATTCGCCCTTTTGGTATATCCACATCTATGTTTTTTAAATTATGGACTTTAGCTTTTCTTATTTTTATGAATTTCACTGTTTAAAATGGATTTTCTTCACGCTCTGTTATGTCTAATTCCTCTTCTTGAGTGTAATTGTTAGATACATTTTGTTTTGGAGTAAGGTTTCTAAAGGAAGCAATCCTATTTTCAAATTGCAACCTTACAACTCCTTGAGGACCGTTTCTTTGCTTTGCTATGTTTATCTCTGCTACTCCATGCTCGGATGTGTTTTTGTTGTACACTTCGTCTCTGTAAAGAAGCATAATTATGTCTGCGTCTTGCTCTATAGAGCCGGACTCTCTTAAATCGGCAGGTGTTGGTCTTTTATCTTCTCTATTTTCAACTGCTCTATTCAACTGCGAAAGGGCTATTATTGGAATACTTAGCTCCTTTGCTAAAATTTTTAGTGATCTTGAGATTTCTGAAATCTGTTGAACCCTATTCACACTCGAGTTTTTGCCTTCTATCAGCTGTAAGTAGTCTATAATCAATAAATCTATGTTTTTTTCCATTTTTAGTTTTCTTGCCTTTGTGCGAATATCTATAGAAGTTAGTAGAGATGTTTCATCTATGAATATGGGAGCGTACTTTAGCTTGTCTATTGCTTTAACCACACTATTCCATTCGTCATTATTATCAAAAAAGCCAGTCCTAAGCTTTTTCATATCTACTTTTGATATGGAAGCAATCATTTTTAGGACAACTTGAATGGCGGATACTTCAAGCGTGAATATGGCTACCTTCTTACCATTGTCCAGAGCTGCATTTAACGCTATATTTATGGCAAGGCTTGTTTTTCCCATACCAGGCCTTCCAGCAATTACTATTAAATCTCCATCTTGAAATCCGTTTGTCATTTTGTCTAAATCTTTAAATCCGGAAGGTACTCCAGTTATAATCGTCTTTCTATTTTTTAGAGCTTCCAAATATTCCATTATTTCATCTGATAGCTCTCCTGTTGACTTGTATCTTATTGATTTACTGCTTACAATTTCAAATAGCCTTTTCTCTGCCATATTTAAAACTTCTTCTATATCCTCTGGCTCGTCATAACAGACAGTGGCTATTTCGTTTGACATGAATATAAGCTTTCTAAGAATTGCTTTTTTTCTAATTATATTCGCGTAATATTTGGTATTTGCTGGTGCTGGTAAAAATTCTGTTAAACTGAGTATATAATCTTGAGTAATTTTTTGTTCTAACCCTTTTTCTTTAATGGCATTTGATACGGTTATGAAGTCTATAGGTATGCCATCTGCGTATAATTCCTTTAGGGTACCAAAAATAGTAGCATTTTTCTCATCAAAAAAGTCATCTTCGCTTATTATCTCTACGATTTCGCCTATTTGGGAATTATCTAAAAAGAGAGAGCACAGAAGCGCTCTCTCTGCCTCTATCGATTGAGGGTATACTCTTAAAGTACTATTGCTCATCTAAGGGAGAAACTTTTACTTTAACCTTCGCCTTTACATCCCTATAGATGGCTATTTCAACCGTGTGAGTACCAATTTCTCTAATGCCACCTTCTGGTATTTTTATACTCTTTTTGTCTAAACTTTCAGACTTTTCCTTTAGCTGTTCATAGATTTCATTTGCTGTTATGGAGCCAAATAACTTACCTTTTTCGCCTGCACGTGCCTTAATCTCAATTTCCACACCGTCCAGGGTTTCTTTAATTCTGTTTGCTTCGGCAATCCTTTTCTCTATTTTTCTCAAGATAGCTTTTCTTTTTTCCTCAACCAACTTCAAGTTACTTCTTGTTGCAGCTAAAGCAAGGCCTCTTGGTATGAGAAAATTTTTCGCATATCCATCTTTTACTTCTTTTATATCTCCAGCATAGCCCAATTTTTCAACGTCTTCTAAAAGCACAATTTTCATTGTTTCCCCCTTAACTGTGCAATTTTCTACTGACTGTAAATGGAAGAAGTGCCATAACTCTTGCCCTTTTTATGGCTTTTGTTAACATTCTTTGGTGTTTAGCGCAGGTTGATGTAGTTTTTCTTCCTAGTATTTTATACCTTTCTGTAACGTATCTCGATAAAATGTCCACATCCTTGTAATCTATCTCATCTATTTTGTTTGTACAGAAATAACATACTTTTTTTCTTGGGTATCTGAAGTACCTTTTTCTTTTTTTATTATTGTTATCTAACATATAAACCTCCGTTAAAATGGTATGTCTTCATCTTCATCTGGTGTTTCAACAATGCTCGAATCTTGAACCTTGTCTCTTGTATTTAAAAACTGAAAGTTATTTAAGACTATCTCGTGCTTGCTCCTTTTGTTTCCTGAAGGATCATCCCAAGTCCTATAACGCAGCCTACCCTCTATATAAACCAAAGAGCCTTTCTTTAGGTACTCAGCTATCGTTTCTGCCTGTTTGCCAAAGGCTACCACATCTACAAATAAGGTTTCTGTTTTTCTGTTGCCTGCATCATCTTTCCCTATCGGTGTATTAACGGCTATTCCAAAGCTTGCAATACCTAACCCAGCAGGTGTATATCTCAGCTCCGGGTCTCTTGTAAGGTTTCCGATTAACATTACCTTGTTGAGGTTAGCCATCTTGTTCCTTCTTTTCTGCTACTTCATACTTCTTTATGTCTTTTCTTAACATGGAGATGTTCATAAACCTTAAAATATCTTCTTTGATTCTTAGAAACTCTTCAATCTTCTTTGGTGCTGTAACAGGAGAACGATAATGTACCAAGATGTAGTATCCTTGTTTAAATTTTTTAATTGGGTAAGCTAAAGTGCGTTTCTGCCATACCTCGTTTTTTAATATTTCTCCGCCCTCAGCTTTGATTCTTTCAGCCACAGTATTCATAAACTCTTTGAGTTGTTCTTCGCTCATGTGTGGCTGAACTACGTAAAGCAATTCATAATACCTCATCCATCAACCTCCTTTTGGACTTTTGGCCTTCTGCTAAACAGCGGAAGGCAAGGATATAACTTTGCTATGATATACAAATAATTTCAAAAATCAACACTTATACTGCACTGGGTGTTGAGGCTAAGGTAAAAAAGTAGCTTTGTATATTATGTTTTTCTAAGAGTTTTGCTATTTCGTTAATGGTTGAACCCGTCGTGAAAACATCATCAATTATAGCAACAGCTTTTATATCTTTGTTTAATTTTAGTACACTAAAAGCGCCTTTTAGGTTAGTTTTTCTCTCTTTCATGCTTAAGCCTACTTGGGAATTAGTCAGTTTAGTTTTTGCAATACAATCGAAGCAAATGGGTTTATCTATAAATTTACCGATTTTCTTGGCTATTAAAACAGCTTGGTTGAACCCTCTTTTTCTTAAGGAACGTGGATGCATAGGAACAGGGACTAGGTAGTCTATATTGCTCCAAAAATCAATGTTTTTAATTTCGTTTTTGAAGCAGTCTAAAAAGTTTATTAATCCGAATTTGCCGTAGAATTTTATCAATTCTATAATTTTTGCCACTTTGTCTTCTTTATAATTAAAAAGTGAAAATCCTTTTATAAAATGCCTTTTTTCTTTTAAACAAACACTGCATAATCCTTTTTTCGATGGAATTGGGCTTGAACATTTACTACATCTATTAAAATTTACGTTCAAAGAGGACAAACAATCTTCACACACAAAGGATGCACTTTTATTGCCGCAGATAACACATCTGCTCGGGAATAAAAGATATAATAGCTCATTTACCAGACTCAATTATCCTTCTGCAAGATATGCAATATTTTGCTGTTGGTTTAGACTTCATTCTTTCTATTTCTATTTCTTTACCGCATCTTTTGCATTTTCCATAAGTGCCCTTATCGATGTCATATAGAGACTCTTCTATCTCTTTTAGGTGATTTCTATCTTTTTCTATTAGGTCGTATATAACCTGCCTTGAATAAACAGCACTCGAAAAATCACCTTCGTCTCCTTTAAGTTGGAGAGAATTAACCTTTTCCAAGTTTTTCTTTATCCTCGCGTTTATCTCCTTCTTTAGGTTTAGCAATCTCTCTTTCAATTCTTCTATTGTGGCGGCATCCATAAATTTCCTCCACTGAAAAGACTACTTGAATAATCCTTATTTTTTATTTTTTGTCAAGTTTTTTAGACAAGGCCTTATTTGGGAACTTAAAGTGATTTTTGTTTTAAAGAAAGATTACTGGTAAGACAACTAATTATTGCTCACCAACAAGCATTCTCTCAAACTCATCTTCAGGCAAAGGCTTTGAAAGCAGATACCCTTGTATATAATCGCACCCCAACGTTTTTAATAGTTCCAACTGTTCTTTGGTTTCAACGCCCTCAGCTATAGTTTTCATATTGATGTCTTTAGAAAGGGATATTATTGTTTTAACAATGGCTTTTGTATTGCTATCTTTCATCATTTTTCTTACAAAGGATATGTCTATTTTTATGTAATCTATGGGAAACGATGTTAGATATGAAAGGGAGGAATACCCCGTTCCGAAATCATCTATTGAGATATGGAATCCATGCTGTTTTATCATGTTGAGTATATATTTTGAGTTCTCTATGTTTTCTATAAACAACCTTTCTATAATCTCTATGTTTATTAGTTTTGGGTCTGCGTCTGTGGCTTTGATGTTCGATAAAAAATTTTCTATAAAATTTTCTCTTGAAAAGCTTGTAGGAGATATGTTGATTGAAATGGGTACGGGTTTAATTCCTTTTTCTTCCCATCGCTTTTGCTTGCTTGAAACCTCTTTAACAATCCAGTCTTCAACCATGCTTATCATTCCAGTTTCCTCTAAATACGGTATGAATTCCATGGGTGGAATGATTTTTCCGTCTTTTTTCCATCTCAATAGGGCTTCTGCCCCTTCTATCTTGTGTGTTTTTGCGTTAAAATATGGTTGGTAATATAAAATAAATTCGTTGTTATTTAGGGCCTTTATCATTGCATTTCTCAGATTCATTCTCTTTTGAGCTTTTTCTTTTAGGTCTTCTTTGTAAAAACCAAGGTTTTCTTCCTTTTGCTTAGCATCCAACAGGGCGATTTCAGCCTTATCCATCAATGTTTTGGGATCTCTTGCATCTTTGGGGTATATACTTATGCCCGCATTAAACGAAGGTGAAATTATTTTGTCGCCCACGGTATAGGGTTTTGAGAGATGGTCGATTAGCTTATAAAGTATGATATATATATCCTCTTCTCTTTTTAAATCCTTCATGATAATGCCGAATTTATCTGATTCAAGTTTTGCTATGACATCGTACTCCCTAAAATATGCTGTGAGCCTTTTTGCTATCTGAGTAAGTAATTTATTCCCTGTTTCAAAACCGTAAGCATGATTTATAGCTGAAAATCGGACGGGGTTCAAAACAACAATGGCACCAAGCAAATTTTCGTATTCTCCTCTTTTTATGAACTTTTCCAAATCGGCAATGAAAGCTGCTCGGGTTCCCAATCCTGTAAGTGAATCCTTATTTAAGTTTTCCTCTATTGTTTTTTGAAGTTCAAAGCTTTCAGATATATCCCTTCCTGTTGCTATATAGTAAGTTTTTTTGTCTTTTGATTTGTATGGCGTTATGTTCATAAGCGCTTTTATTAACCTTGAATCTTTTGCTTTGTACGTTACAACGCCAGTATAAGTCCTGCCGGATAGAAGCGTATTGTAGAAGTTTTTTGCAAACTCTTTTGTGTGTTTCTTTGATGATAAAATAGAGTGATGTCTTCCTATAAGTTCCTCTTTTGAATAACCTGAGAATCGTATTGTATTGTCGTTAACATACATAATATTAAAGTTCTCGTCTGTTATGACGACGAAATCGAAGCCGGAGTTCATAGCGTTAGTTAATATGTCATACCACTGCTCTGACTCAAGTCTGTCTAAATATGAGGATATATCCATTTTAATCTGTTCAATCAGTCTATAAATATTTTTATCAAAAAAACCTATGCGGTCTGATACACCTACAACTGCGGCAACAGCCTTGCCATTTTTGATAATGGGCATGCTAAAACAGGAATTAATATTATGCATTTTAACTTTTTCATGAAAAGGACTTAACTTGCCGTTTGATAGAATGTTGTTTTCAAGGTAAACTCGCCCGTTTTTGATTGATTTAAAAAATGGTGTGAGCCCTATGGTTGGCGTTATTTTCCTGTTATTCTTTAAAAAATCCACATATTGTTTGTAGGTGCTATCATTTGCATAATACGTTTCTATGTTTAGATTTCCGTCTTTGCCCTTCTTTACGACAAACGCCAATTTAAAACCGAAATTATTCACAATAAGTTGAGGGAGCTTATTAATAATGGCTTCTTCGCTGTTCATGTTTAGAATCATCTGGTTTATGCTATACAGCATCTTGTATAGATTTGAAACTTTTTCTATTTTCTGGTTGAGTTCAATCTGCTGCGTTATATCCCGTGCAATATCTAGATATCTCTCTATTTTTCCTTGCACAACAATAGGAACAATAACCGAGTCAAGATAAAACAGAGAACCATCTTTTCTCTTGTTTGTAAAGGTTGTTCTGAATGGTTTACCACTTGAAATTGTATCCCAGAGATTTTTATAGAATTCACTGCTATGATAGCCTGATTTGAATATTCTTGGATTTTTCCCTAAAAGCTCGTTTATTTCATAACCAGATATTTCAGTTACAGCTTTGCTTGCTTTTATTATATTTCCATGTTTGTCGGTAGCGACCATCCAGTTCATAGATAAGGATAGGGCATCGTTAAACATCTTAAGCTCTTTATTTTTTTCTATCTTATCTAAGGCAAAAGAGATATCCATCTGCAACTCTTTTATTAGCGGAAGGTATTTTTTGGAAAAGATGCCGGCAATTCTTGAATAAATAATTATAATGTACGCTATTTTACCACGCTTAAATATAGGGATTGAGCAGATGGAGTGAATGCCGTATTTTTTCTGTGCTTCCCTCCAGGCAGACATACCTTTGTCTTTATAAACATCATCAGAAACGGCTATTTGTTTGGTTCTATATGCCCTACCTGTTGTGCCTCGACCTTCTGGGACCGATTCATCAACAGACACAACCACATTTTTAAACTCTTTTGCATGCCATTCTTCACCTTTAATGAATTTGGGTTTGAATAGCTTTGTTGTCTCATCAATATAGCCCAAAACAACGAGATGAAAATCTATATTGTTAAACAGTATATCGCATATTTTGCTCAATAGTTCTTCTTCGTTTTCGCTTCTTATGATAAGTTGATTAACGTCTGAAATGCTACGATACAATGTTTCAAAAACCTTTTGCTGTGTGATGTCAAAAGCCATGACAAGGCCGGCAGGTTTGTCGTTATATGAAATTGTGTAGGCAAAATTTAAGGTATGTTTTAGTGAGCCATCTTTGGTTGTATAACAAATTTCTTTATACTCATAAGAAAAAGTTTCTCCACTTAAACGCCTGTCGATGTTTTTTAAAGCTTCTGATTTTTGTGGGCCTGTGAGTATATCTGGGAGTTTCAGGCCATTTAACAATTCTTCTAAAGAGTACCCAATCATATTGCAGAATGTTTTATTTGCAAAAACAAATCTACCGCCTTCTTGATAAATATACATGCCAAAGATGGAAGAGTCTTTGAGAATTTCAAACAAAGCTATGTTAAATAGATTCTCTCTATCCGCCATAATTCCCTTTCGTGTTCAGATTGTGTAGCATGTTTGCTCCTTTTATATATATAACTTTTTTAGAAATAAAGCAACCCGGTTAATATTCTATACAATGTGACATGCAACCAACCTGCCGTTGACGTTCCTTAGCTCGGGTTCTTGTTCTTTGCATATGTCTTTGGCAAATGGGCAACGCGTGTGAAATCTGCAGCCTTTGGGTATGTTGGTGGCTGAGGGTATTTCACCTTTGGGTATGAGCTTCTCCCTTTTTACGTTGGGGTCTGGTATGGGGATTGCGCTCATGAGTATTTTTGTGTATGGGTGGAGCGGCTCCTTAAAGATGTCTTCTTTCTTTGCTATTTCTATGATTTTCCCTAAGTACATGACGCCGATTCTGTCGCAGATGTACTTTGCACTTGCCAGGTCGTGGGTTATGAAAAGATAGGTGAGCTTGAACTCTTCCTTTACCTGTATCATCAATTTTAAGATTTGAGACCTTATTGACACATCGAGCATTGCCGTTGGCTCATCTGCAACTATGAATTTCGGGTTCGTTATAAGGGCTCGCGCTATTACAACCCTTTGTCTTTGCCCACCCGATAGGTATTTTGGAAATCTGTTGTAAAATTCTCCAGGCGGTGTCAGGTTGAATTTTTCAAAGAGACTTAAAATCTTCTCTTTTCTTTCCTGTTTTGTGTCTGTATTGTGAATCTCAAGAGGGTGCGATACTATTTTTCCGATTCTCATGTATGGATTTAGCGATGCCATTGGGTCTTGAAATATTATGGAAAAGTCCCTTCGTGCCTTTCTTAAAACCTCTCCCCTTAGTTTTGTTAAGTCTGTGTTGTCCATCATTATCTTTCCGCTTGTTGGTTCAATGAGCCTTATGACGGTTCTACCCAGTGTTGTCTTTCCGCTTCCAGATTCACCTACTATGCCCAGTGTTTCACCCCTTTTTATTTCAAAAGACACATCATCGACAGCTTTCACAGTCTTTTTCTTGCGTTTGAATATTGTCTCAATCCACGGCACTTTAAGATCAAACTCTTTTCTTAAATGTTCAACCTTTAAAAACGTTTCTTCATTCATTTTATTCACCATAAATCCAGCATTTTACAATTCTATTATCTATTTTTTTGGTTTTTGGGTCGTTTTCTTTGCATGTCTCTTTAGCAAAAGGACATCTGGGGTAGTATTTGCATCCTCTTGGCAGATTTTTTAGATCTGGTGGGCTACCGGGAATGAACTTTAAGTCCATGTCTTCCAATTTTATGTTTGGAATGGACTCAAGTAGCATCCTTGTGTATGGGTGCATAGGTTTATTGTAAAGCTCATGAATTGCTCCTAACTCAACCAAGTTTCCAGCATACATAACAGCCACACGTTCGGCCATCTCAGCGACAATGCCCATATCGTGCGTTATCAAAATTATTGACATGTTTTTTGTCCTCATTAGGTTCTTTAGAACCTGCATGATTTGCTCTTGAACGACAACATCCAACGCCGTAGTGGGTTCGTCGGCAATTAGAACCTTTGGCTTCAGTGCAATTGCCAATGCAATCATAACACGTTGTCTCATACCACCTGAGAATTCAAATGGGTAGTTGTCAAGCCTTTTTGGGTCGACTCCAACCGACTCAAGGGCTTCTGATGCGATTTTTATCATCTCGTTTTTCTTCATGTCCGGATTATGCACCTTGAACAGTTCGAAAAAGTGGTCTCTAACCCTCATTATGGGGTTTAGGCTCGTCATGGGGTCTTGAAAGATCATCGCTATGTCTTTGCCCCTGATTTTACGCATCGATTCGTTGTCTAATTCCAACAGGTTTACTCCGTTCAATAGGATTTTACCCATAATTTTGGCGTTTTGTGGCAGCAATCTTAAAATCGCTGTTCCCAATGTCGATTTTCCACATCCAGACTCTCCCACTATTCCTAAGCTTTCATTTTCCTCAACATCAAAGGATACATCTTCAACCGCTTTTACTGTGCCTGATTTTGTTTGATATTCGATAAACAGGTTTTTTATGCTTAAAACAGCCATTACCGTTTCTCTCCTATATTGGGGTTAAAGTATTCGTTCAAGCCCTCTGCAAACATGCTGAATCCCAAAACGATTAGTATAATTGCAACGCCGGGGAAAAACGCCATCCACCAATCGTTTGAGATTATAAATTGCTGACCGTTTGCCAAATCGTAACCCCAATCGGGTGTTGGAGGTGTGATACCTAATCCCAAGAAGCTCAAGCCCGCCTCAGTCATGATGGCATCTGCTATGTTCATTGACAGAACGACGATTATAGATGGTAAGACGTTGGGTAGTATGTATTTGAAGATTATTATCGATGTTTTCGCACCAATGGAGTATGCACTCTCAACGTACAGTTCATTCTTTACACTTGCCACCTGACTCCTTATAACCCTGTAATAAGTCGGTATGTAGACCACTGCAATCGAGAGGGATATGTTGATGATGCCTGGACCCAAAACAGCGGCTATGGCAATGGCAAGTATCAAGCCCGGGAATGTGTAGACCGAATCCATTATCATTGTTATGACCCTATCCAACGGACCGCCAAAGTAGCCGACAATCAAGCCGAGGGGAATTCCAACGCCGGCTGCAATGAGTGTGGCAATAAAGGCTATAATTAGCGCCATTCTTGAACCGTAAATAAATCGAGAGAAAACATCATAACCCATGTTATCCGTGCCCATTAGATGGTGCCAGCTTGGTGGGGTTAAAGGATTTCCGCTTGGTTGGATGGGGCTGTATGGTGCGATTAGAGGTGCAAATACTGCCATGAGTATAAAGATCGTTAAGATAGTAAATCCTACAATTGCCATAATGCCCGATGAATCGCCAAGTAAATCCTTTAGAAACGAGGATACGCGCGCCGATATCATCTGATTGGAGTTTTGAACCATTGGATTAGTACCTCACACGCGGATTGATCCAAGCATTGATAACGTCCACAAGTATGCTAATGATTGCCACAAATATGGCGAAAAAGACTATTGTGCCTTGTATTGCTGTAAAGTCCCTCGCGTGAATCCTGCTTACCAAGTAACTGCCTATGCCAGGCCAAGAAAATGTTACTTCAGTTAGCACGGCACCGCCCAAAAGTAAGGCAAACTGCAAGCCCATGATAGTCAAAATCGGTGGTAGGGCATTTTTTAGAGCGTGCCTAAATAGAACCGTTTTTTCTTTGACGCCACGAGCCCTTGCAGCCGTAATAAACTGTTGGGATAATGTCAAGACGACGTTTGCCCTGACCATCCTGACAAAAATACTTGAGATAACAACTCCCAATGTTAGCGATGGCAGGGTTAGGTGCTCTAAAGAGTCCTTTAAAACGTCCCATTGACCGTTTATTATGGCGTCCACAACGTACAATCCTGTGTGAATGGGGTCTGGTGTCATAAACGGTGATGATTCACCGGAGACGGGGAGCCAGTGTAGCCAAACGCCAAAAATCAATTGAAGCATCAATCCAAACCAGAAAACGGGGAATGAGTAAACAAAGATGGAGTAGATGCGTGCTGACACGTCTAAGGGACTGCCCAATTTGTATGCAGCCAAAGTGCCGTAAAATATACCTATGAAAACAGCTACAATCATAGCAAAGATGGTGAGCTCTAAAGTAGCGGGAAATTTTTGCATCAATTCTTTTAAAACGGGCATGCCCGTAACGGTGGATTGGCCAAAATTTCCGTGAGCAATGTCTTTTATGTAGTCAACGTACTGAACCAAAATTGGTTTATCCAAGCCCATTTGGTGTTCCATTGCTTTGACAACAGAGGGCGGCGCTTTTGGTCCAAGCATGGCTAAAACAGGATTGCCTGGAAGTACCCTTAATACAAAGAATACAATTGTTAGGATTATCAAAATCATGGGGATGGATAAGCCAATCCTTGTCAGAATGTAGGTTTTCACGTTTGCCTCCTACATAAAAAAAGAGGGGATAAACCCCTCTCATTTTTTGTAGAGCAGATAATATCTGAAAATTTGCACAGGATCAAGCAGAAGTCCTTTTACATTCGGTTTGGCAACGACCCTCTGTTTTCCTTGGAACAGTGGCACATAGGGAACATCTTTTGCCATGATTTTCTGAACCTTATAGTAAATTTTTGCCCTTTTTCTTTTGCTTACAACCTTTCTTGCCTTAAGTAGAAGTTTATCAACCTTTTTGTTTGAATAGAAGCTTCCCATTCCGTTGCTTGCTGAACTTGCTAAGAATGGCCACATGTAGTCGTCTGGGTCGAAATAGTCTGGATACCATCCAAGCAAGAATATGCCCATTATTCCTTTGTTCCAATAGTCAACATATGTTGCCCACTCTGCTGATTTCAATTGACATTTAATTAACCCTGTTTTCTCAAGTTGGTTCTTAATCGTTAAAGCCAAAGCTGCCTCCGTTGAACCGTAGTGACTTGGGCTGTACCACAAAGTTATCTTTAATGGTTTGTCTTTTGTATATCCAAGTTTCTTTAGTATCCTTATGGCCTTTTTCAAGTTGTGGTGTGGCATTACGGACTTATGACCCCACATGCCTTTTGGAATGAGAGTGTAAAGTGGGCTAACCTGGTTGCTGAACACGTCCTTTACGATCTGCTTTCTGTCGACTGCGTATGCAATAGCCCTTCTGATTAGTTTATTGTCAAATGGTTTGTATTTTACGTTGAAGACAATTTCTCTGATAAATGGGCTTGGTCCAACGAGTGCGACAAAGTTCTTGTTTTTCTGAATCTTTGAAAACTGCTGAGGCAACAGCGTTCTATAAGCGACATCTACCTCTCCATTCAAGAGCGCAATATAAAGCGTGTTTGCGTTTCTGTAGAGTTTAACCAGAATAATTGGTGTTTTTGCTTTTTTGCCGTGGTAGTATGGGTTTCTTACTAACTCTATCTGCTGACCCCTGACCCATTTTTTGACCATGTAAGGACCGCTTGCCACAGGTATGTCGTTGTAAACGTTGTCCTTTGGATAGACCTTTGGATCAACAGGGTAGGATACCGTGAAGGCCAAGATGTTTATGAAAGGCGCAAAGGGATACTTAAGGTAGATCTTGAATTCTGTATCGTTCACAACCTCGACCTTTTTAACAACATCTGAAAGCAAGAAGGATGGATCTTGTTTTAGCCTTATGACCCTCTCGATGGAAAATTTGAAAGCCTCTGCATTGATTGGATCACCGTTTGAAAATTTAAGCCCCTTTTTTAGGTAAAACGTGTAAACTAAGCCGTCCTTTGAAATCTTCCACTTTTTTGCAAGCCCCGGTACGATGCGTGTGGTTCCAGGAACATACTTAACCAAGCCCTCCATGATGTTTTGTATGATGTTATCCGACAAATAGTCGTATGCTTTTGCAGGATCCAATGATGAGATCTTGTCTGTTGTGCCTATGATGATGTAGTCTTTAGGGTTGATGGCAAAGGCTGAAGATGCGATGAGGCCGAAAACCAAAACGTACATAAAAATAAACTTAAAATACCTACGCATACCAAACCTCCCATAAATTTAAACATTTTCCCTAAAAACAGATACCATAAATAAGATATAGCGTCAAATTAACCCATCTACACTCTTTGTCAAGCGCCTTCCAAAACTACACCATTACGCCCTACAAAAGTGCACCATCCCTTCCCCTTTGCTAAATCTCTGGTTCTAAGGACTAAAATCCAAAAGCCCCGCCTTTTTCTTCTGTCTTAATCTA
>JALTCA010000109.1:0-1258 GCA_027008245.1 Desulfurellales bacterium
TGTAGGGAATTGGCAAATCATATAAATCGTAGATTATCTGTATCATCATATCAATTGTTCTCATTCTATCCTGTACGGATGCGTTGAGCAGATAAACCGGATCCAAACCGTTACAAAAGTATTTCTCATTGTCCGATGTTAACACGATAAGGTCGGATTTTTCAGATAGATTCCACATAAGGTCTCTCAGTTCGTATAGCTGATCACCAGTTACCGTGTTGAAAGGCGATGTTTGAAAAAATACATAGGCTAACTTACCGTTCTGCCTTTCTTCAAATTCAGTTTTAAAAGATTCCATAATCCACTCCTTGAAAAGAGTTTTCGCTCATTTTACCTTAAAATTACATTTTGTCAAAATTTGCCGTTTGGAGAATAAACCCAGTTGAATTTTATATATGCATTCAAGCCTGTTCCACCAGCATCCAAGATGTAAACCTTTGCATAGTGTCCTTCTTTGGTTCTTACGCAGTACGTATGGTCAATTTTCACCTTTGTCATGGCGTAGTAGTCTGTGTAGCCCGTTTTTGGACAGGCTTTCACGCTATTTAAATTAACTCTACCCATATCCCTAACCTGACCGACGCCAAAGTAGGGTCTGTTGGCATTTGGGTCTTTGGGATTTACGTATCCGCAGGCTATATCTTCCTCTGACCTTTTGTATTTGCCCGTCTCAAAATCTATGGAATAACCGCCCATTTTTGGCTTTAATGCATGTGTTAAAAGCCCTGTTTTTACCTTACCTACGTCGCTTTTTTTATTTTCAGCAAAGTTTATAAAAAAGCTATCGCCCTCAACCTTTGCAATGAATGAATACGTCCTATCCATGCTTGGTATAAATCTGTTAACAAGCGTTACAATGGCTGTTCCGCTTTTATTTATGCTGCCTCCTAAATTCCACGGAATTGAGAATTTAATCGCATACCTGTTGAAATTTGCATCCTTTTCGAAACTGTTAAATGATATAAGTTTTGGTCTTCCAAAATTCAATCTGTTAATGCCTTTGGCCCTGTTGTTATTGCATATCTTTAGCCACTCTAAAGAAAGGTCAGAACCAAATAAGAATCTCTTTAAGCTCTTGTTGTTTGAATAATATTGCCCAAATATATCCATAAATTGCGCGGCTTTCTTTAAGAAATCTTCATAGTCCAGCATAAAACCCTTTTCTATTGATCCCGATCTGTTTTTTATTGTTAGTTTGCAATAGCTGTTAAAGGGGTGTGGTGGTCTTAAATCACATCTTGCAGTGTGATTTTGAATT
>JALTCA010000110.1:0-1249 GCA_027008245.1 Desulfurellales bacterium
CTTGACTTGCTGTACTTCCTGCTTGACTTGCTGTACTTCCTGCTTGACTTGCTGTACTTCCTGCTTGACTTGCTGTACTTCCTGCTTGACTTGCTGTACTTCCTGCTTGACTTGCTGTACTTCCTGCTTGACTTGCTGTACTTCCTGCATTATTTTGATTATTAATCACCTGAGCAACTTCTGTATTTTCAGGAATTGCCTGAGTTACATTTTGTTGCACTTGAGTAGCTACTTCATTTACATTTACATTTTTTTCACTTGCTATTTGAGTATTAAGAGTGTCAAGATGTTGCACAAGAGTATCAGGATTTGCATTAGTATCAGATGCCGCAACTGCCGCAACTGTAAGTATATTGGCAAGGTTTGCTATCTCTGCTTGACTTACTCCTTTTGCTCTTGCTGTTGCTACAACTTTTGCCGCTGCATCAATAACTTTTATTACATTTTGAACTTTTTGAGTTACAGCTTCAACACTCACTCCGGCTTGAGTCGCCGCTGCTGAAGTAATAACTTGTTGAACTATATCAGTTGTTGAAATATTTGGATTTGATGCAAGTTCATCAACTACATGTGTGTTTACAGATTGAATTACTTCCAATTGATTTTTCCCATTTTTTCTAGCTTCTGCTGCCAAAAATGCAATACCGTCACTTATCGATACAAGGGCTTTTGCTTTTGCATTATTTGGATTTAAGATTAAATCTTTTTTAGTTTGAACAGGGTCAAATTTTTTTGAAGCTGCATATGCTTTCATATCTCCTCCTGCTAAAGCAGCTGTTGCTATAGGGTTTGCCACACTTCCCTCATTTATAGTTTCAAGAGCCATTCTGATTACTTGGTCTTTTTTTGAAAGTTTTCCATCTCCGTCTGTATCAACTATTGCATTACCAGGAACTTTAAAGTCAGGTTTGTCAATTGCTACATTTGCAGGAACTGTAAATGTGATTTCTCCGTCTTTTACATCTTTTGTTGTAAATGTGTGATCACCCACTGTCAATGTTGCCGGATTTGGAAGAGCTACAACATATGCATCTGATGCTTTTATTTTAACTGTTTTAGTACTTGAATTATGAGAGCTTCCTCCCCCACATCCTACTAAAAATGCCGCTGACGACACTATAGCTATACTTGCTATTTTACTAATTTTCATTAGTTCTCCTTTTTTTGGTTTAAATTTTGCTACAATTATATATTAATATTTAATTAAAATCAAGACTAAAGGAATAAAATGAAAAAAAAACTGTTATTA
>JALTCA010000111.1:0-15490 GCA_027008245.1 Desulfurellales bacterium
CCAAAGATGTTTGCTTTAAACATCGATGTATTAAAAGAATTTAAAAACAAAGCCCGATCCATAGAATTCAAATTTGTCGTAAGCGAAAACTTTGACGAAGAAATCGAGCTTATCCGCAAGATTGATTTAAAGCCTGCTGTTTTCCAACCCATCTGGGAAAATGAAAGTTTGAGCGAATATATACAAAAAACCACTAAAATCATAGAAAAAACCAAAGAAAAAGCACCATCCATAAGGGTCATACCACAGATACACAAAATCCTATACGGAAACAGAAGGGGGATATAATGAACAAAGCAATTGTTATCTATTCAGGTGGCTTGGATTCAACAACTTGCCTATTTTGGGCTTTAGATACGTTTGACGAGGTTCATACAATAACTTTTGACTATTCCCAAAGACATTCAATCGAGATAGAGTATTCCAAAAAAACGCTAAAGCTCGCAGAAAGCACAAAAAACAAAAAGATCCGTGCTCACTACTTCAAAATTGACCTATCACAAATCGGAGGGAGTGCGTTAACAGATTTATCAATAGATGTGCCAAAGAATAGGGGAGAAGAAGAGATATCAAACGGCATTCCCATAACGTACGTACCTTTTAGGAACGGTGTGTTTTTGAGTATTACAGCGGCAATGGCCGAAAGATACGAAGTATATAACATAATCGGTGGTTGGAATATGCTTGATTACTCTGGATATCCAGACTGCAGGGATGATTTCCTAAATACATTTGAAAGGGCAATAAACTTGGGCACAAAAGCCGGTGCAACAGGAAAAATGTTTAAGATACACACGCCTTTGATTAAAATGAAAAAATCTGAAATCATACTATTTGGAAAGGAACACGGTGCAGATTACTCCTACGCCTATTCTTGCTATTTAGGTAAAGAAATACCGTGTGGCGAGTGTGACTCCTGCATCTTGAGGGCAAAGGGATTTAAAGAGGCTGGGCTGGAAGACGATTTTTTGGTAAGGCTAAGAAATGAAAGCTATAACGGCGCATAAAAACCCCGACTTTGATGCCATAGCAAGCTGTGTAGCAGCAAAAAAACTTTATCCGGATGCCGTTATTCTTTTCCCGAGAATACAGCAAAAATCAAAAATGAACTTCATGCTGCAATCGCTAATATACCCATTTTTGGAAGAAACTGAGGATGTCGACTTAAATTATATAGATACACTAATCGTTGTTGACACGCACTCATCAAAAAGGATTGAGGACAGATACAAAAACGTGCTAAAAAAAGCAAAAATCATCTGCTTTGATCATCACACAGAAGGGGATTTGAACTGCGAAGAGTCATATCTTGTGAACTACGGCGCAAATACAACTCAAATGGTAGAAAAAATCATTGATAAAAACATTGAGATAACAGATGAAGAGGCAACACTGTTTATGTTGGGTATATATGCAGACACGGGCAGGTTAACATACACCTCAACCAAACCAAACGATATAAAAATCAGTGCATATCTTTTAGAAAAAGGAGCTGACTTAGAAACGATTAAGAGTGTTCTGGAGGAAGCGTTAACGGAAACAGACGTCATCTTGCTAAACGATTTAATAAAAAACAAAAGGGTATTTGAGGTTAGAAATAAACGCATTGTTCTCTCTTTTGCTTCAATAGATGAATATATTTCTAACGTGGCGGTATTGGTAACAAAACTTATATCTATTGATGATGTAGATGCTGCAATATGCGCATTCCGAATGGGCTCAAACATCTACGTTATTGGTAGGTCAAAGAATGAAGGTGTGGATGTAGCAAAAATTTTAAAAAATATTGGAGGAGGCGGACATCCTCAAGCTGCGAGTGCTTCTGTAAAAAATGCTACACTAATAGAAGTAACCGAAAAGTTAAGTCAAATAATCAAAGGTTGGCTATTTGATCAAATCAAAGCAAAAGATATAATGAGCTTTCCGCCTAAATTTGTATACAGCGATGATACAGTGGGGTACGTGAACGAACTCTTTTCAAAAAGCGGTATGAACGCCTTCGTTGTCCTTAATAGAGCAACAAATACGGTGGAAGGTATAATAACAAGACAAGTAGTAAACAAAGCAATGTTCCACCATCTAGAGGAAAAACCTATCGGCTTTTTTGCAAATACAGAAATTAAATCGGCTGACGAGAGTGAGACATTTAACAGAATCAAACAAATCGTGTTAGATGAAAAGCAAAGGCTCATACCGGTGGTAAAAAACAACAAACTCATAGGTGTTATAACAAGAACAAACTTGCTTAAAATCCTAACAAAAAATGTAAATAATGAAAAACCACTTAAGCAGCAAAATATAAATTCTAAGATTAGGAAAATTCTACCGGAAAACATACTAAATTATCTAAAAGCAATTGGAGAGAAAGCAAAAAAGATGGGTTATGAAGCCTACCTTGTGGGAGGAATTGTTAGAGACATAATCCTTGAATATGAAAACTTGGATATTGATATAGTTATAGAAGGTGACGGTATAGCGTTTGCAAAGGCATTTGCAAAAGAAAATGGAGCGAAGGCGGCAACGCATGATAGATTTAAAACAGCAACAATTGTAATGCCAGACAAAACGCGTATAGATGTGGCAACAGCAAGGGAAGAGTATTACAATTTACCAGGAAGTTTGCCTGTTGTCGAAAAAAGCTCCATAAAATTAGACCTATATCGAAGGGATTTTACAATAAATGCTTTAGCGGTAAAGCTTCATGACGATTTTGGAGACTTATTGGATTTTTTCGGCGGATTAAATGACATAAAAAATAAAAAAATCAGAGTGTTGCATATGCTGAGCTTCATAGACGACCCAACGAGAATGTATAGAGCTGTTAGGTTTGCTGCAAGATTTGGTTTTGAAATTGGAGAACAAACGGACAGGTTAATTAAATATGCCGTTGAACTTGGGGTTGTAGATAAAGTTGACAAGGTTAGAATCTTCAATGAAATTGTTCATATACTGAACAACGACAACGTCGCAGACAGTTTTGAGATGCTAAAAGAATACAAACTTATTAGAGCTTTGAATAAAAATTTGATTATAGAATACAGAATCTTAGAATATTTAGATAAAACAGAGGAAATTGTTAAAAGTTGCTCTATATTCTGCAAAGGTAAGAAATTCAAACGTGAGAGGGTCTTTTTGATAGTTTTGGAGTATCTATTTAGGAAATCAGGAAGTTTCACTGAATCCATAAACGCAGATACTCAAACGCTTTATTTTGTTAAAAAGGTAGTTAGGCAAATACCCGAAGTAAATGGCGTTGTAACAAAAAAGGAAGTTACAAACTTAGAAATATACAACACGCTAAACAAATTGCCTTTGGAAGGTATAATGGCACTGTATGCCCTAGCCAAAGATAACAAAAAAGTAGTATTGTATCTTGAAGAATTAATGCACCAAGAACCTTTAATTTATGGGAAGGATATTATAAAATTGGGATTTAAACCGTCTAAAATCTTCTCAGAAATCATAAAGGCTGTATTTGAACAACAATTGTTGGGCAAAATTGAGGATAAATTCCAAGCCATTGAGTTTATAAAGAAACATTTTGGAGACAGAATTGAAGATAGAGATAGAGATTCCTGATTGGTTGGAAAAGTTCAACAAAACCAGCAAAATATTTGAAACAGACAAAGAAAAAATGGAATTTGTTATCAATATTGTTAAAAAGAATATTGAAAATGGTGGTGGACCTTTTGGAGCTGCTATCTTTAATATAAAAACTGGCAAAATCGTATCCTGTGGTGCAAACTTAGTCTTACAAAATAACCTGTCTGTGCTCCACGCAGAGATAGTCGCTATTATAACAGCTCAAAACAGATTTAAAAATTATAGTTTGTCAAAAATAGGGCGTTTCGAACTATTTTCATCATCTGAGCCATGCGCCATGTGTCTTGGGGCAATTTTGTGGAGCGGACTAAACCGCGTAGTCTGGGGCGCACCATCTGAAGTGGCAAGGGAAATAGGGTTTGATGAAGGGCCCGTGTTCGAAAGCTCGTGGGAATATCTAAAAAAGCGGGGAATAAAAATTGAAGGCGGCCTCTTGAAAGATGAAGCCGCCAATACTTTGAGATACTATCAAAAACTCAATAAAGTTGTCTACAATCCTTAGAATACCTTAAAAATTACCAAGGATAATTGAGGTATATAGGTAGCAAGTAACAGACCCATTAAATAAACAATAAACCAGGGTATACTTGTCTTTGTTATATACTCTATACTCTTGCCGGTAATTCCCATAGCAACAAATAAATTAAGCCCAACCGGTGGTGTAATTTCACCCAAACCCATGTTTATCGTATAAATAATACCCAACTGTATTGGATTAACACCAAGATGCATGGCAACAGGGAAAAAGAGCGGTGCAGTAACCATAACTATACTTGATGGCTCCATAAATGCCCCAAATATTATAAGAAGGACGTTTACACCAGCCAAAAATAGTATCTTGCTAACATGAGCACTAATTATCAAATCGGACAGATATTGAGGTATCTGCTCAATTGTGAGAAAGTAAGCAAATAGCATTGCATTTGCAATAATAAACAAAATCATTGCACTTGTAGCTGAAGCCTTTAAAATTACCTGCGGAACCTCTTTCCAACTCAAATCCCTATAAATAAATTTGGCAACTATAAAGGCATACACAGCGGAAACAGCTGCAGCCTCTGTTGGAGTAAACATGCCAGAATAAATACCACCGATAATAATTACAATAAGCATTAAAGCCCAAAAGCTTTCCGCCATTGCTTTTAGTTTCTCTTTTATGGGTGCAGGTTGTTGCTTTTTAAAACCAGCTTTTCTTGCCATAATATAAGTCAAGGTCATCAACATACCCGTAATAACAATGCCAGGAATTACTCCCGCCAAGAACAAATCTCCAATAGATTGGTCAACCGTAACACCATAAACAATCAGAACTATAGATGGAGGAATCAAAATACCTAAAGAACCAGCCGTTGTAATAGAACCAATAGCAAATGTGTCGTTGTAGCCTGCCTCTCTAATTGCAGGTATCATGATAGAGCCAATAGCAGCAACCGTTGCAGGTCCAGAACCACTAACAGCCGCAAATATTGCGCAGGCCAAAATTGATGTCATAGTTAAGCCGCCAGGTAAATGTCCCACCATTGTGTGGGCGAATTTTATTATCCTCTTTGCCGTGCCCCCTTCTGACAAAAAAGCCCCTGCTAACACGAAAAACGGAATTGCCATCAAGGCAAACTTATCCAATGCGGTAAATAGCTTTTGAGCAATTGCTATAACCGGCAAGCCTGCAAAATAGTATATAGAAACCACGGCTGTCATACCCAAAGCAACAGCTATAGGTATATCTACAGCTATCATGAAAAATAACAATCCGGCAACAATAAGCGTCATCATTCTAATATACCCCCTTCACCCATTTCCTCAAGCTCAGATGAAGCCCTAATTTTGAGTTGCTCTCCGGGGGTTAAAATTATCTCTATCAATTTTATGAAAACTCTCCACGACGCAGTTGCCATTGCTATTGGAACAGCAAGATAAATTATCCAAAAAGGTATTCTCAGGTTTATCGAAACCTGGCCTGTCATGTAATCAAATCTAACAAGGTTAACACCCCAAATTGTAAGCATAATCAAGAAAGAAAGAACGACTAAGGTAGAGAATATAGTAACACCCTTACACAACTTTGCAGGAAGGGCTTTTACTATAGCATCGAACGACATGTGCATTCCTATTTCAAAACCATAGCTTGAACCAAAAAGCGTCATCCAAATAAATAGATACGTAGTAAGTTCACTCGCCCAAACAAAGCTACTATGAAATAGATAGCGAGCCACTACGTTTACAAAGGCCGTTAGTGTAGCCCCTGTTGCAAGCACTATCATTAAAAACTTATCTATCTTTCCCAACCACTCATCAAACTTTTTGATGGCGTTCATAATCCTCCCCATATTAAAAAAGGGAGAGACTCCTCTAGCCTCTCCCCTAAAGTTTTTCCACAAATAGCTGCTTTTTTATAGACCCTGACCCTCTTTAATTGCCTCTTCAATTAAATCTTTACCAATAGTTTTGTAGAACTGTGGATAAATCTTAACAAGTGTTTTTCTCCAGACCTCCCTCTGCTCTGGTGTCAAAACTACATCCTTAACTTTAGGATCTTTAAGAACTAAAGCTCTCTGCTTCTTTGTCAACTCTGCTGCTAATTTCCACTCGTACCTTGTAGCATCTTTTACACACTGATTTAAAATTGTTCTAATCTTTGGTGGCAAGCTATCCCAGAATTTTGCGTTCGTAACAAGAACATATCCTAAATATCCGTGATAACTCTCTGTAGTATAAGGTGCAACTTCGTAAAACTTCTTCGTGTAAAGGTTGCTCCATGGATTCTCGCAACCATCAACAACACCCTGTTCAAGTGCAGAGTAAACCTCTGAGAATGGAAGAACCTGAGGAGATGCACCCAGTGCCTTAAACTGAGCAGCCAAAACTCTTGAAGACATAATTCTAAATTTTAGACCTTTGCAATCCTTTGGAAGAACGATAGGATGTTTGTTGTTAGATAGAACTTTGAAGCCATTATCCCAAAATGCAAGACCGAGCATTCCTTTTCTTCTAAACAAGTTCAACAGTTTTTTACCTACAGGACCCTCTTCCACCTTATGCAAGTGTTTCGTGTTTTTAAACAAGAATGGCAAATCGAACAGTTGCAATTCTGGAATCCAACCAGTGAACTTTGCTGTTGCCGGGCAAGCCATCTGTAAAGCACCCATTTGAAGAGCCTCAACTGCTGCCCTATCATCGTAAAGCATAGCGTTTGGGTAAATTTTTACAATAACTTTACCATGGGTTCTTTCCTTAACAATTTTTGCAAAGTACTGAGCTGCCTGCCCCTTTGGCGTATCCATAGCAACAACAAAGCTGAACTTAATAACAATAGGTTTAGCAAACGAACCAACAGCAAAGGTAAGCAGTGCCGCAATAACTACCAACGCTGAAAACAAACTCTTTCTCATAAAACCACCTCCTAAAATATTAATATTTTTTATTTAACAACCCTTCCTTTGCGCATCAAAAGACGCTATTGCAATCATATCTTGAACCACTGAAGATGCAGCACCCATTTCAAGCACATGAGCAGACTGTTTCAAACCAACAAGTATAGGACCTATAGGATATGCATCCCCCATTTTGTAAAGCAATTTATAGGCAACATTAGCAGAATTCAAATCTGGGAAGACTAAAACATTTACATCTTTGTCGGCTAAATCACTAAACGGATAGAATTTACTGATAAGTTCCTTATCAACTGCTACGTTTGCCTGAACTTCACCATCCACGGTAATTTCTGGGTATTTTTGTTTAATGATCTCAACAGCCCTTCTAACTTTTACAGCCTCTTCTTGCTGGTTACTGCCGAAGTTCGAGAAAGACAGCATGGCAACCACAGCCTTGTTGTCTGTCAAATCCTCGTAGAAGCACGCTGCTTCTTTTGCAATAACAGCTAAATCCTCGCTCGAAGGATTCACATTAATTGTGGTGTCGGCAAATACGTATATTTTGTTTTTAACTATCATGATGTATAAACCAGCAACTACACTTCCCTCTTCCTTATCTAAAATTGTAAGCACTGGTCTAACGCCTGCAGGGTAATTATAGGTTTCTCCAATAATCATAGAATCTGCATCACCATTCTTAACCATCATGGCTGCAAAATAATTCGGCCTATGCCTTACTATATAAGATGCCTCTCTTCTTGTTAGACCTTTTCTCTTTCTTTGCTCATATAACATATTTGCATATTCTTCTGTCTTGTCAAAATATAGAGGGTCAACAAACTCAATTTCATTAAGCAATGAATCCTTTAAACCCAACTCTTTTATTCTCTTCTCAACATCATCTTTAGTAAAGCTTCTTGCGCCAACAAAAATAGGCTTAACAACACCTTCCTCCACAGCATCCTGAACAGCTCTTAAAATATTGGCATCTGTAGTCTCTGTAAACACAACTCTCTTTGGATCTAATTTTGCTTTGTTGTAAACATAACGCGTCACTGCTTTGGTCTTGTCAAGTCTCTCTAATAATTTTTCCTTATATTCTTCAATATCGAAATCACCTTCCAACTGGGCAACACCTGAATCGATAGCCGCTTTAGCAACAGCAGGGGCAACATACACTAAAGCCCTTGGATCAAAAGGTTTCGGTAATATATATTCAGGCCCAAATTTAAGGTTCTCAACTCCGTAAGCCTTTAAAACACTCTCAGGTACGTCCTCTTTTGCAAGCTGAGCTAAAGCTTTAGCAGCAGCCATCATCATCTCGTCGTTTATTTGAGTTGCCATTGTATCTAAAGCACCCCTAAATAGGAACGGAAAGGCCAAAACATTATTAATCTGATTAGGATAATCACTCCTTCCTGTACCCATGATTACATTTGGATTAGCAGCTTTTGCTTCGTCGTAGGTTATCTCAGGGTTTGGATTTGCCATAGCAAAGATGATAGGCGGATCTGCCATCTTTCTAACCATTTCTCTACTTAATATATTTGCTTGCGATACACCCAAGAAAATGTCAGCGCCCTCTATGGCTTCCTCAAGAGTTCTTGCACTCGTATCCGATGCAAAATACTCTTTATAAGGATTCATACCGTCTTTTCTACCTTTATAAATAACGCCACGGGAGTCAACCATCACAACATTTTCCCTTTTTATTCCTAACCTTACAAAAAATTTAGCACAGGCAATACCAGCTGCACCCGCACCCGATACGACAAGCTTGCATTTGCTTAAATCCTTACCAGCTATCTCAACAGCATTAATCAGAGCTGCACCACTAATAACAGCTGTGCCATGCTGGTCGTCATGGAATACCGGTATTTTCATCCTCTCTCTAAGTTTTTCCTCAACATAAAAACACTCCGGCGCCTTTATATCCTCCAAGTTTATGGCTCCAAAGGTAGGCTCAAGGGAAGCAACAATTTCAACCAGCTTATCAGGGTCTGTTTCGTTTATCTCTATGTCAAAAACGTCTACATCAGCGAAGTTTTTAAATAAATTACCTTTACCTTCCATTACAGGTTTTGAGCCCAAAGCTCCAATATTACCCAGCCCCAAAACAGCTGTACCATTGGAAACAACTGCAACTAAATTGCCTTTTGATGTGTATTTATAGGCTGATTTTGGGTTTTTAGCCACCTCTAAGGAAACCTCAGCAACACCAGGTGTATAAGCAAGAGACAAATCGCCTTGGGTTTTAAGGGGTTTTGTGGGCTTAACCTCTATTTTGCCCGGCCTTCCCATCGAATGATATTCAAAGGCCATCTCCCTTAATTTACTGTCAGACATTAACTAACCTCCTCAAATCTTTTTCTAATATTAAGTTATATTTTAAATGTCATCATAAGTCAAACAAAATTTCAACCTACTTGATAAAATTTTTACCATAACATAATTTGAAAGGCACACCGTTGCTCCTATAGCAATAACAATAACAATTTGATAATAAACCGCTTGTGTAGGCTCTACACCAGATAAGATTTGTCCTGTCATCATACCTGGCAAAAATACAACCCCCATACCAGAAGCACTGGCAAAAGTAGGCAAAAGTGCAGCTTTTAAGGCCTCTCCCTTAGCAAAAGATACAGCCTCTTCTTCTGTAGCCCCAAGCCCTATAAGATCTTCTATTTTGCTTTTGTTATCCTTTATCTTTGAGAAAAATCTCTCTATACCAATTGCCGTTGAGTTCATCGAGTTTCCTATAACCATACCCGCAAGCGGTATAAAATATCTGGCGTTTAATCTATACAAATGCACTATACCAAAAATGAGAATGATTAATATAACGGTTGATGAAATGAATATAGATAAAAATATAAACAGTGTCGCATATTTTATCTTTATTCCCGACCTTTCTACAACAATCCTTGAGGCGAAAAGAATCATGAAAAGAAAAATAACAACATTAATCACAGCATTGTCTATCTTAAATACATAGATTAAAACAAAACCTGCAAGAAATAGTTGAATGCTCATCCTCAAATAAGAAACAAAAATGTCTTTCTCTATACGTAGTTTTTCTAAATAAGAAACAACAAAAAGAACGGTAAGAACAAGATAGGAAATGATTAACCCATCTAATCCAATCGGTTTAGCCATTGTTAATAATTCCTTTTTTAGAAAAATAAAACAAGTTATCTGCGAATTCCTTAGCTATTGGGTCGTGGGAGACGACAATACACACTCTGCTTTTGCAATACTCTTTAAGAAAGCCATAAACCTTTCTGGAAACTTTATCGTCCAAACTCGCGGTAGGTTCATCAGCTAAAAATATTTTAGGTTTAAGCAATAACGCCCTAATCAATGCAACCCTCTGCAACTCCCCACCAGACAGTTTGCCAACATTTTCATCAATAGCAAACTTATCCAATCCAAATAATGTAAATAACCCTTCGAATAGGTTTTCATCAAATTTTTTTCCTTTGTTGTATTTCAACTCGAAAGGCTTTTTAATTGTTGATATTATTGTATCTTCTGTATAATATCCGCTTTGAACCATTAATTTACAGTTCTCTCTCACCCAAACCTCACTTAATTTCTTATCTTTAAAATAAATTTTTCCCTTATAATTCAAAAGACTGCACAAAGCTTTCAGAAACGTAGTTTTCCCGCTACCTGAGTCACCCATGACTAAATTAAAGCCTTTGCAAAACTCAATCGTTAACTCTCTCAGAATATTTTTATCGTTATAACTAATAGATAAGTTTTCAATGAATAAACACATTGCCCTTTCTTCTTAAATTATATACTATTATTTTGTATGGAATTTGCAAACTTTAATGCATATCTTACCGGACTTATCCACAAAAATTCCTTTAAAAAACAATTTGTTTTTAGTTTAGCAGAGTTAATAAACTCAGGTGTGCAAGATCCACTTTACGAGAAAAAATACACTAAAGCAAAGGGGTTAATTCATAGATACCCAGACAGGGTGGTATTAACAGTAACCAACAAATGCTTTGCATATTGCAGGTTTTGCTTCAGAAAAAACAACTGGAGAAGCTTTTCAGGTTTTGAGCTTGAGGAATCAATAAATTACCTAAAAAACAAAAAGCACATAAGAGAGGTTTTAATATCAGGGGGAGATCCTTTTACGTTACCTGACAAACAAATCGACAGCATCTTACTTCAACTATCTAACTTAGACAACATCGAAGTGATAAGAATAGGCACTAGGGTATTTACATCTAATCCTCAAAGGATAAAAAAAGAGACGGTGGATATTTTAAAAAAATATAAAAACCTTTGGCTTGCGATTCACATAAATCATCCAGATGAAGTAACTAAAGAGTTCGAAAAGGCTATTAGCACAGTGGCTGACTCCGGCATACCCATAATTTCACAAACAGTCTTACTTAAAGGTATAAACGACGACCATCAGGTCTTAAGGGAGTTGTTTTGCAGGCTCGTCAAACTGAGAATAAAACCTTATTACTTATTCGGCTGTGACCAAGCTTTAGGAAACGAGAGATTTAGAGTTTCAATACAAAAATCACTAAATATAATGAAAAAACTACGTGGTAATATAAGCGGTCTGTGCATGCCAGTTTATGCGTTTGATTTGCCAAACGGAGGAGGAAAAATCGTTTTAGAACCACAAAATATTACAAACAAAGAAAAAAATATATACAAGATAAAAAATTTCGAGGGGAAGGAGTTTATATACAATGACGTTTGAGATTAACGATTTAATAAGAAGCATAAAAAGCAATTCAAACCTTGACAACCTTGGAATGATACTTGTTCATAACGGTATTGTTAGAGGGACATCAAAAAACGAAAAGCCCATTACAGGCATGATAGTTGACTACAATGATAAAAAACTCAAAGCACTTAAAGAAAAGGTGGGGCAGCTTGAATTTGTAGAGTCAATTGAAATTACAATAAACAAAGGAAAGCTAAAGGTAGGTGATGACATTATGGTAGTGGTACTTGCTGGAAACAACAGAAAACGGCTTATACCGTTATTTGAGGAAATAATAGAAGAAATCAAACAAAATATAGTGGAGGAGAAAGAAATATGAAAAAGCTTGCTCTTATAATCCTATTATTATTTACGTTTACGTACTACTCTAAAGCCTGTGTAGTATTTATATATCACAAAGTCGGTGATAACAGAACCCCGACAACTAACGTATCTATAAAAAAATTTAAGGAGCAAATGGCATATTTAAAAAATAACAACTACAAAATACTTCCTCTAAAAAAACTCGTCAATCTACTTAAAAACAGGCAAAATCTGCCTAAAAAATGTGTTGTATTAACATTTGACGATGGCTACAAGAGCATTTATTATAACGCATTCCCCACTATAAAAAAGTATAACTTCCCTATAACAGTTTTCTTGCCAACTGAGGCCATAGAAAAACACTACCCAGATTACCTAACTATGCAACAGATAAATCAAATGAGGACCTATGGCGTTGACTTTGAATCACACAGTTACTCACATCCCCGTTTCACATCACCACCAAAAGGTGTTAAAGGAAAAAGCTACTACAATTGGGTTAGAAACGATATTCAAAAAAGCATAAATTTCTTTGTAAAAAATTTTGGATACAAACCGTACGCATTTGCTATCCCGTATGGAGACTACAATAAAACAGTTATAAAAGTTGCAGAGGATTTGGATTTTAAAGCCATTTTTACACAAGACGCAACAAACTTAGACAAAGATACTCCTCTCTGGCTAATTCCACGTCAGCCGATTTTAGGGAAATATTGGTCTACAATGGCTCATTTTAAAGAGGTTCTAAGCGAAGGCTACATAAATCTTAAAAAAAGACTGCCTGATATAGGAATTTGTCCTAAACAACCAAAAATAATCGGGGGCGTGGTAAAAAATATAGACAAATATAGTAAAAAATCATTTATGGTATATGTTAGTGAACTCGGCTGGAAAAAGGCAATAGTTCAAGGAAATCTTGTATACATTAGATTGAACAGGCCATTAATAAGGAAAATAGAAAGGGTTGGTTTAGAAGCAAAAACTAAATCTAAAAAAACATCAAAGGTTTTCTGGATGATAGAGCCCAAACAATAAAGGTTGAATTTTTGCCGCATTATGTTTATACTTCACACGCTAAAATGTATTGGAGGTAAGTAAAAATGAAAAGGACATTTCAACCGCACAATAAACCAAGAAAGAGAACCCACGGTTTTAGAGCAAAAATGAGAACTGTAGGCGGAAGGAAGGTTTTATCAAGAAGGAGAGCTAAGGGTAGAAAGAGATTAACGGTTTAAATCTCAAGGTAAAATATAACTCTCTTAAAACTGCCGAATTTAAGGAAGTTTACACAAATGGGGAGAAATTCGTTACTCCTTATTTTGTTTTGTTTGTTTTACCCAACAGGGAAGAATTTAAAGTAGGTGTAGTTGCAAGTAAAAAGATAGGCAAAGCTGTAAAGAGAAACCGAGCAAAGAGGAGGCTGAGGGAAATTATAAGATTATCTCAACATGAAATACCAAAGAAAATATGGATTGTTATGGTTGCAAGACATAGTATTTTGGATGTTGGTTTTGAAAGAGTAAAAAATATCTTTATTAAGCTATTAAATGAAAATATTAAGGTCAATTAATTTTTATATAGCAAATGCATTAATATATACGATTAAATTCTATCAAAAATTTATTTCACCTATGAAACCACCAAGTTGTAGGTTTTATCCCACATGTTCAAATTATGCTATTGAAGCAATAAAAAAATTCGGACCGTTCCAAGGAGGTATGATGGCTATATATAGGGTTTTAAGATGCGGTCCTTGGAGTGCAGGAGGCTATGATCCACCTGTAAAGCCACTATTCACATTTAAGAGGAGAGAAAATGGAAAATAATAACAATAATAGAAATTTACTTATTGCTTTATTAATAACAACACTGTTGATAATCGGTTACACGTACTTTTTTCTACCTTCACCAAACCAAACCTCGAAGGTTGAAAAAAAGACACCAACAAAAAAAGCTGAAACTAACCGCATTGTAAACAAAACTACCCCCGCACAAAACACTCAAAAAATAAAACCCATTATCGTAGACACTAAAAATTATACTATGAAAATATCACCGTTGAACGGCTCTATCGTATCTTTAACCTTAAAAAAATATAAAATCAACAACAAAAGCGTAGAGTTAGTAAAAAGCGAAGGTAATTACAACACATTAGAGACTGTTTTTAAAGATAAATCTGTAGAAAACTTAGAAGAAACGCTAACATATAAACCAAATGAAAAGAAAATTGTATTGGATAATGATAACAAGATCTCAAAATTGGTATTAACAAAAACTTCAGATAACATAACCATAATCAAAACCTTTACCTTTAGAAATAACATATATGCATTTGATTTCTCTGTTAAAGTTTTGAAAAACGGTAAACCCTTAAAAGAGGAATTTTCTATTTACGCAGGCCCAGACCTCGGAGATTTACAAAAGGAAAAATATTCACACCTAGGTGCAGTAGCTTTAGTCGATAATAATAAAATTGAAACAGATAAAAAGATAAAACCAGACATGGATATCCATTGGATAGCCCTTGAAAGCAAATACTTTTGTCTCGCCTTCTTGCCAAAAAACAGCAATTCCATTTTGGCAGGCTATACAAATCTAAATAACGGCAATTATGTCTATGTTAACCTAATCACGCCAACACAAATTGAAATCTATGCAGGTCCAAAAAGCAAGGAAACGATTGCATCTGTAGATCACCATTTGGATAAAATCATAAGATTTGGCATGTTTGGATTTATAGGCAAACCTTTATTGTACGTTCTTAACTGGCTTTACTTAATTTTTGGCAACTATGGAGTAGCAATAATAATTTTAACATTGATTATAAGACTGATTTTCTATCCCCTATCTTTTAAATCCTATAAATCAATGAGAGAAATGGCAAAATTACAGCCAAAATTGAAAGAACTGCAAGCAAAGTATAAAGGAAAGCCTGACCAGTTAAACAAGGCAACGATGGAGCTTTATAAAAAACACAAAGTAAACCCATTTGGTGGTTGTTTGCCAATAATTATACAAATTCCGGTATTTTTCGCTCTTTACAATGTTTTATTAAATGCTATCCAACTAAGAGGAGCTCCGTTTGTTTTTTGGATAACAGATTTAAGCTCAAAAGACCCATATTACATTCTGCCTATAATAATGGGTCTGACCATGTATGTGCAGCAAAAACTCACTCCTGCAACAGGTGATCCAACACAACAAAAGATAATGATGTTCATGCCAATAATTTTCACATTTATGTTCATGGGCTTTCCATCTGGATTAGTTTTATATTGGACAACCAATAATGTTCTAACACTCCTTCAGCAACTAATAGATTCTCAGATTCTCAAAGCTCAAGAAAAAAAGCTAAAACAAAATGCTCAAAGATGATGATATAATAGCAGCCATTGCCTCTGGACAAGTAGAATCTGCTATAGGTGTAATAAGGGTATCAGGAAAGAACAGC
>JALTCA010000112.1:0-1244 GCA_027008245.1 Desulfurellales bacterium
AGTGCCATATAGGATTTATCCTCCATCCAAAAGGAGAAGTAATAGGTCCGCGCACAGGCCAGGATAGTCCACCTTTAAGTGTAATATTTTTATTTTGTGCTTCTTCTATGAGCTTTTGTATTTTCTCTTGCTCAAGTTTAATTTCAGATTCAAGCATATTTTTTTGAGTGATATATGTTAGCTTTTTTTCTTTTAACGTTGAAAGTAGTTGGTTTTTTAAATCAATTTCTTCCTCAAGCACTTGTTCTTGTTGTTTCTTTTCTGAGAGAAAAGCAGAAAGGTTTTTTTTAGCAGTAATGAGAGACTTCTCCTCAGATTCTAACTCAGCAACCTTTGCATTCAAGTTATCAAGGACCAATTTGTTACTCGATACAACGTAAGATAGATAAGCAATTTTATCATCTGGCGAGGAAGCACTACTTCCAGAAAACAGCAATTCTAATGGAGAGATTTGGGAAATCCTATATGCAAGATTAAGCATTTGTGCAATATCTTTTTTATTTTTAAGTATAAGATTCTTATCTTCTTCAATGAGTTTCTCTTTCTGTGAAATCTCCGCCTGCAGATTCGAAATTTTTGTTTCAATTACATTTATGTTTTCTTGTACATCTTTAGTTTCTGCATCAAGATTATCCAATAAAGAAATGACACTTGCTACATTTTGATTTACGCTGTTTAAAGAACGTTTTACCTGTTCAAGTTCAGCCTTGTATTTTGCAAGCTTTTGTTCCTCTTCTGTAAGCCCCGAATATGCAGGTGAAACATTTAAAAATAGGACGAATAAGATGATTAGCACCAATATAAATCTCTTCACTGCACTTTCACCTTCTTTAAGGGTATTATACCACCAAGAAGGGAAATTGCGATTCCAAACAATAATAAATAACTACCTAACACAGTAATGTTCACAGGAGAACTATACGTTGCAAATGGTAAAATGCCCTTAATGATGCTTTCACTCCAAATGCTAACCTTTTGGATTATAACCATACTTATCCCCCAGGAAATAAATACAATAAACAAAACAACAATTATAAACGGAAGATTAATGAAAACGGGATCTGCACCAATTAAATGCAATATTTTTAACTCACTTTTTCTCAAATCTACAAGAAGCGAAATAATACTTTGCGATATAAAAATAAATTCAGCAATAACTACAATAAATACAAACACAAAGAGCATCCATGCCATCTTTGCTAAATTATTTACCTTTTTTGCAACTTCTTGAGAAAATACAACCA
>JALTCA010000113.1:0-4327 GCA_027008245.1 Desulfurellales bacterium
TTACATTGCCGTTGGCAAGGATATTACCAAGGAAACCAGCCTACAAAAGAGGCTTGCCTACCTTTCAAATCATGATCCGCAAACGGGTTTGCCAAACAAAGAAAATTTTATTTCACAAGCTCAGGATATTTTAAGAAAAGTGGAAAGTGGCAAAATTTTGGCTGTGGCAATTGTTGATGTGAGAAACTGCTCATACATTAATCAAGCTTATGGTTATAAAGGTGGAGATGAGATAATTAAGATAACGGCTCAGAGAATTAAGAATTTTATGGGTAAAGGAGATTTGGTAGGGAAGCTATCTGGAGATAAATTTGCTTTGGTTTTGTTTGACTATTCATCCGATGAGGATGTTTTGATAAGTTTAACAAATTTGCTGAGATTGTTGAATAAACCTGTAAAGATTAATGATAATGAATTTTCACCCTCATATTGCATTGGTGTAAGTTTTTATCCATCCGATGGGAAAGATATTGAAGAATTGTTAACAAAAGCTGAATTTGCTTTGGCTAACGTAAAGCGTGAAGGCGATAATGAGATTGGGTTTTTTAAAAAGAAATCTCAGCAAGATGCTTTAAAGGTTATTGAGCTTAAAACCAAACTCAATAATGCTTTTAATAATAGAGAATTTATTTTGTTTTACCAGCCATATTACGACATAGAAAGCGGTAAAATTGCAGGGGCTGAATCCCTTATTCGATGGAAACACAATGGAAAAATTATATCACCGGGTGAATTTATTGACGTATTGGAAAATTCAAATCTCATATACGATGTTGAGGAATATTTGATAAATCAAGCTGTCAAGACCATATCGGAATGCAAGAACAAAGTTCCCATATCGGTTAATATATCGGCTAAGAGTTTTAGAAGGGATTATCTTGTTACAACCATAAAACAAGCATTAAAAGAGTACAATGTTGACGGTAAATTTTTGACTGTAGAGATTGTTGAAAGAGTGTTTTTGGAGGATAGGAATTATACAAAAAGCATAATGGACCAACTGAAGAAGATGTATGTAAACATTGCTGTGGATGACTTTGGAACAGGCTATTCTTCTTTAACCTACATTAGGGAATTGCCTTTAGATATTTTAAAGATAGACATTTCCTTTATTAGGGGAATGTTGAATAACGAGAAAGATTTGAGTCTTGTTAGATTAATAGTTAACGTTGCAAAGGAGTTTGGTTTTAAGACTGTGGCAGAGGGTGTTGAGGTTGAAAGGCAGCTTGAGCTTTTAAGGTCGATGAAATGTGATTATGTGCAAGGTTTTCTCTTTAGCAAACCTTTGGAGAGAGAAAAGTTTTTATCCCTTCTTAACTAAATTATCTTTGCGATTCTATATGAATTTTTGTATTATGGCGAGGTGATGTATAAAAATTTGGAAGTTATAAATTTTATTATTTCAAAATGGAAACCTAAGAAAAATGATGAGGAATTGTTGTCTATTCTTGTTGATTATTTCAAACAAGATGTTGTTGTTCTTGGTATTGTCGATTTGGTGGCTTTGGCCGATGGTAGAATAAAAGTTTATTTCGAAAGGTATATTTCTGATAAAGTTGTTGACAAAGAAAAGCTAAAGAAAATAGGCATAATAAAGTATTCTGGGGCATTTAAGGAGTCGTTTGAGCAAAGAAAATTGCTTATAATAAAAAACTACTCTGACTATAAAGATGCAGAGTCTGTATGGAAAGAAGTTTCTTTAAGAAGTGTAGTGAGTATTCCCATTGAAAGAGACGGTGAAGTTTACGGTGTACTGCAACTTGCAAGCTTTAAGCCTTTTGAGGAAATTGGGAACCATATAGACTTTTTGAAATACTGTGCTAACGCCATAGCTTTGGTTTTGTCTGAATCTTTTGATAAATACAAGGTTGAATTACATAAAAAAACAGAGGATATGCACGTTATTTTATCTTCTTCTTTAAAGGGTAGTGTAAACAAACCTATAGAGATATGGTTAGAAGAAAATTTGAGGAAGGTTTTAGAACTTTCTGGGGCTCAAGTTACTGGATTTATAATGCCCTCTGATAATATATACTGTGTAGTTGATAGAACGGGTAAATTTACGGTCTTTTTTGACGGTGTAAATGATAAAGTTAAAGATTGGATTGTTTATAAACTGTATAAGGCTAAAGTTAATAGGGCTGTTACATATGAAGAGATTCTGGATAAATTGAACTTGCCACCCTCTCTGGAGGCTAAAAGGCTTGGTGTTGTAAATGGCTTATTTGTTCCTGTTGAATACAACGGGTATGTAGTTGCATCTTTTGCTTACGGATATACAAAAGATATTGAAAATATAAATTATCATAAGCTTTTGCTTAGGAATGTAGGCTTTCACTTTGTGATGGCAATCTTTTCTTTTAAAAGGCTTAGAAGATTGAAGGATGTGTTGACAAAATCTGAGGAGCAGTTTGTCCGTTCTTTTATGAAGATGTCTGAGCTGAGGGATTCTTACACTCATGGGCATTCTGAGCGCGTTGCCTTTTATGCCAAAAAGATAAGCGAGACTTTAGGTTATGATGAAAAAACAAACAATAAGCTTTATATAGCAGGTCTTTTGCACGATATAGGTAAAATTGGTATTCCGGATCCGATTCTTTTAAAACCGGGAAGGCTGTCAAGGCATGAGTTTGAAATTATAAAGTATCATTCCGTGTTTTCTTATGAGATGGTAAAGGATATTGACCATTTAAGGTCGATAGCAGACTGTATTAGGCATCATCACGAAAGATGCGATGGAAGTGGTTATCCAGATGGGCTTTTATGTAGTCAGATTGAGCCTTGTGCCAAGATACTCGCCATAGCTGACGTGTTTGATGCGTTAACGAGTGAAAGGATTTATAGGAATAGAAAAAAATATTCACCTGTTGATGCTGTAGAAATAATGAACGAGATGGAACTGGATAAATTTATATTTGACAAGGTTAGAGATGTTTTAGTTGATGCACATTTATTTGAAAGTTCTAACGGTTTCAATTTGCCAAAGGTAAAAGATATAGAAAAAGAAAGGGCTAATATATTTTTTAAGGATTATTTAACAGGAACGGATAGGTTTGTTGTTTTCTCCGAATACGTTAAGCAAAAAATAGAAAGAAAAGAAAAATTTTACCTTTTTGGTTTGGATATAGTTGGTTTGGGTTACATAAACTACAAATACGGCGCTGGATATGGGAATAAAATGATAGAAACTTTGTCTGAGGAATTAATGAAAAGCCCTTATCTGCTAAGAATTATGCGTTCTGGTGCAGATTCTTTTATATGTCTGTGTCCTGCAGATAATATAGAGACCTTCTATTCATTCATTAATGGAGTGGAAGAAAACCTTAAAAGTAGATTTTTAAATAACGAGCGGGATTTTAAGAAATTTTCAAATGGTTTACTGTATAAAACCCATGTTCTGTATCCTGAAGAAGGCAGTACACTTGAAGATCTACTTTACGCATTAAGGGTAAAGTTAAAGAAACTAAAATTTATTGCTTATAGTTTAGATTCTAAATAGTATTTGAATGAAAGTTCTTTTTTTGATATAGTTTTCATGATAATGAAAAGGAGGTTTTGTGATGGACTTGAAGTCGTTAAAGGACTTGATGCGTTTTGTTGAAAAAAGTCAATTTGTGGAATTTGAATACAAAGATGATGAAATGCATATAATTTTAAAAAAGAAAGATGCATTTGTTGGAGATAATATTGTTACGCAAACCCCTCAGCCTGTAGTAGTGGAGACAAGCGTACAAAAGCAGCAGCTAACTGATGATGATGTTGAAGAGAAGAATGAAAATAACGAGAAAAAGACAGAAGGGCTTGTGGAAATTAGATCTCCAATGGTCGCAACATTTTACAGGGCTCCCTCTCCTACTTCGCCTCCTTATGTTGAAATTGGTGATGAGGTCAAGAAGGGTGATACCTTGTGTATTTTGGAAGCTATGAAGATAATGAATGAATTGGAGGCTGAGTTTCCTTGCAAAATTGAGCAAATATTGGTTAAAAACGGCCAAAAAGTTGAATTTGACCAACCATTATTTCTTGTTAAGAGGCTGGATTGATGTTTAGGAAAATCCTTATTGCAAATAGGGGAGAGATAGCTATTAGGGTTATAAGGGCTGCTAAGGAGCTGGGTATACAAACTGTTGCTGTTTATTCGACGGAAGATAAAGATTCTATGCATGTAAAATTGGCCGATGAGGCGATTTGTATAGGGCCTGCCGAGGCAAAAAAAAGCTATTTGCACCTTTTCAATATCGCTCAAGCTATAGCTAACTCTGGGTGTGATGCTGTTCATCCTGGGTACGGTTTTTTGTCTGAAAACCCTAATTTTGTTAGGATTTGT
>JALTCA010000114.1:0-4286 GCA_027008245.1 Desulfurellales bacterium
GCTGTCGCCTCCACTCTCTTTTCCGTCCTTATCCTCACTCTCATCCCCAGACTCAGACATATATATTACCTCTATTTGCTTTAGGTGGTAAGTATGTTGGGACCTAGCTGGTCATATATAAATAATCTTTTTTGACAAAAAAATTGATTTCATTATATTATTAACCAATGAAGGAACGGCGTTTTTTTATCTTATTATATATGTTTCTAATCCTCGTCTTTATAACAATCTCAGCTATATTTTATTTATTTGAAACGACCCAAAAAAGAGAAATTTATAAATTTATCTATGAAAAAGAACTTATAAGGCATGAAAAGGGCGTAAGATTAGAAACCTATGCTGCCATCTCATATATCAACTTATCCGCAAGAAACCTAATAAGGAGCACATACAAAGAGCTAAAAAAAGAACTTGATTTAACAAAAAACTCCATAACAATACCTACTGATAACAAAACAATGCTTATCAATTTTATAAAACAGTTAAACTCATCGGTTAAACATAAATTTTTCATATCAACAGCTAAATTCAACTATCCAAATATAATAGATTTAAAAAAATGCAAAACATATATGTACTTTGGCTTAAAAAACACCCTACTTTGCGAAAGCAAACAAAGAAATAAAAAAGGGGTTCCTTTATTTTTTCTGCTTTTAACCTCAAAAATAGACAACAAAACAATAATAGGCATATATTCAAATTTCAACAATATAGAATTCAAAATAGCAAAAGATGTAGAACCCAAGCTAAACAACCTAATTTTTAAATATAAAACACCTGATAGTTACTTTTTCATTGCTAAAATACTAAATATTAACGGAGGAAAAAACTTCGCTTACAACATCTACAACCTATCAAAAGGCATATCAATAGGAAAACTTGTATCTTCAGATAGAAAAGATGTAAAAGGCAATCCTTATAGAACTCAATATTTAAAGGCTTTAAGGGAGAATGGGGAAACCTATTCTGTCTATTGGTATCCATCTCCAACAAGCAAAACTCCACAGGAAAAGGTATCGTTCAGAAAACTTTACAAACCCCTAAGCTGGATGGTAGGGACTGGATTTTACGTAGACAGACTAAAAAAAGAAGCAAAAACCTTTTCAGATTCACTTTTTGATAAGCTAAAGTACTTCAACACCCTTCTATTTCTTATTTATCTTTCATTTCTGCTATCTGTACATTTCATTAATAACAAATTCAATAGGTTGCTCTCAAAAGACACGAACACAATATTAAACGGAGTTTTAAAATTGGGAGAATTAGAAGAACCCATAGATACATCCAAAATCAATTCAGAACGCTTTAAGTTGATAGGAAACTCACTCAATAGCATTTCAAAAGACCTCATAGATAAAAAGAAACAGATAGAAACAAATAGAATTGAGTTTATAAGAGCCTTTGTTAAAGTTTTAGAGGTGAGAGATGTCTACACAATGGGACACTCAGAAAGAGTGGCTCTTTATTCTCAAAAAATAGCTGAAATTTTAGGAATGGATAAGCAAAAGCAATATAACTTATATATCGGAGGACTGTTACACGATTTAGGAAAAGTTGCAATACCCGATAGCATACTTCTAAAGCCAGGAAAATTGAGTAAATACGAATATGAAGTCATGAAATTGCACCCCATATTTTCATACGAGCTAATAAAAGACATAGGTTTCTTCAAAGACATATCCCTATTTGTAAGACAACACCATGAACGGTGTGACGGAAGCGGATACCCAGATGGCCTTAAGTGTGATAAAATAACATTCGAAGGAAAAATTTTGGCCATAGCTGATGTATTCGATGCACTAACAACGGCAAGACCATACAGAAATGCATTTAGTGTCGATAAAGCTATTGAAATTATGAAAACCGAGTCTTTAGATCAAGAAATATTGAGTAAGGTAGAAAAAAATTTGCCAGACATACTTTTAAAAGAGAAAAACCAGCAAGAAACTAAAGAAATTTTAGATATAGTCGAGAAAAGCAGGGTTGACCTATTTGAAAAAGACATACTCACAGGTCTTTATAGAATTAAATCCTTTATAAAACACCTTGAAGAAAAACTTAGCTTAAATATCGATTTTTACCTATTCATGGTAGATATAAAATATCTAAAAAAGATAAACTATCTCTTAGGCTACCAATATGGTAATGAATTAATAATGAAAGTTACGCAAATTATTGAATCTTTAAAAGAAACTGAATTTCACTCAAGAATTGGAGCTAATTTCTTTACATTTATTTACAACGGGAAAAATCCCGTGGAGTTTAAAAATAGACTCATGGAAAAACTTGAAACAATCGACATAAATGGACACAAGCCAGAATTCTACGTCACATTCTTAAGTTCAACAGGCATAAAAAACGCAGAGGAAATGATTTACCTCCTTGAAATGCAAATAGAGAGCTTAAAAGTAGCAGCTTTAAAAAACAAAAGTTAATTATCCAATGCCTTTAAAAATTCTTCAGCCTCTTTAGCCCAAATAAAGTTTTCTACCTTAACATTCGCCCTTTTCACACCATCAACCGAAAGGATTGCCTTCTTTATAGCTATTGCAAGCTGCAAACCAACGGGACAGTTTTCAACTGTTGGCCTAAATTTAATGCTTGCGATACCGTTTTCTTCGTCCACATTGAGATCGTAAACAAGCTTCAATTTGACAACATCTTCACGTAATTCAGGGTCATAAACGGTCTTTAGTTTCTCAATTATCTGCTCCTTCAGACTCATAAGCTCTCCATAATGTTCCTAAATATGTAATCAACGCTCTTTTTAACCTTTTCACACCTGTTATATGGCATCTCCAAATCTGTAATAGCTCTATTCACACATGTATCAAATGGAATCCTGCCCAAAACAGGCATACCCTCTTTTTCTGCAAAGTCCCCTATTTCTTTTGTCTTTTGCATATTCAGATCGTACTTGTTTATAACAACGCCGGATTTCACCTTAAAAGAGTCGCAAAGTTCTTTCACCCTCTTTAAGTCATGAATGCCTGCTGGCGTAGGCTCAGCCACAGCAATAACAAAATAAGCACCTGAAATCGTAGAAATTACGGGACAGCCAATACCGGGAGAACCATCAACCAAAATGTATTCTATACCCTTTTCTTCTGCTATCAGTTTCGCCCTGTGTTTAACCATCGTAACTAAGTTGCCAGAGTTTTCAGCACCGGGATAGAGCTTGGCATGAACCATAATACCGTAAGGAGTTTCAGATTCATACCATTCACCGCTATAAACATCCTTCATCTCAATGGCGCCAACTGGACATGCAATTTTACACAATTCACAGGAATCGCACTTTAGCTCATCAACATAATATTCACCATTCTCGTTTATATGTATGGCATCGAAGCGGCAAAGCCTTCTACACTCATCACACTTTATACACTTATCAACGTCTATATAAGCCTTTGGATTGCCTTTGAACAGTTCCTTATGCTTAACTTGGGGTTTCAATAGAAGGTACATATTCGCTGCATCTGCATCTGCATCAACTATAACCTTGTCCTTTAATACACAAGCTAAGGATGCCGTCAAAGTCGTCTTACCTGCACCACCTTTACCGCTTATTATAACAAGCTCTTTACTCATACCCGTTCCTCTATTTTCTTGAGTAAATCTTTGAAATCATCCTTAAATTTCTCAAACGGCAATTCACTCTTTGAATAGCTCTCTGCGAATTCTTTTGAAAATGGTAATCTAAAAAGTATTTCTATTCCTTCTTCCTTTGCATAATCATCGATTAGCGTATTATCCTCTTCGTATTTATTAACAACGATTCCAAATTTTAGACCCATATCCCTTACAAGCTCCACAGAAAGTTTTAAATCGCTTAAACCAAAGGATGTAGGCTCTGTAACAAGCAATACGTAGTCAACACCTTCAATGGTTTCAACAACGGTGCAGCTTGTGCCCGGAGGCGAATCCAATATCACCGTTTTAGACTCATTTATATAGTTCTTCTTGAGGCTTGCTATCAACTGTGTTGCACTTGCTTCACCTATATTGAGTTCACCCATAACAAAATCTATGTATTGAGCTTTTCCTATCTTTATCTTTCCGATCTCATCGGGCACTTCAACCAACGCCCCCTCAACGGGACATACATAGGCGCACGCTCCACAGGAGTGACACAGCTCATCAAAGAACATTGTCTTTTTGAGCGGTTCCCCCATAACAACCAAAGCCTTATAAACGCAGGCGTCGGCACATTTACCACAGAAAGTACAGATATCCTCATTAATCTTTGGAACCAAAACGTTAAATGGCTCTACCCTTTCTATTTT
>JALTCA010000115.1:0-15194 GCA_027008245.1 Desulfurellales bacterium
TTGATGTATCAAGCGGAAACATGAGTGCGCGCGTTAAAGACGGTATATGGATTACGAAAACGGGGAGAAGTCTGTACAATTTGAGAGGCAAGGACATAGTGAAAATAGGCTTTGAGCGGGATGTTAGGTGGAATGCCGCATCAAGCGAAGTAGAAATCCACGTCAATGTGTACAAATTGGTTGATGAAGCAAAAGCCATCGTCCATGCCCATTCACCATCAACTGTAGCACTGTCCCTTTTGGATTACAAAACCATAGAGCCAATTGACTATGAGGGATACTTGTTTTTAAAATCCGTTGATGTCTTGGACATTCCTTACAACAGTTGGCAACTTGCAAAGGAGGTAATACCTGAATATTTCAAAGACACAAAGCGCCCAATTGTTGTGGCAAAGGGGCACGGCGTATTTGCCTTCTCGGAAAACCTGTTTAAGGCTGCTCAAACTGTGGCGGCATTGGAAAACTCCTCTAAACTCATTTTAGAGGTGGATCATGGAAGAAAAGATCTTTAAGATTGCTGAGAAAATCAGGAATGCAAAGAAAATAACGGTTTTAACGGGTGCTGGTATATCAAAGGCAAGCGGCATACCAACATTCAGGGGTAAAGATGGCTTATGGAGTAAGTATTCACCGAGCGAGCTTGCCACATATCAGGCATTCACAAAGAACCCAAAGCTTGTTTGGCAGTGGTATAACTACAGAAGACAAATCATAAAATCTGCAAAACCCAACGCAGCGCACTACGCCATTTCAGAGTTAGAGCAGATCTTCAAATACAACTTTACACTCATAACACAGAACATTGACTCCCTGCACATACAGGCGGGCAACAAGAATATCTTAGAGTTGCACGGGAATATATTTGAGACAAAGTGCCTAATCTGCGAAAGGATCTACTTTGACGATACAATCTACGAAGATGACGAACTGCCGCCGAAGTGTAAGTTCTGCGATGGAAAGGTCAGACCCAACGTCGTGTGGTTTGGCGAGAACTTGGACAGGGACATCTTAGACCAAGCAATGGCAGCATCGGCTCAGTGCGATGTGTTCTTGTGCATCGGGACGAGCGGAGTTGTACAGCCTGCGGCAAGCCTGCCTAAAATAGCCTCAGATATTAGGGCTTTTGTGGTTGAGATAAATACAGAGTACTCAGGTATTTCAATATATTCAGATGAAACACTTATCGGGAAAGCAGAGGAAATTCTACCACAAATAGTTGACCTTGTTAAAAAATAAAAAATTGTGTATCATTTAATATGTTAGAGTGTTTGGAATTAAGAAAAAGCTATAAAAAGAAATTAGCAGTCAATAAAGTTAGCTTAAATGTTAAAGAAGGGGAAATTGTCGGGCTTCTGGGTCCAAACGGTGCAGGCAAAACAACGACGTTCTACATGATCGCAGGACTAATTAGACCCGATGATGGCAAGATCCTGATGGATGGTGAAGATATAACCCACCTCCCCATGTACAAGAGGGCTCAAAAGGGCTTGTCGTATCTGCCACAGGAACCATCGATCTTTAGGGGCATGACGGTTGAAGAGAACATCTACTCAATTTTGGAGTTTCTATACAAAGACGAGAAAACGAGAAAGTTGGTATTGGAAAAACTACTGCAAGACTTAAACATTGCACATATCAGGAAAACCCAAGCCTACGCCGTCAGTGGTGGTGAAAGGCGTAGGGTCGAGGTTGCAAGGGCTTTGGCAACAAAACCAAAGTTCATACTGTTGGATGAGCCGTTTTCTGGCATAGACCCAATAATAGTTGATGAATTAAAAGCAATTATAAAGGAGTTAGGAGAACGCAATATTGGTATAATAATAACAGACCATAACGTTAGAGAAATCTTGGACATCGTTAATAGGGCTTATCTCTTATTTGATGGAAAAATAATTAAACATGGGACACCTGATGAGTTGATAAAGGATGAACAAGTTATAGATACATATCTTGGGAAAAGATTTAATCTATGATAGATTTAAGACAAACGCTTGAGACTAATTTAGGCCTTATACTGACGCCAAGAATAGACTTATCACTAAAAATACTTGCCATGAACATTGCAGAAATAGAAGAGCAACTCAAAGAAATCATTGAGACAAACCCTCTTGTAAAAATCGATGATGGTACATTGATAAAAAAACAGGCATCAGCCCCAGATAGAACAAAAGAAATAGATGAAGCTTTTAAGGAAAAATTTACGCCAGATGAAAGTAGTACCTCAGATATTATAGAAGCAACCATTAAATCATCGGAAAGTCTTGAGATATCATTATTAAAGCAATTGAAATTTGAAATGGATTTAGACAGAAAAAGTGAAGAGGTAGCACGACAGATAGTATTTAATTTAGACGAAAAGGGTTATTTAAGTGTAGAAACACAAAAGATAGCAAAAAAACTCGATGTACCTATTGAACTTGTAGAATATATAAGAAAAAGAATAACATTGCTTGAACCATTAGGTTGTGGATGCTTAGACTATAAAGAATTTATCATTTTACAAGCTAAAGAAGAAAACGAAAGCATTGTACCTGTATTAGAAAAACTTTTGGAAGCAATAGAAGAAACCAATAAGCTCGATATGGAAAAGATTAGGCTGTTTTCAGGATTAGATAAACAAACATTTGAAGAAACTATGGAAAAATTAAAAAGTTATTCTTTATATCCACTTGAAAATTACTATCCTGTAGAGAGTGAGGATTATATACAGCCTGATGTATATGTGAAGTATGTAGACAATGAATTGGTTGCTATCTTAGAAGATAAATACACAAGCGACATATCTATTGATGAAAAAATGTTAGAAAGCTACCTAAATGATGATTCTGCAAGGAGTTTTATACAAGAAAAATACAGACAGATAAAGGAATTTATGTTAGCCATAACGAGTAGAAACAAAACACTTCTAAAAACCGTAAACATTATTTTAGATAAACAAAGAAGCTTTTTTGAAAAGGGTATACTCATGCCCTTAACAAGAAAAGATATAGCGGAAGAGTTGGGCTTTAACGTGTCAACCATAACAAGAGCAGTGGCCAATAAATATTTGGATTTTGAAGGCAAAATCATTCCACTAAGTGCGTTTTTCTCTTCGGGTTTGAGCGAAAACGTGTCTAAAGAGTATGTAAAATCTCTAATTAAAGAAATAATAAAAAACGAAGATAGAGACAATCCGTTAAGCGATGACCAAATCAGAGAAATTCTAAAAAACAAGGGAATAGAACTGACCCGTAGGACGGTAACAAAATACAGAAAAGAAATGAAAATACCAAGCAGCAGAGAAAGAAAATGAAATTTAAAACAGCAATTATCACTCTTTTATCGTCAAAAGATTACAAACCGCTTAAAGGCGCAGACATAAGAAGAACGTTGGGTGTATCAAAAGCGCAAAAAGGGGCATTTTACAAAGAACTAAAAAGATTAAGAAAAGAAGGAAGAATCAAGAAAATATCCAACAGCAAATACATATTGGCAAAACAAAAACCTACGCACACACCAATTCTAAGTGGAATACTTACCATAAAAGACGGCGTTTATTTTTTAAGCAATAACAAAGGAGAAATAAGACTACCAAATCTCATAAATACGCTTAGGGCATTAGAAGGCGATAGTGTAATTGTAAAAATAGAGAAAAGAAAAATCGGAATAACATCACGTGTTGTAAAGATAACTGAAAGAAGATTAAAAAACGTAATTGGTTATCTTGTTAAAACACCAAAAGGATGGATTGTCGACCCTGTAGAAAGAAAAATACCGTTTGTGGTTAATGTTAAAACAGATTTGAAATTAGAAGAAGGATGGCTTGTACTATGTAGAATAACGTCATTAGGCGAAAAAAGGAATATAGTATTAGGGAAAATAGAGAAAGTATATGGCGACCCATACAATATTGAAATAGATAAAGAAGTGGTTATAGACAAATTCAACTTGCCACACGAGTTTTCTCACGATGTAAAAAGAGAGTTAGAATCGATAGTAGAACCAGATGAATCAGACTTTATAGATAGGACTGATTTTAGAAAGTTACCTACAATAACAATAGATGGAGAAGATGCACGTGATTTTGACGACGCAGTGGATATAGAAGAAACGGAAAATGGATTTAGACTTTACGTACACATAGCCGATGTCTCAAACTACGTAAAAGAAGGAATGGCACTGGATAAAGAGGCATTAAGCCGAGGTTTTAGTGTATACTTCCCTGAAGCCGTAATCCCCATGCTACCCTTTGAATTATCAAACAACATATGCTCTCTTGTGCCAAACAAAGACAGATTAACTATTAGCGTTATTATAGAAATATCCAAAAATGGAGCTATTAGAAAGTACAAAATCGTAAAAAGCGTCATTAGAAACAAAAATAGAATGACCTACAACAAGGTTCAAAAAATAATAGACAAAGAAGAGCATGCCGACAGTGAACTAATAAAAATTCTAAAAACAATGGAAAAACTTGCCAAAATTTTAAGGAGAAGAAGATTTAAAAAAGGAAGCTTAGATTTAGATATACCTGAACCTTATATTGTTATGGAAAACGGCAAAATAGTTGATATTAAAGAAAGACCACAGCTTTTTTCTCATCATATTATTGAAGAATTCATGCTAGCTGCAAATTTATGTGTAGCTGATTTTTTGAGAAACAATTACGAACACTACATAAGAAGGGTGCATGACGATCCAGACCCTGCAAAGTTAACCATCCTTATAACTTTCTTAAACAGGTTGGGATTAAAGTTAAATCTACCAGACGAGGTTACATCAAAAGCTCTACAAAAAATATTAACCTCAATAAAGGATGAGAAACAAAAAAAGATAGTGTCTTATATGTTATTACGGTCATTAAAAAGGGCTGAATATTCAATTGAAAACAAAAGACATTTTGCCTTAAACTTTGACAATTACACACACTTCACATCACCTATAAGGCGCTATCCAGATTTAATCGTTCACAGAATGGTAAAAAGTGCATTAGAAAAGCAAAAAAGTGTCTATCAAAGCTTAAAAGACACGGTGCAAGTTATTAAAAATAGGGAAATTGCAACAGAAAATGCCATGTTCTACATGAGGGATATAAAATCGGCTCAGTTTATGAAAGAACATATAGGAGAAACCTTTACAGGCACGATTACAACAATTATACCAAATGGCTTTTTCGTAAGACTGAGAGAGTATTTTGTAGAAGGCTTTGTCCCTGCACACCAGTTAAAAGACGATTATTACCAATATATAGAATACCTATACGCCATGGTGGGGAAAAGAACAAAAAAAATGTTCAAATTGGGCGACGACGTAAAAGTCATGCCTATATCTGTTAACAAATTTGCAGGAGAAATAGACCTAACGGTGGTGTAAGATGTCTTTTGTAAATGTTGGATTTGGAAATTATATAAACAAAGAAAGAATTGTTTCTATAGTGACCCCATCTTCGGCGCCGATTAAAAGGCTTAGGGACATATTAGAAAAAGAAGGAAAGGTTATAGATGTCACTCAGGGTAGAAAAACAAGAGCATTGATAATTATGGATTCAGGTCATATAATCCTATCCGGTATTGCTGTAGCTACGCTAGCCGAGAGAGTCAATGAATGAAGGGCGTAATTTTTATTGTATCTTCTCCAACTGGAGCAGGAAAAACAACACTTTGTAATATAATTCAAAAAGAGAGAAACGATATAGAAAGGGTTATTACACATACAACAAGAAAACCAAGAGAGGGAGAAATTGACGGCTTAGATTATTACTTCGTTAGCACAAAAACATTTAAAGACATGATTAAGAATGGTGAATTCGTTGAGTATGCACTTGTACATAACAACTACTATGGGACAAGTAAAAAAGCTTTGAATAATGTTATGGAAAAAGGTAAACATCCAATACTTGCTATAGACGTACAAGGAGCAAGAAACGTAATGAATTGGATAGACAGGGTTGTAAGCATATTTATTCTTCCACCATCTTTCGATGGATGGCTAAGTAGATTAGAAAAAGACAAAAATAGAGATAATTTGCATATCAGGTTAAATACTGCAATCAAAGAGTTTAACGAAATAGAAAACTTTGATTACTGCATAATAAACGACGATTTAAGCGAATCAGTAGAAAATCTAAAAAAAATTATAGACACAACAACACTTAAAATAAGGTTTTTCAAAGACAGATTCATGGACATATCTAACTGTTTAAAGAAAAAAACAAAAGAATATTTGGAGGGGTAAGATGGAAAAGCTATTTATGCCTGAGGTAATAAACAAAGCTTTAAAACACTTTGAGAATAGGTATGAACTCGTAAGAGCTGCAGCAATTAGGGCTAACTCACTCTCAAGGGGAGACAGACCACTAATATCTGAGAGGATAGCCTCACAACACAAAAATACAATTGTCAGCCTTTTAGAGATTAAAGAGGGATTGTGGACGAAAAAATAGATAAAGCCGTAAAACAACTTTACGAAGACTTTAAAGCACAGATAAACGTTCCTTTTAACGAAAAAAGATTAGACAAAGCTTTTATTTTTGCTTATGAAAAACATAAAGATCAAAAAAGGGCATCGGGTGAAAGTTATATAACTCATCCTATAGAAGTAGCAAAAATTGTAAATCAGTTCTATGTAGACGAGAACTCTCTAATAGTCTCTCTATTGCATGATACTTTAGAAGACACCAAAACCGAAGAAAATGAGATAAAAGAGGCATTTGGGGAAGATGTTTTGTTCTTAGTAAAAGCTCTTACAAAAATAAGCAAAATCAAATACAAATCTACAGAAGAGAACCAAGCTGATAATTTTAGAAAAATGATTGTTGCAATGGCAAGTGATTTGCGCGTTATCCTTATTAAACTTGCTGACAGGCTCCATAATATGCGCACAATTTGTTATTTAAATACAGAAAAACAAAAAAGAATATCAAGGGAAACCTTAGATATATATGCACCAATTGCACACAGACTTGGAATATACTGGCTTAAATCCGAATTAGAGGATTTAAGCTTTAAATATCTATACCCAGAGGAATATGAAAGAATAGAGAGGAAAGTTAACGAAATAATTCAGAAAAAGAAGGAAATCATCAAGTTTATTGAAAATAGGATTAAGCAAGACATGGAAGAAGCCGGCATCGTTTGCACAGTAAGCGGTAGGGTTAAACACCTATACAGCATATACACAAAAATGCAGAGAAAAGGGGTGGATTTTGACGGAATACATGACCTACTTGCCGTAAGAATTATAACTGAGTCTGAAAAGGACTGCTACACAGCGTTAGGGGTAATTCATAAAAACTACAAACCATTACCAGGCAGGTTTAAGGATTATATAGCCCTACCTAAACCAAACATGTATCAATCCTTGCACACAACAGTGTTTGGTCCAAGTGATACAATCGTCGAAATACAAATCAGAACAAAAAAAATGCACGAAATTGCAGAGGAAGGAATAGCTGCTCACTACAAATATAAAGAGCAAAAAATTAGCATTATAGACAAACACGACCAGCAGTTTTTATGGTTAAGACATCTCTTGCAATGGCAACAGGAAGTAAAAAACCCAAAAGAGTTCCTAAATACCATAAAAATCGACCTATTTAGAGGCGAAGTTTATGTATTTACACCTGCAGGTGACCTGAAAGTCTTGCCAAGAGGCTCAACTCCAATAGACTTTGCATACTCAATTCATACAGAAGTAGGCAATAGATGCGTGGGGGCAAAGGTTAATGGGAGAATTGTCCCGTTAGATTACAAGCTCAATAACGGAGATATAGTTGAAATTTTTACGCAAGTTAACCATGCACCTTCAAAAGATTGGTTAAAATTTGTTGTAACAAGCAAGGCACGCAGTAGAATAAAACAAAAAGTTCGAGAAGATGAAAAAAAAGAAGCGGCAGAGATAGGAAAAAGTATGCTCTCGAAGGAACTTTCAAAAATCAACAAAAGCCTACAGTCGTTTTTAAAAGAAGAAAATCTGGAAAAAACTCTCTCCAACTTAGGATGCAACTCAACTGATGAATTATTGGAAAAGATAGGTTTTCTAAAGATACATCCGACCAATGTCGTAACTAAAGTCTATCCAACCCAAAAGAAGAAAACACAGAAAACAACAGAAAAAAAGGAAATTTATAAAGTCAAAGTTAATGGTATTGATAACGTGGTAGTAAGATTAGCAAAATGTTGTAATCCTGTAGTTGGAGATGAAATTGTCGGATACGTTACAAAAAACAGAGGTATAATTATACACAGGGTCGACTGTGAAAATATTGCAAGGTTGGGTTACGATAACGAAAGACTTATAGAGGTAGAATGGGATACTGACATAGAACAAATAATGCCCGTTAAATTAAAAATCAAATCAATGAACACCATGGGTATATTGGCAAAAATAACAAATTTACTCTTTGAGATGGGTATTAATTTAACAAACTTAAAGATAATATTTCTTGACAAATCGCATGAAAAAGTACTAATTGATATAGACATTGAAGTTTCTTCTAAATTTGAACTTGAGAAACTTATAGGTAATCTAAAGAAAATGGAGGAAATTTTAGAGATAGAAAGGGGCAAACCATACTATAAAAATTATAATAAGAAAAGAAGGCGGTGATAGTCATGTTTAAATCGATTATCAATTATTTCTCAAACGATTTAGCTATAGATCTGGGAACGGCAAACACGCTCGTTTATGTAAAATCTAAAGGTATAGTGTTAAATGAACCAAGTGTCGTAGCAGTTAAAACTGACCTAAGGGGTGGTAAGAAAATACTCAGTGTAGGAAAAGAAGCTAAGGAGATGGTAGGAAGAACGCCAGGCAATATTGAGGCAATAAAACCTTTGAAGGATGGAGTTATAGCTGACTTTGATGTTACTGAAAGGATGCTAAGATACTTTATAAAAAAATCAAAAGGTAGGCGTGGTATATTTAAACCGAGAATAATCATTGCAGTTCCTCACGGAATAACTCAGGTTGAAAAAAAGGCAGTCAAAGAATCTGCTATTGATGCTGGCGCAAGGGAGGTTTACCTTGTTGAAGAACCTATGGCAGCAGCTATTGGCTCAGGCTTACCTGTTCAAGATGCTATAGGTAGCATGGTAGTTGACATCGGAGGTGGGACTACAGAAGTCGCTGTAATATCTTTAGGTGGTATAGTCCACAGCGTATCTGTTAGAGTTGGTGGCGATAAATTAGACCAATCTATTGTTAATTACATAAAAAAACAGTACAGCATCTTAATAGGAGAAAGTACTGCAGAGTCGATAAAAATACAATACGGAAGTGCATATCCTCAAGAAAATGAGGATGAAAGTGAAAAAATATCTGTAAAGGGAATAGACTTAATAACAGGAGTACCAACTTCCATAGAAATAACAAAAGAAGAGATAAGGAAAGCTTTAAAAGATTCGGTAAACGTAATTGTAGCAAGTGTAAAAGATGCCTTGGAAAAAACACCTCCGGAACTCGCAAGCGATATTGTAGACAATGGAATCATGCTAACGGGTGGAGGAGCTTTGCTTAGAGGCCTGGACAAACTCATACACAAAGAAACCGGTCTTCCTGTCACAGTTTTCGAAGAGGCTTTATTTGCTGTTGTTAAAGGCGTAGGCATGATTTTAGACAACATAGACCTACTTGGTGAAGTTACGTTAGATTAAAAAAGTAAATGCGTTTAGTTTTCATATATGTATCAATCGCAATTTTAGTAAATATTGTTTTTAATACACTAAAGCCGGTTAATAAGGCTGTTAGAAACGGATTTACCCATATAATTGTTACAATATCATATCCCACAACGAAAACATTGGCACATGTGCAACACTTTATAGATGAATATGTAATACTAATAAACGCTCAAAAAGAAAATGAAAATTTAAGGATAAAGTTGACAAAATGCGAGCTGTATTTAAATTTGCTTAATAAAAAGACAGATAATTCGACCAGAAAAATGCCATTTAAGTTAATGCATGTGCCCTATAGCTTCAAGAGTGATTTCAAAACAGACTCGATCTATTTAAGGATAACAAAAAAAATGGACTTAAAAAAACAATACTGTGTTGTGCTTTCCAAAAAACTAAGTTTGATTGGCATAGTGGAAAAAAAGACAGGAAAATATATATATAGTGCTACAACAGTTTTTAATCCTGCATTTGTGGCAGATGTTTACATATTATCCAATAATAAAAAATACAGAGCGCTTTTTATAGGAAGTCCATACTTACCAAAAGCAGAGTTTTTAGACCCAAATGTAGACATTCACGAAGGAGATAGGGTTTATACAAGCGGAAATTTTGATGTATACCCTCCAAATATATTTTTAGGTACCGTAAGCTCAATAAAAAATATAAATGGATATTACAAAATAGCTTACATAAATATAGACAAAGGCTTCTTTAATAGCTGGAAGGTATTTGTACTGTGCAGAAAAAAGCTTTAAAAGCAACCCTATTGGGGTTTTTGCTGTTTGCCCTCTCTGTAGAGCTTACAGAAATTGCAAATTTTATCTATATGATACCTTTTGTGTTTCCCTTTTTTCTTTTCCTTGCATCAGTAGAGTCTGAATTAAACGATGAAGATTTAGGCTATTCAATCTCATTTGTTTTTGGACTCATAAGCGATCTCGTAATTTTCAAAAACATAAGCATACTATGCCTTGTCTTTCCTTCTTTGACTTATGTAATAAAATATGTAGTTGAAGAATTAAAACTGCGTAAGGAACCAATATTCGTCACATTGAGTTTATTTTACTCAATAGGGATTTACATCTTGCAGTCACCCATTTGGAGCAGTTTTTTGGTATTTGGATACGCTTTTTTATCATGGAAATTATTTAGCATAATATGCTCAAAGGTTCTTTCAAAAAGAGAAAATGGCCAGGCGTGATAGGTATATATTACAAAACAGCATTATAAAGGACAACTTAAAATACATCTCACTGGTAATAGTAATTTCTATTCTTGTGCTTATTTTGAGGCTCATATATCTGCAAATAGTAAAAGGTAAATATTTTTCCACGTTAGCCAAAAAAAATTCAATAAGACTTATTTCTACAGTGCCACCAAGGGGAGATATTATCACGTCAGATGGTAAATACTATGCAAAAAATATTCCTTCATTCTCAGCATACTTATTTAAAACAAAAAACATTAACAAAAAAGCAATAGAAGAAATTGTTAGAATTTTAAATATAGACAAAAAGGAGCTCGTAAAAAAAATAAAGTTTTCACCCATGTATACTTCAATTTTAATAAAAAGAGGGGTAAGCAGAAAAACTGTATTTGAACTTCTATTCAACAAAACCATAGGCGATAAGATAAATATAGATGTAACACCAAAGAGGTTTTACCCTTCAAATCCATATCCATATGCAAACATAGTAGGATACATAAGCGAGGTATCCGTAGACGACTTGAGAAAAAAAACCTATCTTATGGTAGGTGACTTTATAGGAAGAAAAGGAATAGAAAAAAAATACGACAACGTTTTGAGAGGGGTAAAAGGATTAAAAGAAGTCGAAGTATCATCTACAGGAAGGATAGTGAGAACTTTATCACAAACTCCGCCACAAAAGGGCAAAAATCTAACGCTAACCATAAATTCCAAGCTACAATCATTTATATACTGGCTGTTTAAAAATAAGAACGAAGATGGTTCAGCTGTTGTCATGAGAACAAATGGTGCAATTTTAGCGCTTGTTGACAGCAATACTTTTGATCCAAACTGCTTTCTAAGTAACCTTACAAAAAAAGAGTGGAAAACCCTAAGAAAAAAGCATCTTTTAAACCTATTTGATATATCAACTCAAGGTGCTTACCCTCCTGGTTCTACAATAAAACCATTCATGGCGCTTGCAGCACTAAAGGCAGGTATCATCACGCCGAATACTGAGCTTTTCTGCCCATACTCAATAAAAATAGGAAAATACACATACAGGGATTGGAAAGTAGGCGGATTTGGAAAGATTAACATGTACAGAGCAATAGAAAGTTCTTCCGATGTGTTTTTCTACCAAGTTGGAATGAGGTTAGGAATAAATAAAATTGATTACTACCTATCCAAATTCGGCTTTGGACAGTCTCCTAATTTATTTTCGTATTGTACATCGGGCAATTTACCATCAAAAGCATGGAAATATAAAAAATTCAACCAAGGGTGGTATATAGGTGACACAATATCAACAGCAATAGGACAAGGCTTTTTCTTGACAAGCCCCCTTCAACTTGCAGAAGCATTCAGTATTATTGCAAATGACGGCATAGGATACGAACCATATTTAGTAAAAAATAGCAAAGAAAAGGTTTTGTATATATTTAAAAGCAAGTTTTACAAAGATGTAAAAAAGGCCTTGTGGCTTGCAGTAAATGGACCATATGGAACTGGGCATAATGCGGAAGTCAAAGGTTTAAATGTTTGCGGAAAAACAGGCACAAGCCAGGTTGTTACAAGCAAACTGTATAAAAAAGAAAAAAAACTTTTAGAAGAGAAAAAAGTAACGCTAAAAAAAGCCAAGGCGTATTTTCCGCATGCTTGGTTTGCTTCATTTGCACCAATGAAAAAACCTAAAGTAGTAGTAGTGGTTTTTTTATTTCACGGAGAACACAGTTCTAAAGCGGCAGCGTTTGCCAAATTGATTTATGAAAAACTACTTAATCTGCATCTACTTAATGGTTTGCCCAATTTTGAAGATAGGCAAATACATGGATACGACAAGAAATCCAATAATACCACCCAGAACAATGATAATTAAAGGTTCTATCATGCTCGTCAAATTTTTTACGGCATCGTCAACTTCATCCTCGTAGTATTTGGATATCTTTTGCATCATATCATCAAGGGTACCTGTTTCTTCGCCAACAGACACCATTTGGATGACCATATCTGGAAATTCACCAACCGTAGCCATAGCATAAGAAAGATTGTCACCCTTTCTAACCATATCTTTGACTTCGACTAACGTCTCTTCAATAATTACATTCCCAGCAGTCTTAGCAGAAATTTCTAAAGCATCCAAAATATCTATGCCACTTGCACTCAAAGATGAAAGAATTGTTGTGAAATTGGCTATTGAACCCTTTTTCGCTAATATACCGAAAATTGGCAGACTCAAAAGAATCCTATCAATTGCTTTTCTAACTCTATAAACCTTTTTATAAGAAATTCTTAGCAATATAAACAATGCAATCAAACCGATAAGTATATACATAAAATAATGCTTCATAAACATACTAACATTTATAACAATTTGGGTTGGAAGCGGTAGTTGCATGCCACTGCTTGCGTACATACTGGCAAATGTAGGTATAACAAATGTTAAAATAAGAGCTATAACACCTACGGCTACAATCGTAACCACAGTAGGATAAATTAAAGCACCTTTAATCTTACGCTTTAAGGCTAAGTGTTTTTCCATCATATCAGACAATCTCTTCAGAACTCCATCCAGGTTTCCGGTCTGCTCCCCCGCATGAACCATATTTATATACATGGGAGAGAAAACCTCTTTATGTTTTTTCATAGCTTGGGATATACTAGCCCCGCTTTCAACGTTGAGTTTAATATCGTATAAAATCTCACCCATTTTTTTGGATTCAGCCTGTTCTGCAATTATGTTTAAAGCCTCATCCAAAGGTAAACCACTCGCAAGCATACTTGCAAGTTGCTTTGTTACAATCATAAGCTCCTTATCTTTAATCTTCTGCTTTAAAAACGGAATTTCTATATCTTTAGGTGACGGTTTTATTGAAATGACGGAAATCCTTTTGGTCTTCAATTTTGCAATAGCCTCATTCTTATTTGACGCTATAATTTCATCTTTAACAATTTTTCCTCTTGGATTCCTACCCTTCCACCTAAAATACGGCATTTATCCACCCTTCCCTATTCTCTAACCTTTAGCATACTTAACTTTATCCAACTCCCTCTGCAGAGACTTTTTATCATTCGATGCATCGAGAGCAGCCTCATAAGATATTAAGCCTTTTTTGAACAGAGAAACTATAGATTGGTTCATTGTCATCATGCCTGTTTCTGCTTGACCCATCTGCATTGTAGAGTAAATCTGCGGAATTTTGTTTTCTCTAATCAAATTCCTAATAGCAGCATTGGGTATCATAACCTCCATAGCCAGAACCCTACCTTTGCCATCCTTTCTTTTTATCAACGTTTGAGTAACAACACCCTGCAATGCAACGGATAACTGTGTTCTTACCTGCTCCTGTTGATTTGGAGGGAAAACATCTATAATTCTATTTATTGTCTCTGGAGCAGAATTGGTATGAAGAGTGGCAAAAACAAGATGCCCAGTTTCAGCAACAGTTAGTGCAGCCTGTATTGTCTCAAGATCCCTCATTTCGCCAACCAAAATAACATCTGGATCTTGTCTTAATATATGTTTCAAAGCACTAGCAAAACTTTCTACATCACTACCAACTTCTCTTTGGTCTATCAAAGCCATTCTATGCTTGTACGTAAACTCTATTGGATCTTCGATAGTTATAATGTGAACCTTTCTTTCCTTGTTTATCTTATCAATCAAGGCTGCAAGTGTTGTCGATTTTCCGCTTCCCGTTGGTCCTGTAACTAAAACCAAACCTTTAACAAGTGAAGAAAACTTATGCACAACTGGAGATATTCCAAGTTGTTCAAATGGTGGTATTTCAAAAGGGATTACCCTAAAAGCTCCCGCAACCGTACCTCTTTGAATATAAACATTAGCCCTAAATCTGGACAATTTTTGTATGCCAAATGAAAAATCTACGTCAAAGTTCTCTTCTAAAGTCTTTCTCTGCAATTCAGTCATAACGCTATAACACAGATTTTGAGCATCGGACGGTGACAAGAAATCGTAATCATCCATATCCAATAATTCGCCATGGACTCTAATCTTTGGCTTCGCACCGGCTGTAATATGTAAATCTGAGCCTTCCTTATCAAGCAAAACTTCCAATAATTCAACAAGATCTTCTGCTTTTTTTGCCACCTCTGCCTCCCCCTAATAGAACGTTACACTCATAACTTCATCAATCGTAGTAATTCCTTCTTTTATTTTCCTCAAACCGCTCATTCTCAACGATGACATACCCTCTTTTATAGCCTCTTCTCTTATCTCATCTGTAGAAGCACCATCTAAAATCATTCTTCTCAACTTTTCTGATACTGGCATGATTTCATACAATGCAATCCTTCCCTTATACCCAGTATCATTACAAAAATCGCACCCT
>JALTCA010000116.1:0-15109 GCA_027008245.1 Desulfurellales bacterium
ACGGGCTATCTTAAGTACGATCGCAAGGACATAAGGGATGTGCTTGAACGATCCAGTGCCAGGGAAACAGCGATCAGGACGGCCGTTGGAGCCCTCTGTGAGTTGTTGCTTAAAAGGGTTAACGTAAACCTTGTATCTTTTGTTGTAGCCATCGGTAAAATTAAGGCAAATATTGAACTCTGCGATGATATGGAAGACAAGATTTTAAATTCACCCGTCTTTTGTCCAGATAAAAAGGCCTCGGATTTGATGATAGCTGAGATTGAAGAAACAAAGAGAAATGGCGAAAGCTTGGGCGGCATTGTTGAAGCTATAGCAAAAGGTGTAGTCCCCGGTCTTGGCAGCTATACACAGTGGGACAGAAGGCTCGATGCGCGTCTGGCCTTTGGTTTAATGGGCATACAGGCCGTCAAGGCTGTAGAGATAGGCGACGGTTTCGATAGTGCCTTTAAGTTCGGTTCTGAAGTGCACGATGAGATATACTACGATAACAGCTATAAGAGATACACAAACAGGGCAGGTGGCATAGAGGGTGGCATGTCAAACGGAGAAGACATAGTCGTTAGGGCATACATGAAACCAATCCCCACACTAAAAAAGGGGCTTAGGTCCGTTAATGTGGAGACGCATGAGGAGGAAACGTCCCACTTTGAGAGAAGTGATGTCTGTGCAGTTCCTGCTTTAAGTGTAGTTGCTAGGTCTGTTTTGGCGTTTGAATTAGCAAGAGCATATTTAGAAAAGTTCGGCTCCAATACGGTTGAAGAGCTTTCAAATAGGGTCGATGGGTATAAAGCATACCTGAAGACAAAATGAATATAATCTTAGTGGGTTTCATGGGTTCTGGTAAAACTACAATCGCAAGAATTATCAGCCAAAAACACAACATGCGTTTTGCAGATACAGACAAGCTAATAGAAAAAAAGGAACATTTGACTGTAAAAGAAATTTTCGATAAAAAAGGAGAAAAATATTTTAGGGAATTAGAGAGACAACTGATAAAAAATGAGATATCTTTTTGTAATAATTGCGTGATTTCAACAGGTGGTGGAATGCCCTGTTTCTTTGATAACATGAAAAATCTCAAATCCAAGGGGTGGGTGATTTTTTTAAATATACCTTTCGATGAGATTGTTAAAAGGATAAAAAACACTGATAAAAGGCCATTATTTAAAAATCCTGAAAAGGCAAGGGAGCTTTATGAAAAAAGGATTGATTGTTACAAGCAGGCTCATTTTATAATAAATGTTGAAAACCATAAGGAAAAAGTAGTAAAAAAGATAGAACAATTAGTTTTTTAGGAGGGTTATGAAAATATCTATAAAAGATTTGGTAGACAGTATAAAGGAAAAGCTCAGTTTTTCGAAAGTTGCTACAAGAATACTCAAATTATTTGAAAGTGATGATTTAAGCTCTTACCAGTTGGCAAAGGTTATAGCATTAGATCCTGTGCTGGCGGCTTATATCTTAAAAATCTCAAACTCAGCTTATTATAATTTCTCAGGAAAGGTAAAAACGCTATCAGATGCTATAACTCTAATAGGTTTTGAGGAAATTAAGAAAATTGTAATTATGATTAGTGCAAAGAATGCTTTTAAAGTTAGTGATGAAATAGATAAGCTACTTTGGGGGCATTCGTTGGCTGTGGCTGTTGGGTGCTCTGTTATAAATTCTATGATAAACATAACAGATGAAGGAGAAGCATACATATCTGGGCTTTTGCATGATATAGGAAAGATAGTTTACAAGAAAAGCGAACTTACAAATTATAAAGATATATTTAAACAAGCATACGATTCCGGAAAAGAAATAAGGTTTTTAGAGAAAGAAGTTTTTGGTTACAACCACGCCGATGTAGGAGGCTACCTCTTGCAGAGTTGGAATTTCGAGCAAAGTATTATAGATGCTGTATCATTTCACCACCTAAATTTTACAATAAAAAACACATCGGATTTTCTAAAAAAGTCGGCACTTGTTAATCTTGCAGATTTCATAGTTAATAATTTAATTGGAGTTGGAAAGAAGGAAAAAATAAAAAACACTGAAGTAGTGAACAGCCTAAACTCTGCAAAACTTATAGGATTCTATACAGATAACCCAATCTCTCTGATCGAAGAGATACAGCAAAAATTTATGATTTTAGCATCTACCATGGAAGAAGAGATATGAGGATTTTAGTTACTGGAGCTACAGGATTTGTTGGTGTAAATACGGTAAAGAGATTGTCGGAAAAGCATGAAGTATACGTATTTGTGAGAAATTTGGATGCAGCTAAAGAATACTTTGGAAACAGCGTACACACCATGCAAGGCGATGTTACCGATAATGAAAGTTTAGAAAATGCTTTTAAATATGTCAAATACGATGCTGTTTTGCATATAGCTGGTGTTATAAACGCTCACAATTTAAAAAAGCTATACAATGTGAATAAGTTAGGTTCTAAAAATGTAGCAGAGGTTTCAGCTAAGTATAAAATTAAGAATTTTATTTATGTTTCTTCCTTATCAGCAAGAGGTCCTGATGGTTTTAATAGACCTGTTTCTCATTACGGCAATTCTAAACGTTTGGGAGAATTAGAAATTCTAAGTACATATTGTTTTGAGAATGTAAAAATCTTGAGACCACCGATTATTTTTGGTCCTTACGATAACGGAACATTGCCACTATTTAAACTTTCAAAATATGGTATCGCACCCGTGATAGATAGAACCTACAGCTTTCTTTTTATTGACGACTTGGTTGAGATACTCAAAAGGCTCGTTGAGTTCAAAACCAAAAGCCCTAAGGTCTTTTACGCCTCTTCCTTTACGGTTCATTTCAATGATTTAGCCGGCTGCCTGTTAAAGACTTCAGGCAAAGGGATGATAAAAGTAACACCGCCAATGGGTTTGATAAAAATCGCAGCCAAGTTCAGTTCCAAAAGGTCGCCATTTACAGAAGACAAGGTCAGGGAGATCTTGCCAAAGGCGTGGACGTGCGATAACGATACAATTAAGACATATCTGGATTTCGAGCCACAATGGGACATGTGCTCATCTGTAGAGAAAAGTTTTGAGTGGTATGAAGAGAATGGATGGATATAGTCCTATAATCTTTAGGGATGACGACACCTTTCTTATACTTGACCAAAGGGAGCTGCCGTGGAGGAAGGTTTATATTGAAGCTAAAGATGTTAACGATGTTTGTGTGGCTATCAAATATATGGCCGTAAGGGGAGCACCTTTGATTGGCATTACAGCGGTAATAGGGCTTTACATGGGCATTAAAGAAGCAGAAAATTGGGATGAGTTTGAGGAAAGGTTCAACTACGCTTACGATTGTCTCTCAAAAACAAGGCCCACAGCGGTAAATCTCTTTTTTGCTCTTGAGAAACTAAAGGGCATGAAGGAAGAGAAAAAACACGTGTTACCCTTGCACAAGCTGACAAAGAAGTTGAGGGCAACGGCTATTGGCATTTGGGAGATTCAGAAAGAACAGGACAAACGGATAGGTGAGTTTGGTTCTGAGTATCTAAAAGGCAAAAAGAGGATTCTAACCCACTGCAACACAGGGACGCTTGCAACGGGTGGCATAGGAACGGCGCTCGGTATAATTAAAACGATGCACAAAAAGGGGCTTTTGGATGTGGTTTATGTGGACGAAACAAGACCGTATCTACAGGGCATGAGACTAACGTCATTTGAGCTGAAAAATGAAGGCATAGATTATAAAATTGTTACGGACAACTCTTGCGGTATGCTTTTTAGGGAAGGTCTGGTTGACGCCGTTGTTGTTGGCGCCGATAGAATCGCAAGAAACGGTGATACGGCAAATAAGATTGGCACTTATTGCCTTGCGAGCATGTGCAAAAGGCATGGCGTAACGTTTGTTGTCGCTGCGCCTGAGTCAACCATTGACAGAACGATTGACAATTTAAGCCAAATACCCGTCGAAGAAAGGGATGCAGAAGAGGTTTTAAAGATTGGTGATAAGTACTTTGCACCCGAAGATTCAAAGGCTGTTTATTACTCATTTGATTTGACAGATGCGGAACTAATCGATGCAATTATAACAGAAAATGGTGTATATAAATATCCGTACAGGTTTTGAAAATGGGGTATCTGAAGTTTGAAAAAGAGGGTGATATTGGTATACTAACGTTGAATAGGCCTGAAAAGCACAACTCGATAAACAAGGAATACATGAATGAGATGGTCGATTTCCTAAACTTCGCCGAGAAAGAACCTTTAAAAGCATTGGTTGTAAAATCTGCCGGTGAGAATGTGTTTTCTGCTGGCGGTGATATCAGTTACTTTTTGACGCTTACAACGAAGGAAGATGCATTCAGTATGGCGTTGAATATGCACAACATATTAAGCAGATTTGAGGACCTCGATTATCCGACAATCTGCGCCATGAACGGCTCTGCCATAGGTGGTGGATCTGAAATCATTTTGGCATTTGATATGAGATTTGCAAGGAGCGACATATTCATTCAGTTCAAGGAAAAGGCTATTGGCGTAACGACAGGCTGGGGCGGAACATATAGATTGGTTAGGCTTGTTGGTTACAATAAAGCTTTGGAACTGTTGCTCTCTGCGAAAAAAATAGACGCAAAAGAAGCAAAAGACATAGGGCTCGTCAATGAAATCTACGATAAATCCATTTTAATGGAAAAAGTAATGGAATTTTGCAATAAATTAAAGGATGATGATATTAGACTTATAAAACACATAAAAAGACTTGCCAAAGAATCTCGATTTATACCAAGGGATGATGGAATGCAGTTAGAAAGAATCTTATTTTCTGAAAGCTGGATGTTTGGTAAAAGAGAACGACAGATGAGAAAATTTATGGAGAAAAAATAATGGGGTTTTTAAAAAGTATATCTGAAAAGCTGTTTAAAACAAAGGATAGTTTTACAAAGAAGATCCATGAAGAGTCTGTAAAAGATGAACCTATAACCGATGAGTATTTAGAGTTTGTAGAAGAGCTGTTGATTGAGTCAGATTTTGGTGTAAAGACAACGATGAAAATCATGGAAGCAATAGATGAGGGCGTATCGGATGGTAGTATAAAGACAAGAAGGGATGTGGAGTTTAAGATACGAGAGATCATACTGGAAATCTTGAAACAGGTGGAAAAGCCTTTAGAAATCAGAAAGAAGGGGTTTGTTGTCCTTGTTGCGGGCATAAATGGCTCGGGCAAAACTACGACAATTGGAAAATTGGCAGATTTAAACACAGAAAAAGGTAAAAGGGTCATGCTTGTTGCTGCAGATACTTTCCGTGCGGCGGCAATAGATCAACTCAAAATATGGTCAGACAGAACTGGGTCATTGTTTGTTAAGCAGGATGAAGGTGCAGACCCGGCTGCTGTTGCCTTTGACGGTGTTAAAAGCGCTTTGGCAAGGAATGTAGACGTTGTCTTTATCGATACGGCTGGCAGGTTGCATACTCAAAAAAACCTTATGAACGAGGTTATAAAAATTAAAAACGCCGTCAAAAAAGCATACAGCGAGGCGCCACATGAAACATTACTTGTATTGGATGCGACAATTGGTCAGAACGCCATAAACCAGGCACGTGAGTTCAACAAAGCGTTAGGTATAACTGGTATAGTTCTAACCAAAATGGACGGTACAGCAAAAGGTGGCATTATTGTTGCTATAAGTGAAGAGTTTAAGATTCCGATTAGATACATCGGAATAGGTGAAAAGGAAGAGGATTTGAAGGTGTTTAATGCACGAGATTTTGTAGAGTCTGTATTTGTGCCATAAAATTTTGGAGGTGAAAATATGGGTGTAATAGTAGATGTTTATGCATTGGAAATTTTGGACTCACGAGGAAACCCAACGATTAAATGTACGGTGAAAACGGATAATGATGTAATAGGCACATCCGAGGTGCCAAGCGGCGCTTCCACGGGTGATAACGAAGCCATTGAACTGAGAGACAACGAAGAAAGGTATAGAGGTAAGGGTGTACAGAAAGCCATATCGAACATAAATGACAAAATTGCAAACGAGGTAATTGGTCTAGATGTATTTGAGCAAACTGAGATTGACAATACAATGATTGAACTTGATGGAACAAAAAATAAATCTAACCTCGGAGCAAACGCTATACTAGCAGTTTCTTTAGCGTGTGCAAGGGCAGCAGCTAATGAGCTCAATATACCGCTTTACAGATATTTGGGAGGCTTACACGCAAACCTTCTTCCTATACCGCTTTTGAATATCTTAAACGGTGGCAAACATGCGGATAATAACGTGGACTTTCAGGAGTTTATGATAGCACCGATTGGCGCTGAGGGTTTTAAAGATGCAATCAGAATGGCTTCAGATACATTCTGGGCTTTGAAGGGTATTCTAAAGGAAAAAAGCCTATTTACGGGTGTTGGCGATGAGGGTGGATTTGCACCAAATTTGCAATCGAACGAAGAACCTATTAAGTTGATACTTGAAGCTATAGAAAGAGCAGGCTATAAACCTATGGATGATATAGCGCTTGCTTTAGACCCTGCATCGAGTGAGTTCTATAAAGACGGAAAATACATTGTTGGCGGTGAAAAATTAACAAGTGACGATATGATTGCCCTGTACAAAGACTTTGTAGAAAAGTATCCCATAGTAGTTTTAGAAGACGGATTAGCCGAAAACGATTGGGAAGGATGGAAGAAGCTCACGGATGAGTTGGGTGATAGAATCATGCTTGTTGGCGATGATATATTCGTTACCAATGTTGAACTGATCAACAAGGGTTTGGAAGAGGGTATAGCAAACGCCATATTGATAAAGCTAAACCAAATTGGAACACTGACAGAAACGTTGGATGCAATAAGATTGGGTGAAGATGCAGCATATAATTTAGTCATATCTCATAGATCCGGCGAAACATCCGATACATTTATTGCAGACTTGGCAGTTGCGTGCAACACGGGTTGGATTAAAACAGGGTCTGCTTGTAGGGGTGAAAGGATTGCCAAATATAACAGATTGATAGAGATAGAAGACGAGTTATACCCCTATGGCGAATACCCAACGTGGTAAACTTTTAAACATAGTAATTTTAATATTATTTACTATCGTTATAGGGTTGATAGCTAAAGGTATATACTCAAAACAACTTCAGTTAAGGGAACTCCAAAATGAGAGTTCCCTTCTGGATAAAAAAATATCAAACGTGAAAAAAAACATCAGAAATATTAAAAGGCAAATAAAGATGGCAAAAAATGACCCATACTACATAAAACATGAAATGGCAGATAGATACCTAATTGTCTCCAAAGATGAAACTGTTATAATATTTAACGATAACTCCTCACAAAACAAGTAAATACCTATGAAAATAAACATAATTGGTGCGGGTTTGACAGGCATAGAGGCGGCATTTGCTTTGGCTAATAGGGGTATTAAAGTAAATCTCTTTGAAATGAAGCCTAAAAAATTCAGTGAGGTACACAAATCCGAGGAAGTTGCCGAGATTGTGTGCAGCAATTCCTTGGGCAGCACAAAACTAACAACGGCAAGTGGCGTTTTGAAAGAGGAGATGAAGATCTTGGGTTCTGTTCTGCTTAAAATCGCATCGCTTACCAAGGTCGAAGCTGGCAATGCATTGGCCGTTGACAGGAAGAGGTTTTCAAATATTGCAACAAAGTGGGTTGAAAAACATCCGAATATTAATCTAATTAGGGAGCGCATAACGAGACTGGATGGTGAGAATATATGGATCGTTGCTTGTGGACCTTTGTGTAACGGTGAGCTTATAGATTTCTTGAAAAAAAACGTTATAAAAGGTGACCTTTTGCACTTCTTTGATGCCATAGCGCCAATTGTATACGCAGATAGTGTGGACTATTCAAAGGGCTTTTGGGGCTCGAGGTATTCAGATAACAAAGACTACTTTAACTGTGTGCTAACGGAAGAGGAGTACAACAGGTTCTACGATGAGCTCATAAGGGCCGAAAAGGTTGAGTTTAGGGAGTTTGAGAAGAACTACTATGAGGCATGTTTGCCTATTGAGGAGCTGGCAGAAAGGGGCAGGCAAACACTGCTTTTTGGGCCTCTTAAACCCGTAGGATTAAAATTTAAAGGAAAAACGCCATTCGCCGTTGTTCAACTGAGAAAGGAAAATAGAGAAGGGACACTGCTTGGTCTTGTGGGGTTTCAAACGAAGTTGACATATAAGGAGCAAAAGAGGGTTTTTAGGCTGATACCTGCGCTAAAGGATGCAGAATTTGCCAAATTGGGCAGCCTGCATAGGAATACGTTTATTGATTCACCAAGGCTGTTGAACGTATTTCTGCAGGCAAAAGATAAACCGAATGTGTTCTTTGCTGGGCAAATAACGGGTGTTGAGGGTTATATGGCAAGCGCCGTAGTTGGCATATACGTCGGCATGAACATTGCCCTGCTTCTCAAGAAGGGAAGGATGATGGAGCCGCCGAAGAATACGATGTTCGGCGGTCTTATACACTACATAACCACAAAAGATGGTGAGTTTCAGCCCATCAGCGAGAACTTTGGTTTCGTTGATGTGGGCAAAGTGAAGAGTAAGAAGGCGAAAAGGTTGTTGCAGGCTCAAATAGCCATAAACAACGTCAAAGCATGGAGAGAACAGTATGAAAGTGAGTTTAATTGAATATACACCCAATCCCGATTACACGGCGGCATTTGCGGCGAGGGTCTGCTATTCATCCGACATCGAAAAACTGAAATTGGATGACGAGGGTGTTAAGAAGATACTGAAGCGGGTGATTAAGTCCGGTCATCACTCGGTTTTAGAGCATGTGAACTTTACATTTCTCATTGAAAGTATGAGCAGGGTAGCGACGCATCAATTGGTCAGGCACAGGATAGCAAGCTATTCGCAGCAGAGCCACAGATACACGAAGGTGAAAAGGGATAGTTTTGTAATACCGGAATGCTTAAGCAAAGAGGTAAGGAGGCTTATGGAGGAGCACTTTGATACATCCATTGAGCTTTACAACAAACTGATAGAGATGGGCGTCAAAAAAGAGGATGCGCGGTTTGTAATACCCCAAGCGGTGAGTTCAAATATTGTCGTTACGATGAACGCCCGCGAACTGTTACACTTCTTTTCACTAAGGTGCTGCGTCAGGGCTCAATGGGAGATCAGGAATTGTGCCGTTGAGATGTTGAGACTTGTGAAAAGGAAAGCGCCCATCATATTTGAAAACGCCGGGCCTTCGTGTGTCAGGGGTAGATGCCCCGAGGAAAACCCCTGCGAGAACATAAGGGAGATTAGGGAGTACTTTAAAAACCTATGAGCGGTGCTTTGTACATCGTGGCAACACCCATCGGGAATATGGAAGACATCACATTCAGGGCCGTTCAAACTTTAAAAAGTGTTGATTACGTATTGGCAGAATCACCCCATCATTCAAAGAGACTGTTTGAAAAGTACTCAATCAGTACAAGACTTGTTAAGTACAACGACGATTACAACGTAAAAATGATCATTGAAAAAGCGATAGATGACATAAAAAATGGCATGTCCATAGCACTCATAACAGACGCCGGAACGCCGACAATATCAGACCCCGGATACAGGATTGTTAGGGCATGCAGGGAAAATGGGCTGAACGTTGTGCCAATCCCTGGTCCTTCGGCCTTAATTGCCGCTCTTTCTGCATCCAGTTTACCTACGGATAAGTTCATATTCTTGGGTTTTTTACCCAAAGGACCGAACAAAAAGAGAAAAACCTTAAAAGAATCGGATGTTGGAGGCACGATTATTCTTTACGAGTCGCCAAACAGGATCTTGAAAACATTAGAAGCGATCAAGGATGCACTTGGTGAAAGAAACGTTGTGGTTGCACGTGAGCTAACAAAGATACACGAAGAGTTTTTGTTTGGTCGCGTTAGTGAGGTGTTGGAAAAGCTCTCAAGCTACCCTTCCATCAAAGGTGAATTTGTTGTCCTTGTAGAGAAAGATGTTTAAAAATGCAAAAACCATAGCTCTTTTCACACTTTTAAGCAGGATCTTGGGATATTTAAGAGACCTTTTCATAGCCGTCTACTTTGGCGCATCCATCTATACAGATATGTTCTTCATAGCCTTCAGAATCCCCAATTCTTTGAGGCGCTTTTTGGGTGAAGGCGCTGTAAATTCATCAATAGTGCCCGTAATTTCCAAATTGGACGAAGAAGAAAAGCCCAAAGCCGTTTGGAATGTAATTTTATGGTTTTCTTTGCTCCTTTTGATGGTTACCGTGTTGGGCATTGTATTTTCAAAAGCACTCATCGCACTCTTCGCTTTAGGCTACATGCACAATGACTTAATGGACAGATTGGTTAAAATGGTCTTCCCTTACATCTTTTTCATCGGCCTAACAGTGCTTTTAACCGGCATTTTGAACAGTTTTAAGCGCTTTGCTATTCCAGCTTTTGCACCATCCCTGCTCAACATAAGCATCATAGCCTCGATTTTTCTTTTCTTTAAAGCATTCCCAAATCCTGTCTATGCCCTGTGTCTGGGTGTGATCATAGGCGGTGTGCTCCAACTTTTGGCCGTTACATTTGATTTTACACGCTTGAGATTGCCCTTGAATATCACATTTAAAATGGAGAGTTCAACCGTTGAGGTCTTCAAGCTCATGGGCATAGCTGCTCTTGGAAGTTCCGTGATGCAGATCTCCTCAATGGCCGATAGCTTCGTTGCAAGCTTTTTGACAAGCGGAAGCTTTTCCTTTATCTTCTATGCAAATAGGCTATTTCAGTTGCCGTTTGCCGTCTTTTCTATTGCATTAACACAAGGCACACTGCCAGATCTTTCACGCATGAATGATTCAGAGCTTTCAAATTCAACACAAATGCTCTCCCATTTTGTCGTGTTTTACTCTTCCCTTGTTACACTGTATTTCCTCTTTTTTTCCTTTGATGTAGTAAAACTGATCTTCATGCATGGTAGGTTCAGTCTTACTGACGCCTTAAACGTCTCTTTGGCGTTGAAAATCATGATAGCAAGCTTTGCCTTTTTTTCACTGTCAAAGATAATCTCAAACGCATTCTATTCACAAAAAGACGCAAAGACGCCCCTTAAAGCATCGATTTGGGCATCCTCTGTTGCAATAGTTCTATCCTTTGTTTTGGGTTTTAAATTCGGATTTGTGGGCCTTGCAGCATCTATGAGCATTTCCGGTTTTGTGAATTTTGTAGTTTTGTACAACTTTTTCAATAAACGGTTTAATAAAATTCCTGCTTATGAGTTCATCGATAAAATAACAATTATCGCTCTGTCACTTTTGCTTTTGGTATCTGCAGCCCTGAGCTTTGTTAGGTTTGGTTATCTTATAGCCCTGATTTTCTATGGTTTGGTGTTTTTGTTTGGCTTCAAAAGGTACTCTTTGGCTTTTAATAGATCTTCCTGAGTGTTTATGTTAAAAAACTCATTGCAATCTTGGGAGTCCCAATCAATTATTTCCAAATCCTTATTATCCAGGATTGACATTATACTTTTATTTATACAACTGCTCTGTAAATCTAAAACACTCTTATTTATTGCTAAAGGTAGTGGGTATATCTTGCCTTTGCATCGAAACACCGTGATTTTCTTCTTTCTATTACAAATCAACATTTTTACCATTTCGTCTGTAACAAACGGCATATCGGCGGCAAAGAAAATGAACCTATCGCCTCGAACTTGTTTTACAACCTCAAAAATCCCACACAACGGTCCACCGAAATTTTCACTATCCTTTACAACCGTAACATTTTCTATGGGTATGCTATCTGAACTCTTCGAGGAAATGACTATATTGTCAGAAAAACGCCTCAGTTTCTCTAACACAACCAACAAAAGGGGATTGCCGTTTATCTCAACCCATCTCTTGTCTTCTTTGAACCTACTGCTTCTGCCACCTGCAAGTATACACAGAACCGTTTCCATGATTTAATTCTACCAAAATTCTCTCGTTTTTGTTAATATTTCCAAAACTCAAAAGGAGGGTGAGATGTTTGTTGGATGCATCGATAGTATTGAAGCAAAGCTGATGGAAGGCGAGGGCGTTAAAAATACACTAAAGAGGATACTCATCGGTCCGAAAGAGGGTTGGGATTCACACGTTATGAGGCTTTTTACCATTGGAAAGGGAGGTAACACGCCGAGACACAAACATCCATGGCCGCACATAAATTACGTTGTTGAGGGTAAAGGCATTTTGTACATGGACGGCAAGGAATATGAGGTTAAAAAGGATTGCGTGGCTTATGTGCCTTCAAATGTTGAGCACCAATACATAAACACGGGCGATGAGGATTTCGTCATTATTTGCATCGTTCCTAAAGAGGGAGAAAACCTTTAATGGAGTGGCGATTTAAAAACGAAGACAAGGTTATTGATATTGGCAAAAACTTCTGCGTCGCACCGCCATGGCACAAAACGGACAAAATCAAAATCACATTAACAAAAGGCAAATCCTTCGGGACAGGCGTTCATGAGACAACAATTAGCTGTGTTGAGGTTATGGAAACCTTGGATCTGAAGGGCAAAAGTTTTCTCGATATAGGCATTGGCAGTGGGATTTTGTCCATTGTGGCATCAAAGTTAGGTGCAAACAGGGTCGTTGGCTTTGACATAGAGAAATTCGCCATTGAGGAGTGTATAAAAAACGCCACTTTGAACAACACTAAAAATATCGAGTGTTTTGTTTCAAACACGCCAAAGTCTATCAATGGCCAATTTGACGTTGTCATAGCAAATATCTTTGAAGACATAATCATATCAATGAAGGATGATATAACGAGGCTTACAAAAACAGGCGGATATGCGCTTTTTTCCGGTGTGATAGTCGAAGAAAATTTCACCGTTCAAAGGATATTTAGTGAACAGGGCTTTAAAATTTTAAAGAATGTGTTCTTAAATGACTACACAACACTTCTTTTCAAAAAGGGGGAATAGATGAATTTAGATGAGAAATTGGACGCACTTGGATTAAAAAGGGAAGAGTACGAGCTATTGAAGGAAAAATTGGGCAGAGAGCCTTTAGATATAGAGCTAAGTATAGCACATGCCATGTGGAGCGAACATTGCAGCTACAAATCGTCTAAGGTTCATCTTAAAAAACTCCCAACGAAGGGCGAGTGTGTTGTCATAGGCCCCGGTGAAAATGCCGGTGTTGTGGATGTTGGCGATGGTTTTGTAGCTGTTTTTAAAATGGAATCCCACAATCATCCAAGCTTCATAGAGCCGTATCAGGGCGCAGCTACAGGCGTTGGTGGCATTCTAAGGGACATCTTCACAATGGGCGCTAGGCCTGTCATGAATTTGGACGGCCTATTTTTTGGATCATTAAATCATCCAAAGACCAAGTTTTTAATAGATGGAGTTATCAGGGGTGTTGGTGATTATGGAAACTGTATTGGTGTGCCTACAGTTGGTGGCATGACGTTTTTTGATGAATGCTACAACACGAACAACCTTGTAAATGCATTCTGTTTGGGCATAGGAAAAAGAAGCAAGATCTTTCTGGGCGTCGCAAAGGGCATAGGCAATCCCGTGTTCTACGTGGGCTCAAAGACGGGCAAGGACGGTATTGGCGGTGCAACAATGGCCTCGAGTTCCTTCGATGAAAATTACGAAGAGGAACGTCCGGCTGTTCAGGTTGGCGATCCGTTTACAGAGAAACTGTTGCTTGAGGCATGTCTCGAACTAATGGAAAAGGACATAATCGAGGGTATTCAAGACATGGGTGCAGCAGGCTTAACGTCAAGTTCATTTGAGATGGCAGACAGGGGTGGCGTGGGGTTGGATCTTTACCTTGATAGGGTGCCAACAAGGGAGCCCATGACGCCAATTGAGATTATGCTCTCTGAATCGCAGGAGAGGATGCTGATTGTTGCCAAAAAGGGCAAAGAGGATGAGGTTAAATCGGTGTTCAAGAAGTGGAATTTGGATGCCGAGGTAATTGGTTATGTTACAGATAGAAAAAAAATCAGGCTCCTCTGGAAAGACGATGTTGTTGCAGACATTGATGTAAAGCTTATGGTCTCAAATGCTCCTGTTTACAATAGACCCACAAAAAAGCCTGAATTTATTGACAAGATCGAGTTGTTCGACTTTGACAGCTTAAAAGAACCTGAAGATTTAAACGGCGTTGTTTTGAAACTGTTGTCAGAGCCCGAATTTTCGACGAAGAAGCCCATATACGAACAGTACGATTCAACTGTTCAAACGAACACGATTCTCACGCCTGGCTCCGATGCAGCCCTCATAAGAATAAAAGAAACGGGCAAAGGCATAGCGGCAACAATTGACGTTAACCCGCGCTACGTATTCATAAATCCAAACAAAGGCACTCAACTTGCCGTTTTAGAGGCTTACAGAAACCTATTATGCGTCGGTGCAAAGCCTATTGCATTAACCGACTGTTTGAACTTTGGAAACCCAGAGAACCCGGAGATTATGTGGCAGTTTAGCGAATCTACCGATGGCATGAGAGAGGCGTGCGAAAGGCTCAATGTTCCTGTGGTCAGCGGTAATGTGAGTTTCTACAACGAAACAAACGGCAAGAACATCTATCCGACGCCAGCTATAGGAATGGTCGGCATAACGGATTATCCTTTGAATGCTCCGAAGGGCTATTTCCAGGAAGAAAACAGCGCAATTGTCATGTTTGGTGGGATTAAACCAAAGGAACTCGGAGGCAGTGCGTACTTAAAGTGGATTTTTGGCAAGGTAGAAGGGAAATTACCCGATATAAACTACGATCACCATAAAAAGCTCGCTGAATTGATGTTTGACTTGGTAAGAGAAAAACTAATTCTTTCTGCCCATGATGTTTCAGAGGGCGGCATTGCTATGTGTCTGGCCGAGATGTGTTTGGGCAAGAAAATTGGTGCGAATGTTGAACTTGATATAAACACAAGACCAGATTTTTACCTATTCAGCGAGACACAGGGTGTGATAGTCGTTGAGACAAAGCATGAAGATAGGATTTTAGAGATGGCAAAAAAAATCGGCGTAGAGGCCAGAAGAATAGGGAAAACGGGTGGTTCAAGGCTCATTATCAACGACCTTGTGGATTTAGAGATTGAAGAAATGGCAAAGGAGAATGAAAGGGTTTTAGGGGGTGTATTTGATTGGCGTGAAGAATGTGTTTGAAGGTATAG
>JALTCA010000117.1:0-15086 GCA_027008245.1 Desulfurellales bacterium
AAAGGCAGTTTCTCGACCTTTGAAAACACCTTTGCCATGCCCTTTTTTGAAACATTCGAAGCCACCTTGTGCTTCTCTTTCGTAGGCTTTTTAACTTTGTGCTTTGGTTTTGGAAGTGTAACAATATTAACAATCTCTTGCTTGGGCAATGGTGGTAGTTTCTTTAAAAACTCCTCTTTTCTTTTCAAAAAATAAAAGAGGGAGATTATTAAAAGCAGATGTAAAATGAAGGAAAACAAAACGGACAGAACAAGTATGTCTTTCCTTTTAAATCTCATATCGAGAAATATACCTTGAAGATCTAAATATTACAAGTGCAGAATTATCCTTTTTCCACCGCCTTAATTAGGTTAACTACGAACTCATTAAAAGGTACACTTAAACCCTTACTCCTTGCAAGCTCAACAACAATACCATTCAAGGAATCTATTTCGGTTTTATTACCTTTTTTTATATCTTGTAGCATGGAAGATTTGTGTTCAGCAGTTACAGGAACAAGCGTGGAATAAAATGTTTCCTTATAATCGTTTACACTTTTCCAAAAAGTGCTAAAACCACAAGCCTCCATAACATCAAATACCTCTTTTAAAATCTTATCCATGATTGCCCGTGTATATGTCGATTCAGCCAATTTACCGTATTCCACATCCAAAATAGCACCTAACGGATTTAAAGCACAGTTGTAGAGCATCTTAGCCCATAGATGTCCATCTACATCATAAGAAACTCTTGCATCAAAGCTCCCTTCAATAAACACATCTACTAAATCCACTATCTCATCGGATAGCCTACTAACAAAAATATTACCCAACATTAAGCTATCGGCATGAACCGTTATTTCCACCTCGTTTCGTTTGTGCCTATAAAAACCCGTTATGATCCTACCTACAAAAACCTTCTCCTTACCAAAACAGCCTACAAACTTCTCTGCATTTCCCCAGCCGTTCTGTATAATAATTAATTTAGCATTTCCCAACTTACTTTTAACCTCACACAACTTTTCCGCTATCTCATCATTGGCCGTTGTTTTTGTTGTGATCAAAACATAGTCAAACTCCCCAATGTTTTCAAAGTCCTCTAAAATCCCATACTGGGATGGCTCGTAGGAGTAATCGCCAAAGATACCAAAAACCCTAAAGCCGCTTTTGAGGCTCCTTGCCGTCTCACTGGTGGCAAGAAAGCTTACATCTACACCGGCATTAATCAGAAAACCGCCAAGGCCTAAACCAACACTACCTGCACCAATAATTAAAACTTTCATATCTCAACACCTAACAATGGTATATAGAAATTTGCACCAAGACAATCTACATCATTCAAAGATCCGGCTGAAGTATTCCTCAAAAAAGAGATTTTTAACGTGTTTATACCGTCACACTCAAAGTAGTCTAAACTTTTTCTATTGAACAACCTGCAAAAGTAATCCCTGTTTAACCTGGCTTTTGACTTTTCATAGAGATCTTTGTTTTTAAAAACAATATCTATCGTTATATGCCAAACACCTGCGTTCTTGCTTCTCAAAACCTTTACAGCTTCCTTTAGTTTCAAAACTCTATCTCCTCTAACCTGAAATAGTTGTTTAAATCCTCTTCAACAATGTGATAAACACTGAACTCGTAGACCTCACCCACATCAATCTCGGCGGGAGAATAAGGAAACGCCACATTGGCGCCTGTCGCTATGCGCCCCTTATAGTCGTAATGCTGTAGTGTAGATTTTACAACAGAGCAAACCTTGTGGGCGAAAGCCTGATCATCTGCCACTACATCGACAATCAAACCAATTTCATGTAAATTACCATCAAACTCCATACTCCCCAATACACCGTTTTTACCGTACTGCCTGAAATTTAAGGTAAAACCGTTTCCAAACCGATTTTCAGCCTGCTGCCTCACCTCATCCAAGATATCGTCAAAAACGGCTATCATGTCTGGATTTCTCACGCCCATTATGGCTATTGTCCTAAAACCCGAGCGCTTTGCCCCTTCTATCTTAAAGGTCGGTCTTTCCTTTTCCTTCCACTTTGCACCATAAATCTTCACCGTCTTCTCATCGAATTGCTCATACTTTGCATCTTCCAAAAACAGCGTTCCGTCAGGCTCTTCTATAATAAACGGATTTGTGTTCTCATAAAGGGTGTGCGCCATTGCAGAATCCACCGTGCAACGTCTGGTTTCGTTCGGCGGTTTCAAATAGAATGCACCATCATCTACCCATCCAAGCAGTGCATCAGACGGGCTTGCAGGCTTAGCACACAAAGCCCCACACTCAATGATTTTGGCCATATGCCAAACCAAATCAGGGTTACAACCTTTAAGCAAAGGATATGCAGCATAGATCGACGCATCTGTCGCCCGCCCACCAACAATAAGCTCGGCACCTTTCTCCAAAGCCTCAATGAACCTCTTTACGCCAATCTGCGCAACGATATGTGTTGACGATTTTATGTCATCTTCACTCAGAGACGGATTTCCTTCGTAGCTTGCAATTTTGCCCTCTTTTAAAAGATCCAAAATAACGCTTTTGTCGAGTTCCGAGTGAATCACAGCCACCCTGAAGTGCAGGTCGTTATCTTTTGCTATATCCTCAACGATTTCCATAAACTTAGAGAGGTGCGTGTCGCTTCCCGCATAACCGGCAGAACCAATAATAAATGGAATTCTCTTGTTCAACGCCATAATCAGAGGGAATTCCAAATCGGAGAGCGTGGCATCATAGTTAGCCTTCATGTTGCCAGAGCCCAAAAAGTAAGGGCCTGAGTCTATGGAGCCCGCATCGACGCCAATAAAATCAATACCTTCGCCTATAGCCTTTGCAAACGAATCCCTGTTATAACCGTATCCCAACTGACCCATCAAAGACAGCGCTCTTATCACTACATACCCTTGTGCTGCTCAGCAATTCTATTCTTATCGTCTACTATTACAATACTTGGCTTATGGTTTTCAAGCTCTTCCTCATCCATCATGCCAAATGCCGCAATAATAACTTTGTCTCCTACTGAAACCTTGCGAGCGGCCGCACCGTTTAAGCATATCACACCGCTGCCCCTTTTGCCTTTAATTGTGTAGGTTTCAAACCTCTCACCGTTGTCAATATTCCACACATGAACAAGTTCGTACTCCTTCATATTGGCGGCTTCCATGAGATCCTCATCAATGGTAATACTACCAACATAGTTTAAGTCGGCCTCTGTAACTGTAGCCCTGTGGATTTTACCTACCAAAACCTGTCTTACCATATTAAAAACCTCCCAACATTATTTTCAAAACCACATATTGTCTATAAGCCTTGTGTTTTCTATCCTAACGGCCAAACTCACAAGCGTATTACCTTTCTCTATCTTCTTGAGCTCCTCTAAATCCGAAATCCTGTTCACACTGATATAGTCAATTTCAGCCAATGGATACCCTTCAATAACCTTACTCATATCGTTGACGATAACATCTGCATTATCTTCACCACGAGATATCAGCTCCTCTGCCCTTTTTAAGGCTTTATACAGGCAAACAGCCTGTACTCTTTCTTCACCTTTCAAGTATTTATTCCTTGAGCTCATTGCGAGGCCATCTTCTTCTCTCACAATGGGCATACCTATAATCTCTATGTCCATATTGAGATCCTGAACCATGCGCTTTATGACTATCAACTGCTGGGCATCTTTCTTGCCAAAATACGCCCTATGGGGTTTTGTGACGTTAAACAACTTTGTAACAACGGTTGTAACACCCCTAAAGTGTGTAGGCCTGCTTTTGCCTTCTAACACCTTCGTCAGTTTTTCAACCTCAACATATGTTTGAAAGCCCTTAGGATACATATCCTCAACGGAGGGATAAAACAGAAAATCCACACCTTCATTCTTCAAAAGCTCCTCATCCCTTTTTAAATCCCTTGGATACTTATCAAGATCCTCATTTGGAGCAAATTGCAACGGATTTACAAAAATACTAACAAACACAACATCGTTGTCCTTTTTTGCCTGTCTGACCAAAGACAGATGCCCCTCATGAAGGTAGCCCATTGTGGGGACAAAACCTATTGTCTTTCCCCATTCCTTATATTTATCGGCAATACCCTGCATCTCCTTTGCATCGTAAATAATCCTCATGCCAACACCTCACAGGTAAGAGTGCTCATCTGTAGGGAATTCACCTTTTTTAACCTCTTTTATATATGTCCCTATGGCTTCAAGGGTTATCTTCTTCAAATGAGCGTATCTTTTAACAAATTTAGGCTTAAAATCGTCAAAAATACCAAGCATATCATGGTAAACCAAAACTTGACCATCTGTATGAACACCCGCACCAATGCCAATTGTAGGTATGCCGACGGAGTCCGTTATCTCTTTTGCCAACTGTTTTGGCACAGACTCTAACACTATTGAGAATACACCAGCTTCTTCTAAATACTTAGCATCTTCCTTTATTTTCTGAGCTTCTTTCTCCTCTTTTCCACGAGCCTTGTACGATCCAAAGATATTGATTGACTGGGGCGTCAAACCAAGATGACCCATCACGGGAATACCAGCTGCAACAATGCTATTGATCGTCGGCACGAATTCTCTGCCTCCTTCAAGTTTCACAGCATCACATCCGGTTTCTTTTAAAATCCTACCGGCGTTCTTCACAGCCTCTGCATAATCGGCCTGATAGCTCATAAACGGCATATCAACAACAATCAACGCATTCTTAGCACCCTGCCTAACCATTTTAGCATGGTAAATCATCTCATCTACAGTCACAGGAATTGTGGAGCTCTTACCCTGCATAACCATAGCCAAAGAGTCACCCACTAAAATTATGTCAATACCAGCTTCATCTGCGATGCGCGCGGACGTGTAATCGTAAGCCGTAATCATGGAGATCTTTTCCTTACCCTTCATAGATTTTACCTTTGGAACTGTAACAGCCATAATAGCCCCCCTTCTTTTTAACTAAATAAAAAAGCCTGAATGCACAGGTTTAAGTGCATCCAGGCCAAATAATTTACATTATGGAGGTTTAAAGCCCCAAATTGGGGTCTTTTACCTATACAATACAATAAAAACTCCTTAACAGGTCTCGAGGCTGTCTTCGCCTTCAAGCCTTTGTTGAAGTAATTTTAACTCAACTCCACCAAGCTTAAGTTCCGCTCCGACCTCAACTAATGGTTTAATTACAAATAACCTCCGATGTGCATACTTATGTGGCAACGTTAATTTTCCCTTATTTAGAATTGTATTCTTATAAGCAATTATGTCAACATCAATTGTTCTCGGCCCCCACTTAAATTTCTTAATTCTACCTAACTTTCTTTCTATAGATTTAGCGAATTTAAGTAAATCAATGGGTTTTAAGCTACAATCAATTTTTAAAACAACATTACAAAAGTTTTTTTGCCTTTTGTATCCCCACGGTTTACTCTCATAGAATTTAGAAACTTTAATCACTGTGATCTTTTTTGACAAATAAGCTATAGCCAACCTTATATTTTTTTTCCTATTGCCAACATTGCTTCCTAAACCGAGAAAAATCCACCTGTTATACAACGGCGCTCTTTATCCTCTCAACAGCTTCTTCAACTCTTGGACTCGTTATGCTAATTCTAAAATAACCCTCGCCAGCATTACCGAAACCATTACCCGGCGTTACAACTATACCCTTTTCCTGCAATAGCTTCTTTGTAAATTCGGCAGATGTAAAACCCTTTGGAACCTTCACCCAGAAATAGAACGTTGCAAGGGGCTTTTTAAACTCAAAATCTGCTTTTTGTAAAGCCTCGGCCATCTGATCCCTTCTCTTTTGAAAAACATTCCTAATCTTCTCATTCAAGGCTTCAGCGTGGTTTAAAGCATAAGTACCAGCCTCTTGAACGGTCTGAAAAATGCCGGAGTCGATGTTTGTTTTAACCTTACCCAAAGCGGCTATGACATCTCTATTTCCTACGGCAAAACCAATCCTCCAGCCTGTCATATTGAACGTCTTTGAAAGTGAATGGAACTCTATGCCCACATCCTTTGCCCCCTCGACTTCTAAAAAGCTGATGGGTTTGTAATTGTCGTAACAGATCTCTGAATAGGCATTGTCGCTTGCCACAATAAAATCAAACTCCTTTGCAAGCTCAACAACCCTTTTATAAAAATCCTTCTCAGCCACAGCAGAGGTCGGATTGTTTGGATATCCAATAAACATCAACTTTGTTTTCTTTAAAATATCCCTATCAATCGCATCCAAATCGGGTAAAAAACCATTTTCTTCAAGAAGCGGCATCTTATAGACTTCACCGCCCGCAAACATAACGGCAACAGGATACACGGGATAACCAGGATCTGGCACAAGCGCGCAATCTCCGCTGTCAATGTATGCAAGCGGCAAATGAGCTATGCCCTCCTTTGAACCAATCAAGCTCACGACCTCGGTATTTGGGTCTAATTCAACGTTAAACCTTCTTTTATACCAATCAACCACAGCCTTTCTAAACTCATACATGCCGACGTAGCTCGGATACCTGTGGTTTTCAGACTTTTCTAAAGCCTTCTTCGCCGCATCAATAATTTCATCCGGCGTTGGTATATCCGGATCGCCCACGCCCAAGTCTATGACATCCATACCTTTGGCAATCACCTCTTCCTTTAATCTGTCAATTTCCGCAAACAGATAGGGTGGCAATTGTTTTATTCTTCTTGACACTTCAACCATTACAAAACCTCCTTAACCTTCTCGCTATTGTAACCTTTTCTTAAAACTGTAATACGTGTTCCTTCCAACCTAACAATCGTCGACTGCTCGCCAACAACCTTGCCAAAAACCATGCCATCTACACTTTTTCTGTATTTTTTAAAGATAAATTTCTCGTCCATCAAGGATTCTCTGCTTCCTGACACGTTGATACTAGTAGATGTAATTGGCGTCTTTGAGCAAATCCTATCCAAAAACGGCGTATTTGCCAATCTAAATGCCACAGTTCCGTTCAAAGTCACATAGAACGGAAATTCAAACGACACGTTCACAACAACTGTTATAGTGTTTTTAAGAAGATAGATCAATCTATCTTTCTCAACATTCGTAGCACACCTGAGAATGAAATCCTCTTTAGCAATAATCAAAAACGGCTTAGAAATATCCCTCTTTTTAAGTGCAAATATCCTTTTGTTTGCATAATAATCAAACAAACCTGCACCAAAACCGTAAATTGTGAAGGCAGGATAGATCAGCACTCCACCACTAAAAAGTATAGAAATAGCCCTTTTTACATCTCTATCTTCCCTTGTTATAAGCATCCAATTATCTTCTCCTTGAAAGAAAAATGGGGTGAGTAGTGGGACTTGAACCCACGACCCCCAGGGCCACAACCTGGTGCTCTGCCAACTGAGCTATACTCACCATAAGGGTAAAAAATAAAAAAGAAATGGTGAGCCGCGTAGGGGTCGAACCTACGACCGACGGATTAAGAGTCCGTTGCTCTACCAACTGAGCTAGCGGCCCACCTCGCAGTATGAAATATACTTAAAGCTTCAGATTTGTCAAGGGTAAAATCATATGCAAAACCAATCAATCTGTTCTTATAAACACAATCAACCATGCTCTCTCGTTTGTGTTATTTTTATTCTCAGCAACAACGTCAAACGTGTAATACCACTTACCATCGGCAGAGCCACGGGCATCAACCAATTTCATGTAAACCTCATAGTCGCCCATAATAGTCTTGCTGTCATAATAGTTAATAATGTCGTCTATGCTTGAGTGAGAAGAAAGATCCTGAGCACTACTTATCCTTGAATTTGCCTGCATATAACCCTGGCAACTTTGTGCCCAGTTTGATGTATCCTGCTGGACTTTACACATTGCAGTTGTATCTGTTGGTAAACCTTTATGATACACAAAACCTGCCATGCTTTGAATAAAGTACTCAACCCCACCTTTAGCAGACTCAAGAGCTGAGGTATAAACCTTAGAAGAACCAGACATCTTAGTTCCCGTTACAACAAGGTTCATTAATATCGCTATAAAACCCATCGCCAAAAGTGACAAAACCAGAGCAATAACTAAAGCAAGTCCTTTCTTATCTCTTATGTTTTTCATTCGAGGTTCCTTTCTCTGATGTTTATGTTAAGTGGGTTAACGATTAACTCTATCAGTTTCCATCGATAATGAACCTCATCACCGGTCGGCGTGAAAGATTTGCTCGTATCAACATCGTTATCTTTTATATAAATCGTTTTCTTAAACTCAAAATTGGGATCACTCTTGCCATCCTGCAATAGTATAAACACTCTTACCTGCTTCAAATCTTTTCTTTCGTCATAAGCATTATCTAAACACGCATTAACACCATTGGAACACAGGAAAACTAACTGGAAATCCTTAACGCATTCCAGAATTGGTTGAGGATTTCTTTCGCCATTACTCTGATTTATAGTAGCCCTGTAAAGTATGTAAGTGTCATTATCACACACTTTCGGAAAATTCGTGTCTGGTTTCTTTAGATAGTAATCGACCCTGTTAAAAGGCATTCTTTCTCCATTATCGCTAAGACCAAAGACCAGATAGATTTTCCCTTCTGTATCAAAAGACGATATGTTGTTGTATGTTAAATATTTCTCAAACTGCATAGCAACAGGTTCAACAACGATAAAATATGAACTCCCATCTATACTACTGTTGTCTCCCAAATTGTTAAAGTGAGTATTACCGTAGGCATCTTTATAAAGGTATCCCCAGTGCGTGGTTACACTATTCAAAGCAGCAATTGTCGAGCGTATAACCAAAACATCTGAGTTATTGGCTTTAGTATTACCATTATTAGAAAAAGAAAACGCCGGCGGTTCATTTGGATCTTTAGCATTCAAATCAGAAGGATCCGGAGTATATGAAGAATTACTTGCAGCCTCAGAATAACTTGTATCCACCTCCCAAGGCAAGCCAAAACCCGCCATCTCTATGTCCTTTCTTAAAACCTCTAAGCCAACAATTCTGTTCATGTTATTTTCTGCTATACTTACCTGCTGATTCTGAGGCTTGAGTATAGAAAGGTAGCTATTAAATATTATAGCAATAACTATGGCAAATATAGCCAAAGCGACAAGCAATTCTACAAGTGTCAAACCTTTGTTATTTATCATTTGCTGATATCCTTATAAATAACAGTTTCAATCTCGTACAAAAAGTTGGATCCAGCATAGGAGTAACTTACCGTAACTGCAATATTATTTGTCGTTCCATTATCCAAACTATTCACGTCGGGCGCATTAATTATATAATCAACCGCGTAATTTCTATAATTAAACGTGTAATTATCTGGGCAGTCATTACCAACTCTCAAATCCTCAACGCAAGATTGTGCCAATGTAATAGCTTCGTTCCTCAAAGCATTCAACACATTGATCTTAGTGTACAAAATTAAAGCCTTATCCAAGGCCAAAAAAATTATCAAGACAATGATCATACTTATTAGAAGTTCAATTAACGTAAAACCCTTATTGAGCGACACAATCGCCCCCTGACATCTTACCTTTTAGGATTCTAAATCTCGAAATTTTAACACAATCATATTTAGCACCAAAATTATCACCACCAGAGTAAAAAATTTTACCCAAATGGTCCGCAGTACCATCGGTGGAAAAATCAACGTACTTTACATTACAACTCATACCACCCTTAAATTTATAATGCAAAGTAATCTCACCGATATTTATATTGCCACAATATACTGTCATATTATAAAACTCGTCACTACTCCAAACCAACTTACACTCCACCTTCTGCGTAAACGCCTTCATCCTCAAATCATTCAACGTTGAATAAATCTTATTTACATCACTCTCCAGTCTATTTTTTGCCAACCATCTATTATAAGATGGTATAGAAATAGACAAAATAATAGCCAAAACGGCTATAACAACCAAAAGTTCTATAAGAGTTAGACCTTTTATATTTACTATTTTTCCATCCATAACATAATATAGGGCTTTATTTTACTGCCTTCTGATGGCAAAATTGGAGGAGTTTCTGGCGTTATACCAGTGTACCAATTAGTTGCCTTTCCGCCTTTTTTGACAAACGAATTTTCATTCACCTGAACAATATTCCCCCTTGACAGCTGCATTAGTACAGCTGTAGACAAAATTTTGGACTTATAACTTCCCCCATTGGGACAACTTTCAAACATACTCAAGCCACTTGCACAGTTCAAACCCCACATTCTCGAACGTCCACCGAAATCACAAATGTCAGATGAGGGTTCAGACGTTGCAAAGAAAACAAGGTTATCCGCTGGATCAACAGCTGGATCAGATATTAGTCTTTCTTTATCAAAACCTTCTTCTTTAGGGTCAAGATCCACCTTCCAAGCCCAAACCTTTATATTGCTATCTAACTCATTACACGACTGATCGGTATTTTTTGCCTGATTCACATTACAATTTCCATCAAAACAACCATCTATCATAACACCGTATAGCTGCTCTTGATCGTTACTATTCTGTCCTGGATCGTCACCTCTATAATACCATCTCCCTGTACCGAAATATATGTAATCGTGATTAAAACACTTCATATACTTAATGCTTGAAGTTATTGCGCTCGTACCTTTATTGAAGACTTTAAAATAATCCCAATCATCAGGATTTAAACTATCATTGGGCCTTATTGCAAAAACATTACCCTGCCATGCGCTACCATTAAGTTGAGTCATACCAAAAAATAGTAAATCCGTATTCCCATCACCATCTTTATCAATGCCATCGCTCATGATTCGTGAGCCAAATGCATGATTTTGGTTTCCTATTTTATTTGTTTCATCAAATACTTTATTAATCGTAAAATTACTATTTAATCTTAATATATACAAATGCAAATCCTGAGCTGATTTCCCTTCATAATCCGTTGGACCAGATGTAAAAACTACATAATAAACAGTGCTGCCATTATCTGCCTTTCTCTTTATTATACCTGGACCGGAATAAGAAAAGCCTAAACCGGGTCTATTGAACTCCCACAAAAACTTAGGCTTGGTTGGGTCTGTTATATCAAGAGCAAAGTAAGAAGACCTGCCCACGCAGCTACCATTATCACTATTGTAAGCTGAGGACGGACATGTATCGCTTGGGGGATTTATACAACCATCAGCCGCTGTACATCCTGTTACACCACCACCCATCCTCATACCACCAATCAGTATAATTTTGTTAACATTTAAACCACCACCCGATTGATCTGTATCGTAAACAATAAAAGGTGTTAAATCTACAGTGTATATGTGACAATAATTAGGATCTGCAAGATATCTCAAATATGGCAATACATCCTTTGGAATAAAAGCCCATTCTTCCTTGCCTAATTCAGAATAACCGCTGTCGCCCACGCTATTTGTTAATTTTGCCGCTTGATAAACACCTAAACCATTTTGCGCAACATTACCCAATCTAAATGCATGCAACATACCATCATTTGCACCGACAAAAACCATTGAATAGTTGTCATAATAAACTACTTTTGGCGACGAGTAAATAATATCCCCTAACTTCCACGTTTTTGTCCCGTTATCATAGCTTCTATTTCTGGCACCCGAAATATCCTTACCTCTTATATAATTGATAATGTCCTCAACAGTCATATTATCAGGAAACGTAGAATTATCACCAAGGTAACTTTTGAATTCATTCTCGTTATCTATATCAAACGGTACAAGGGTATTATCACTACCGACAGTATAGATGACTCTATCATCCGGAGATGTCGTTGCCAATATTTCCCCTGCTTCCCATAAGCTACTGAGGTTATCCAAACTATAAGCAGTGTATGGAGGTGTACTATTATCTATACTACCATCGCACATGCTCTTGTATTTCTTTATTTCAAGATCGCCAGTAGTGTTATCAACGTTAAATTCCAGTATTTCATCCCCACCAGATGATCCATATGAACAAATATCTAAAGCATGGTTTGTAATTGTATCCTCTCTAATATTCTGTACATAACCATTAATATAGAACCAATACGTAAACAACTGACCTATCCAATTTATATCTGTTCCGTCTATATCTTTCTTTGCATAAAATACAGCCTGATTAAGCAAAGATCCCATATTTACTCGTTTTGCCAAAACAGAAACAGAGGTACCGGAAGATGTTTTTTTCAAAATATTAGAAATAACCTTATATATGTCTTCCTCAATTTTATATCCATCTTGAGCTTCAAAATAGTTATCCGGTACCCCATCTCCGTTACTATCCCATTCTTTCTGTAAATCAGGTACGTCGTCATCATTCATATCGTTAAATCCACCATACTTTGCGGCTTTTTTCAGTAAATCTCTGGCTATATCACTATTCCCAAATGTATAGACTACATATAAGCTTAAGTTTTGAGTGCCGTTCATATCATTTCTTAAATCAGAAACATGACTATAATAGGCTACACCCTCCAAATAATAAGTTCCATCCCCTGAAAAATCAGAATCCCATTGGGATGAATAACCCTCGTTCTCTGCAATTTTATCCATCCATGTTTTAATATTTAAATTGGAATCTGTCACCTTTTCAACGCTGCCATCAAAATAACTCCCAGGTAAATTCTTATCTTTTGTTGATTCACCATCAGTAATAAGAAGAACAAAGTTTTTTTGACATCTATACTGAACAGGATCATTATGAGAGTAATCAACGCCTCTATTATATGCAGAGCCTTCCGCCTCAAAATATCTTATGACCTCATAATAAGTCTCAGCTAAAGGAGTCCAGGTCGAAGGCTCTACATTTCTAATCTCATTTACCAAGTCCTGATTTTCACCTGGCCCCGATATCCATTCCGCCACATATCCACCATCTAAGTTAACTCCATCCTCATATTTATTTCCTACATTAAAAAACATAAGTCCGAACCTAACTTTATTCCACATTTTCTGAACTATACCAGTTTTTTCACCTTCAAGTTTAATCTTTATATAATAAGGGTTGTTATAATAATAAAAAACGTTTCCATCCCAATACCCAACATAAAATTTACCACCAGTAACAAGAAAACTTTGACTCCCACTATATGGCGTATAATCATCTACATTGCTATATTCTTTATTGTAGTCTCTATCAGGATCTGGAGCACCTATTAAATACCACACTCCCCCTATTTTTTCTTCTCTGCCACCGGCTAACACTTTTTTTAATATATCCACTCTTCTCATGGTAAGCCAATTCAAAAAATTACCATCCCACTCACCGGATGCATCCTCATAAAAATACTCACCGCTATTATCGTATTTATACTTTTTATTAGAATCAAAATAGCCATAATAAGTAATAGACGGATTAAAGTCATTTTTATAAGCAAAATTATACATACTCCCAGAATTATCCAGAATAATCAGAATATTAGGATAAACGGATTGGGTTATAAACGGTGGTACTGCGCAGTAATCAGTCATAGAAGCAGCAGAAATACGGGGATAAAGTGTTATAATAAACACCAAAACAAACAATATTTTTTTCATTTTGGAATCTCCTTAACTGTAATTTTAATAAGAGTTTTATTTTCAGCATTTACCTCAATTAGCACCTCATACCCTTTTCTTAAAAACCTATTTGTTTTAAGCAAAGTTTTACCTTTTGCAAGTAATACTAATGAGTCAGATTTAATATCTGTTTTGTCAGTAATAAGATAATTTTCTTTCTCTTGTGTTTCAAAGTTAAAAATAGTTAGAATATTTTTATTTACGCTAATAATTTCACCTTTGATGTACTCTACTTTAGCAACGACAATATTAGAAAAGCAAAAAATTAAAACAAAAATTGATACAAAAATAATTATTTTCACCTTATTCCACTGCATCTCAATTTCCTCCTTCAGAAGTTTAAACACATCAAGAGCAAGTTTAACTTTAATAAACCAAATTCTCTTATAAAAATATGGCAAAGCCCATGAAAAAATCGTAAAAACACAAATTTCTCAATAAAAACATCTAAACCCTTGCTTTTTTGGTATTTTTTTATAATCTTACTTGAAAAAACAAGGGGGTTCTTATGCTAAAAGACAAAATTATAGGTATTATCGGTGTTGGTAAAATGGGCTCGGCGCTTTTAAGCGGGCTGTTGAGTGTAGGCATTAGTAAAAAGAACATCGTAATTTCAGACAAGCCTGAAGTTGTTAAAAAAGTTGAAGAAAAATACGGAGTTAAGGCACTTGACAATCCAGAGTTGGCCAAAGAATCCGATATAATAATATTAGCTATACAACCAATAGATATAGTGGATTGTTTGCAAAACATCTACCCATTCATCGACAACAGCAAACTCATAATATCAATAGCAGCAGGGATTAAAGTGGAAGTTATGCGCTCTGTCCTCAAAAAAGGCAGATTTATCCGCGTGATGCCAAACATAGCAGCAATTGTAAAACAGGCAGCAAGTGCCATATACTGCGGACCGCGAACAACAAAAGAAGATGAAGAGATGGCAATGGCGATACTTGGGCTTGTTGGCGAGGTCGTTGTAATACACAATGAACGCTACATGGATGCTGTAACAGGTTTATCAGGAAGCGGTCCTGCTTATATTTTTGAAGTTATAGAAGCATTGGCAGACGGCGGTGTAAAGGTAGGATTAAGAAGGGAAGACGCATTGAAACTCGCTGCCCAAACGGTGAAAGGTGCTGCAGAGCTAGTCTTAAAAACGGGCAAACACCCAGCAGAGCTCAAAGACATGGTGGCATCACCCGGCGGAACAACAATTTTTGGCTTGGCCGAATTAGAAAAAAGCGGTGTACGTGGAGCATTCATAGAAGCGGTATACGCCGCAACAAAGAGATCTGAGGAGTTGGGCAAGTAGCCTACTCCCTTTCTATTTTTATTTCAACTATGTTAGACGGTTTCTTCTTAACAAGGCTACTCTTTCTTGCCTGTTCTTCCTCAATTTTCCTTCTTAAAGCCTTTTCAAGATTTTCTATAACTTCATGAAGCTGTTCTATCTGCCTTTTCATTCTCATTATAATATCAACACCAGCAAGGTTAACACCCAACTCCTGTGTCATTTCCCTTATAAACTTTATATCTTCAATATCATCATCGGTATAAAGTCTGATATTACCGGTTGTCCTTATAGGATTAATAAGCCCTTC
>JALTCA010000118.1:0-1209 GCA_027008245.1 Desulfurellales bacterium
GCCATGAGATAACAAACGACCTTATCTTTGGAGCTCTGCTTGTTGTGCTCATACTGTGGCTGTTCTTAGGCGACATAAAACCAACTCTCATTGTGGCATTCACGATTCCCTTAACCTTTTTAGCCACACTTTTCTTCATGCAGATGTACGGTCTGGGGTTAAATGTTATCACAATGGTGGCGTTAGTCCTTGCAATAGGTATGATAGTGGATGATTCCATAGTTGTAACGGAAAACATCTACAGACACGCCCTCTCTACACTGAACAGTGAGAAGGCAAGCATAGAAGGAGCGGTTGAAATATCAGGTCCAGATGCATCGGGAACATTTACAACTGTGGCAGCATTCTTACCGCTTGTCATTGTTGGTGGAATGGCTTCTATCTTTCTCAAGCCTTTCGCGTTTACCATAAGCACCGCCCTGCTTGTTTCCTTAATTCTGTCCTTAACAGTTGTTCCTGTAATGTTCTCCGAGGGTAAGATAACTCAGATTGAAGATAACTACCTAGGGATTAAAATAGTCAATTCTTTAAAGGATTTAGTCCATAAGTTTTTAAACTCCTCATTTAAACACAAATTTTTAGTCCTATTCGCCTCTTTTGTTTTCTTTGTGTTGGCTATAGGCAGCGCATTTTTGGATAGGGTTAGTTTCTTGCCGCCAATAGATGAGGGTGCCATACTCATAGAATATGTTATGCCACCTGGAACATCGTTAAAGGAGAGCAATAGAATAGGAAAAATTCTCAGTGCCATAGCGCTCTCAAATCCCAACATAGAAACCGTTTTCAGAAGAACAGGATCACCCGAGGCGGGCTTTCAGGTAGAAGGTGTAAACAGGGGAGAAATAACAATGAAGCTGAAGCCCAAAAATGTCAGAACCGAGAATGTAAACGAGATTATAAATGACCTAAGAAAAATCTACTCAAAATTTTCAAGCATAACCTTTATGTACCACCAGCCAACACAGGAAAAAATAGATGAGAGTTTCTCAGGAATGCCTGCCATGTTTGGTGTAACCATCTATGGGAACAACGAGAATGAGCTTATAAAGTTATCTCAAAGGGTTCAAAGAATCATGTCCTCAACTCCCGGCATAAATGACATCATCAACAACACAAAGGTAAAGATCCCTCAAATTGTAGTAAAACTCAACTATCCAAAACTGGCACTCTACGGATTATCACCAAGTGATGTGTTAGATTCAATCAGGG
>JALTCA010000119.1:0-14972 GCA_027008245.1 Desulfurellales bacterium
TCCACCCTTCGCGTCTCTTCATTTATCACAACATTTTCCAATATTGTCCCGAATTTTCTCGTTGCCTCGTAGATCAACGGCTCATCTTCTTTTGAGAGCCTGATTACCTTTGCATAACAGCCGCCTTCTATGTTGAATACACCGTCGTCGCACCACGCTATTTCGTCATCTCCGATTAAAAATCTATTTGGGTCGCTCGATAGAGTTGTTTTGCCTGTTCCAGACAGTCCAAAGAACACCGCCACGTCGCCGTTCTTGCCCATATTGGCGCTTGAATGCATTGTCATGATGCCTTTTAAAGGGAAGAAGTAGTTAACTGTGCTGAAAACGGCCTTTTTTATTTCCCCTGCATAACCCGTTCCGCCAATAATGATCTCCTTTTTGTCTATATTTAGGATAACAAAGGCTTCCGAGTTTGTTCCATCGATCCTTGGAGATGCATGGAATTCTGGTATTACGATAAGCTTAATTTCGGGCTTGAACGTTTTTAGTTTTTCCTGGTCCAGTTCACGTATAAACATGTTTCTTGCAAAGAGCGAATGCCATGCCCATCTTGATATGACCCTTACGGGGATCCTATAGTTTGGATGGGCGCCTGCATAACCGTCCATCACGTAGATGTTCTTTCTTTGTAGATAGGCAATAATCCTGTTGTAAAGCGTTTCGTATTTATCCTTATCGAAGGGCTTGTTTTCCTTTGACCACCAAATATTCTTTGAAGACGGTTCTTGATAAACGATGAACCTGTTTTCTGGCGATCTGCCTGTGTATTTGCCGCTTTTTACAACCATTGCCCCTAAATGTGCTATTAAGCCCTCTTTGTTTTTTATTGACTCTTCATAAAGCATGGGGGAATTTAGATTTCTTTTTACACTATTCAGATTTATTATACCCATACTCTCCAAATCTTTTTCTATCATGGCTTTACTCCTTTTTTACACATAAACGCCAGTTAGTTTACCGGCCAACTTCAACAGTTCATCCTTGATTTTGTATTGGTTTGAAGCAACGTAATCTATCGATTCTATGAAAAACTCACCTTTTCTGAATACTACAACGCCCTCTTCAATTTTTCCACTAAGTAGGGCTTCAAGACCGTGTTCTATAAAATCATAACCCATAAGCCTATCGTAAACCGTTGGGCTGCCGCCCCTTTGAATATGACCCAGAATCGTTATGCGCGTGTCCATGTGTAGATCGTTCTTTAGCCACTCTGCAATCTCATTTGTTGCTCCAGTGCCTTCCGCTACAATGGCTAGTATGTAGTCCCTGCCTTTCTCGATTTCTTTTTCCAGTCTTACCCTCAAATTGTTTAGATTATACCCCAGCTCTGGTATTACACAGACCTCAGCACCGCTTGTCAGGGCGGAGACTAAAGCCAAGTATCCACACTCTCGCCCCATTATCTCAATGACGAATGCTCGTCTAAATGAGGAAGCCGTGTCTCTGATGTAATCCAAAGACATCCTTATGACGTTCAGGGCCGTATCTACACCCAAACAGTATTCGGTTGCGTATATGTCGTTGTCAATGGTTGCTGGTATACCGATAAACTTAACACCGAATTCATTATGAAAGACCTTTAAGCCCTTAAACGATCCATTACCACCCAAAACAACCAATTTCTCTATACCGTGCTTTTTTAATTGTTCGTATGCCTGTTCTCTATATTTTTTTTCAAAGAACCTTTTTGAACGTGAGGATTTAATTATCGTTCCACCTTTGTAGAGTATACCCGAAACATCTTTATGTGTTGCCCTTTTTATCTTTCCATCGATCATACCTTCAAATCCGCTGTAGATAAAATACGGTTCTTCACCTTTTGAAATACACTTATCGACAAAATATCTAATGGCAGGGTTCATTCCAGCTGAGTCGCCGCCAGAACACAGAATACCTATTCCCATAAATGCCTCCTTATTTATAACCTAAACTTATTTTTATTTTACCATACTTTCTAACGGCTTTAAAGCATTTAAATTATGTTGTCGTTTTTGAATTGTTGTTGTATATTTATTGTTAAAAAGGAGGGGGTGTGTTTATGGATAGGGAGGAGTTCTGTAAAGATAAAAAGGTTGTTTATTTATCGATGGAGTTTGCAATAGATCAATGCTTAAAGACCTATGCTGGTGGCTTGGGTTTTTTGGCGGGTAGTTACCTTAAGAGTGCTTATGAAAACGGTTGTGACGTTACAGGGGTTGGTATACTTTGGACAGAGGGTTATTACGACCAGGAAAGGGATTATGAAGATTATATGAAAGTTGAGTTTAGAAGGAAGAAGTACTACTTTTTGAAGGAGATTTTGACAACGTCCATAACGATACACGGCGAAGAAGTAAAAGTCAGAGCTTATTATTTGGATCCGTCCATATTTAAAACAGCGCCCGTTATTCTACTTTCGACGGACATTGAAGAGAACAGTTTCCTTGCAAGGACGATAACGAAGAAACTCTACGATAACGATGAAGATACAAGGATAAAGCAGGAAATTGTGTTGGGTATAGGTGGAGCGAAAGTTTTGGATGAGTTGGGCAAAGAGGTTGATATTTATCACATCAATGAAGGGCACGCTATACCAATAGCGTTTTATTTATATTCCAAATATAAGAGCGTGGATGAGGTTAAAAAGAGGCTTGTGTTTACTACGCATACGCCTTTAATGGCCGGTAACGAGTCTCATAACATATTAAAACTCGAGCATCTAAACTTCTTTGATGGAGTTGAACTTGAAGAGGTTAAAAGAATTACAGGCATTTATGGAGATGACTTTAACCTGACTTTGGCAGCGTTGAGGCTATCTAAAAAATCCAATGCAGTGTCCAAGAGACATTGGGAAGTAACTGTGGATATGTGGAAGAACGATGTTGATACGTCCAATATTGTTGCGGTTACAAATGCCCAGAGCCCTAAATTATGGAGAAGTAAAGAGTTATATGAGGCATTGGAAAATGACATGGACTACGAGATTGAAGCTATAAAGAAACGCTATAAAAAGGAACTTTTTGAGGTTGTAGCAGACCAAACAGGCAAAATCTTTGATGAGGACATTTTAACGATTGTTTGGGCGAGGAGGTTTGTTGAGTATAAAAGACCGTGGCTTTTGAGGATGAAGATCGAGAGGTTCAAACATCTTGTTGAAAGAGAAAAACAACCCATTCAGGTTATTTGGGCTGGAAAACCTTATCCTTTCGATCAATATGGAATAAATTTATTTAACGATTTAATTAATTTATGTTCAACGCTAAAGAGAGCAGCAGTGCTTGTGGGCTATGAGCTTAGACTATCTAAGCTTTTAAAGAGGGGAGCAGATGTCTGGCTTAATACACCGAGACTTACAAGAGAAGCTTCAGGTACAAGTGGTATGACGGCTTCAATGAATGGTGCGATAAATTTATCTACGCTGGATGGTTGGTTCATAGAGTTTGCCAAAGATGGCATAAACTCATTTGTTATACCCCCTGTTGATACACGTTTATCTTTTGAGGAGCAGGATGATATAGATGCTACAAATCTGATGAATATATTGGAGGATACGGTAGTGCCGATGTATTATGAGGATAATGACAAATGGCTTAGCGTAGTTAAACAATCCATGAAAGATGCATTGCCATACTTCGATAGCGATAGGATGATTGAAGAATACTACGAAAAACTTTACAACACGTGAAAAGTCTATATTCCCCAGAGCCCCTTTACACCACTGATTAAAAATTGTGCTGCTATTGCACCGACGATGAGTCCCATAATACGTGTTAGTATTTTCATGCCAGTTATGCCGAGCAGTTTGTCTATTGCAACAGCGTATAGTAACGTAAAGAATGTAACTATAGAGGCAATTATGATTGATACCCCGTTTAATACATAGGACAGAATAATATGAGATTCACCTGCTAAATTATTTTGAAGAACAATTATGGTGGCAATTAAGCCAGGGCCAAAGAGTATTGGTATACCAAGTGGGACTATAGAAACATCCTCTTTGTCTTGCGCCTCGTCGTGCTCCTCTTTTGTGTGTTTGCCTTGTTTGTGTTGACCGTATGCCATATTAATGGCAATCATCATTAAAATTATGCCGCCAATAACTTTCAATGACATGGTGTTTATTCCAAAAATTTTAAAAATAAATTCACCACCAAAAAGCGTTATAAATGAAGCTGCAAGTAGGGTCAATGTTGCCTTTATAGCTACAGGTTTTACGATATCATGAGAGCCGCTTGGCAACATTCCAATCATTATACTTGCTGCGGCTATTGGGTTGATAATTGTTATCAATGCAATGGTATTATGCACAAGCAAAGAAACGAAATGTGATGACATATTACCCCCCTTCTTTTACATAGTGCAATTAAAACATTTTTTAAGAAATTTATCAAATAGACTTTATTAATTTAGCTACTTCGTGTAATATTACTAAAAATTGTGTTGAGGTGATTTATGAAAGTTGCTGTTTGCGGTTGCGGGGTGTTGGGTTCTCAAATCTCTTGGCAGGTGGCTTTATCCGGGTTTGAGGTAAATGTTTATGAAATAGATGAAACGGCCTTAGGACGTTGCAAAGACTTTCATATGAGATACTCAAATCTTTTTAAGACAAAGGAGCCTTTTGAAAAACTATCTTACTATGTGAGTCTTGAGGGATGCTTGAAAGACGTTGATTTAGTGATTGAGTCAATTCCTGAAGATTTAAATCTAAAAAGAGGTTTTTTAGGTAAGGTCTCTAACATTGTATCAGAAAACGTTATCATAACAACCAATTCATCTACCTTTAAGCCAAGCGATTTGAAAGAGTCTATAGATAACCCTTCAAGATTTTTGGCTTTACACTTTGCAAATCCCATCTGGGAAGCAAATATAGCTGAGATTATGGGGCATAGCGAAACTGATATGGAAATTTTCAATAAGGTTGTAGAGTTTGCAAAAAATATTGGTATGGAGCCTATTAAGATTTATAAAGAGCAGGCTGCCTATGTTTTAAATTCCATGCTAATTCCGTGGCTTGAGTCTGCTCAGAGGCTGTACTTTAATGGAGTTGCCGATTTTGAAGATATCGATAAGGCTTGGATTATAAGCACAAAATCAAAGATAGGGCCTTTTGGCGTAATAGACTTGGTGGGTCTAAGAACGATTTATAATATTGTTTCAAATAGAGCCAAAGAATCCAAAAATGAAGAGATGTTTGAAAGAGCAAAGAAAATCAAAGAAGAGTTTTTAGATAAAGGCAAACTTGGGATAGAAACAGGTGAAGGTTTTTATAAATATCCCAACCCAAATTATGAAAAGTATGTAAAATAAACTTTAGGAGGTGTGTGTTGTGGTAAGAAAAACTGTTGTACTTTTCTTATTCTTGTTTTTGTTTGTTTCTAACTCTGTATTTGCCAAAACATACATTATCAATCTCGGTATAGTAACAACACCAAAGACATTTCATTACGAAGCTGCTGAAAAATTTAAAGAGATAGTGCAGCAAAGGAGCAACGGCAACATAAAGGTTATTATCCACCATTCGGGTTCTGTTGGTAATGAAACGAGCATCTTACAGCAGCTCCAGATGGGGGCATTGCAAGTAGGTGTAATAACAGCAGGTCCTATAGACAAAATAGTGCCAGCAATTAAAGCCATTGAATTCCCTTTCATATTTGATAGCTACAAAAAGGCGGATGAAATTCTCGATGGAAAGATAGGAAGGGCTATACTAAACGAATTTCCTAAAGCTAATCTTATCGGTTTTCATTTTTTGGAAAATGGGTTTAGAAATCTGACAAACTCTGTAAGGCCTATGCATACGGCTGAAGATGTTAAGGGCTTAAAAATTAGAGTTATGAATAGTCAGCTTCATATAGCCATTTGGAAAGCTCTTGGTGCAAATCCAACACCCATGCCTTGGCCTATATATACGCAGCTTGCCCAACATGTAATTGACGGAGAAGAAAATCCCTTGGCTGTTATATATCAATACAAGCTCTATGAAGTTCAAAAATATCTTTCATTAACAAGGCACGTCTATTCGGCATTGGTTTTTGTTGGAAGTAAAGAGTTTTACGATACATTACCTGCAAAATATCAGAAACTTTTATTTGAGGCCGCAAAGGAAGCGTCAATATATGAGCGTAAATTAAATAGAAAACAGGTTGCGTTCTTTTTAAGTCAGTTAAAGAAAAAAGGCATGATTATTGATGAGCATCCTGACATTAAATCATTTAAGAAGAAGGTTGAACCTTTAAAGAATAGATTTACAGGGGATGCAAGAAAATATCTCGATGAGATATTAAAGCTAAAAACAAAATGAAATTTGTTATTTCATTTTTCGTCTATATGAGCGACACTGTGAACAAATTGGTTGAGTTTGTCGTGGTGTTGCTCATGGTTTTTTTGTCTGTTCTAATGGTTTTGGCTGTCTTTTTTAGGTATGTTTTAAACAGTTCTATATACTGGTCTGACGAGGTATCCAAAATATTACTTGTGTTTATAGCATTTTTAGGTTCCACTGTAGCGTATAAACACTCAGCCCATATTGGTATTGATGTTTTTGCAGAGAAACTACCTGATTTTGGAAAAAGACTGTTGAATACTGTTATAAAGTTGAGTTTTTTTGGTTTTTGGCTCTTGATTTTAATAGAAAGCATTAAAATGATACCAATTTTTTTGATGCAAAAAATGGCAACGCTTGAAATACCTTATGGATACATATTTTCTATATTGCCCATTGTGGCGTCTGTATGGATTATTCATTTAACAAAAGATATATTGGTTTCGAACTTTAAAAAACCATGATATACTTGCTTATAATTCTGTTTGTTTTAATAGTCCTGTCTTTCCCCATATCTTTATCGATTGGTGTTGCAACAACGCTTGCTTTTTTAAAATCCCATATGCCGTTATACATGATACCTCAAAGGATGTTCGACGGTGTAAATGCCTATATGCTGTTGGCCGTACCCCTCTTTATGTTTGCCGGAAATCTTATGGATCAGGGAGGGCTTTCAAAAAGAATTGTCAATCTTGCGGAGGCCACGGTTGGTCATTTAAGGGGAGGATTGGCAATATCTGCAATACTCTCAAGCATGCTATTTGCAGGCGTAAGCGGTTCAGCGGCTGCAGATACGGCAGCGATAGGCTCAATACTGATACCATCAATGAAGAAAAAGGGTTATAATGAAAATTTTGCAGCAAGTGTTGTGGCAAGCGGAGGCTCAATAGGTGTTATAATACCGCCGAGTATTCCCATGATTATCTACGGTTTCATTACCGGTGTATCTATAGGTAAACTCTTTGTTGCTGGAATTTTGCCTGGTATTTTGATAGGATTGACCCTCTCTTTTGTTGCTGTAGTTATCTCAAAAAAGACAGAAAAAACTAACGTATCGTTTAATATGGATGTTTTTACAAAAGCTCTAAAAGAGTCTGTATGGGCTTTGGGTACACCAGTAATTGTTGTTGGAGGCATACTGGGCGGTATTTTCACAGCAACAGAATCTGCAGCATGCGCTGTTACCTATTCTTTCTTTGTTGGTGCGTTTATTTATAAACAGCTCAACTTTAAAAACTTTTATAAAGCGGCACTGGACAGTGTGATAACAAGTTCTGTTATATTGATAATCATTTCCGTTGCAACGGTGTTTTCATGGTATCTTTCTATGAACAATGTTCAACAGACACTCTCAAGCGCTTTTAGTGCTTTTTATTCAAATAAAACTATACTAATACTTGTCGTTAATCTGTTTTTACTAATTATGGGTACATTTGTTGAAACAACGGCGTCACTTGTTCTTTTTGTTCCTGTTATTGCGCCGATTTTAACTCACATAGGTATGAATCCTATAACCGCAGGTGTAATGATTGTAACAAATCTTGCAATAGGTATGCTTACTCCGCCTTTGGGGATATGTTTAATAGTCTCTTCATCTATAGCAAAAAGCAGGATATTGTCTGTTTCAAAGGCTGTGTTGCCGTTTTTGTTTGTTATGATTTTTGATTTGCTTTTGATTGCCTTTTTCGAGCCTCTAACTAACATATTGTTGCGATGAAGAAGGAACACATTTTTTCACCAAAGGTGGTTGGGTGCAATTTTACCATCAACTCTTTAAAGGCTTTCAAGCAGCTTCTCGTTACGAGTTTATCGGCTTTATGGATTTCAGTATCTCGCTTTCTTTTTTTGCATTATAGAGGCTCCATCTAAGCTGAAGGTTAAGCCAGAAGTCCTCAGAAGTTCCGAAGAATTTTGCTAATCTTAAAGCTGTACTTGGCGTTATACCACTTTTCTTGTTTATTATCTCGTTAATTCTTTGATAAGGAACGTGTATTGCATTGGCTAAGTTCTTCTGGGTCATTCCAAAAGGCTTTAAAAACTCCTCAAGCAGCATCTCTCCAGGGTGTGAAGGCTCTCTATGTGTAGGAATTCTAATCATTTTATTATCTCCTGTGGTAATCAACTATTTCAACATCTGTCGGTCCGTTTTCAGACCAGAGTCAGCAACTTCATTTTTGTGGACTAATTGAAAGAAACTAAAAAAGCCAACCTTGAGGTGGATCTCAAGATTGGCTTCATAATAGGCTTTTCATGGTGCCGAGACGAGGAATCGAACCTCGGACACAGGGATTTTCAGTCCCTTGCTCTACCGACTGAGCTATCTCGGCATCCGGAGGAATATATACACAACTGAGACAAAAAAGTCAACCCTTTAATTTTTTAAAAAAACAATTGATAAACGTAATACAAATACAAGACAACAAAAGTTGCACCTACCCACTTTGAAAGTTTTCCATTTTGAACAATAAAAATCAGTAATAAAGTGGATGCTATCATGTAAGGAATTCCTATATTAGAAGTGCTATTGTCAATTCTTATTGTTCCAAACAATGATGATATGCCTATAACTCCAAAAGCATTAAATATGTTAGAACCAACAATATTTCCAATCGCTATGTCTAATTTCCCCTTTTTCGCAGCCGTTACGCTTACTAATAATTCTGGAAGGCTCGTTCCAAAAGCAATTGCAGTTGCCGCTATAACACCCGGAGAAATCTTTAAAATAGAGGCAATTAAAATTATGCTTTTTATAGTATACTTTGAACCTAAATCAAGAAAAATAATGCTCAATATTAGTATTATTGGCTCTTTAATCGTTAGCCTTTTATATTTACTTTCTACGACTATCTTTTTTGAATTAAGTGCATACAAGATATAGACAACCAGTGCCGCAAGGAAAAATAGACCTTCTATTAGGTTAAATTTACCCTTTGAGAAAGATAAGTAAATAAAGAATGCACTAACTAACAATATAGGCAAGTCTACCAAAGAGGCGTTGTGAGTTAAAGTTGAGTCTTTTGTAAAAATTACAGATATACCAACTACCAACAGGATATTTGTAACATTTGAGCCAACAACATCGGCTACAACGATTTCTGAATGATGTTGTAAGACAGCGGATATACTTGTTGCTAACTCAGGCAGGCTTGTGCCTATGGATAAAATTACTGTGCCTATTATAAAGGGGGAGAGACCTATACTGAGGCCGATTTTCTCCGCAGACTCCGTAAAGTAATCTGCCGATTTTGTTACCACAAAGAGAGAAACCAAAAAAATTGCAAGTTGGACAGCTAACATGTAGTCAATATTAGCATACCTTTAAATTCTTGACAACAGATTGAAAATAATATAAAAGACAATTCGCACGCCGAGGTGGTGGAATAGGTAGACACGCCATCTTGAGGGGGTGGTGGGAGAAATCCCGTGCGGGTTCAAATCCCGCCCTCGGCACCACTTTTTTATTTTAATCCCCTTGACTATAGCGATAAATCGCTTACACTACAAAAAGGAGGAGGTTTTTATAATTTAAAAATTTTTTCCTTGACAAAATGTATTATTTGATATAAATTGTAATCAGAACTTAAGGAGGTGAACAGATGGCGTGTGAGAGTGAGATTAAGGCCATTGATGAACAGCAAAAAGAGGAAGAAAAAATTGAGGAGGTAGAAAAGATGGAAAAGACACAGGCAGGAGTATTGGTGTTGAGGAAATTACCAGAATTTCAGATGGATGCTTACGATCCAAAAACGGGTAAGTATGTCAAGGTTTCAAGTGAAGATTATAAGGGCAAATGGTTGGTCGTTTGCTTCTATCCGGCTGACTTTACATTCGTATGTCCAACAGAGATTGCAGCGATGAACGCCAAATACGATGAATTGCAAAAGATGGGCGTAGAGGTATTGGCTGTATCGACAGACACCGTTTATTCTCACAAGAGGTTTGCCGAAACAGAGCCGCTTTTGAAGAATCTCAAGATCGTTATCGGTGCTGATCCAACAGGTGAAGTTTCAAGAAAATTCGGTGTATTAATTGAGGATGCTGGAATAGCTTTAAGAGGTAGATTCTTGATTAATCCTGACGGTGTGGTTGTAGCAGAAGAGGTTCAAGGCCCAAGCGTGGGTAGGAATGTAAACGAGTTTATAAGGCAGATCCAGGCATGGCAGTATGTATACAAGACAGGAGAGGCTTGCCCAGCAAACTGGAGACCAGGAAAGAAGACTTTACCTGTGAATACAAAGGCAGAAGAGCTTACGGGAAGGGTTGGAGATTTTGTAACCGTAGAAGAGCTTTTGTCTTAATAGTTAAAAAGAGTTTAAAAAAGCCGGTCTTGTGCCGGCCTTTTTATTTTAGGCTTTTTTTTAAGAATTCCTTTATCTTTGGTGTTATGTGCGAAAAATGATAGACCCTGCCGGAGTTTGAAAAATATGAGTTATAGAGCTTTGGGTGTTTCTCGTAATACTTCTGGTGATAAGGCTCGGCCGGATAGAAATTTTTGAATTTTACAATCTTTACAGCTAGCTTTTTCTTTAAAAACCCTTCCAATATCTCAACTGCCTTCTCAGCAAGTTTCTTTTGTTCATCGCTTAAGTAAAATACCTTTGGTTCATACTGAGAACCAATATCGCAGAATTGGCCTATCTCGTTTGTTGGATCGATAACGGATAAAAGCTCTATCAAAAGATCCTTGTATACAACAATGTCGGGGTTAAATGTGATTTTGATCGCCTCTGAGTGACCTGTTGTTCCTGATAGAACTTTTTCGTATGTAGGATTTTTTAAGTTTCCACCTGAGTAACCTACGGTTGTTTCCAAAACACCTTTTATTTGGTTAAAGTGGTGCTGTAAACACCAAAAACATCCGCCGGCAAAAATGGCAATTTCTTTCATAATTAAATCCTATAATCCGATATTTTCCCTTTTAAATCAATAACTTTTTTATCATTGACTTTTATATAACCCTGTGTTAGTTTTTATATGATAGAGTACAAAAAGGAGGGTAGCTTATGTCCTATTGTAAAAAATCTAATCATGAAGTAGATTATGAAAATGGTGAAGTTCTATATGATGATGGTGAACATAAGTTTGTTTGGCTTGGATGGGGTAAATTAGAAGATGGACTTATACAAACAAACCAATATCTGGTGGTTAACGGAACAAAAGGAATACTTTTGGATCCTGGTGGAATTCATATTTTTCCTAAGGTTGTATCCAACGTTACTAAGTATATAGATTTAGATAATATACAATACATATTTTTCTCTCACCAAGACCCAGATGTCAGTTCAGGTATTCCTATGTGGCTTTCTGTTACGCCAGCAGATATTTACATTTCTGAACTATGGGTGAGATTTTTACCACACTTTGGAATAACGGATTTATCAAGAATTAAAGGAGTTCCCGACGGCGGCACAAGGATTGATTACTTGGATATAATACCAGCACATTTTATGCATTCCCCTGGAAATCACATTGCCTATGATTCTAAAGCTAATATTGTGTTTAGTGCAGATATAGGTGCAGCTGTGTTTGGAGGAAACAAATATCTGTTTGTTGACGACGATAATTTTAATAGTCATATTAGCATAATGGAAGGATTCCATAAAAGATACCTTGCTTCGAACAATGCATGCAGATACTTTACCAATAAAGTAAAATCTTTAAATCCCCAGATGATTGCACCTCAACATGGAGCCGTTTTTAGGGAAAAAGCAGTTGATTTATTCTTAAACTGGCTTTCATCTTTAAAATGCGGAGCTGATATAATAGACGAAATAAGCAGGTGATAAAAATGAGTGTAAAAGAAAACGAAAAAGTTCACAATGCGATAAGGAAATTGTCAAAGGGAATTGTTAAAAGTTCTTTTGTCTCAACAGCCACTATTGAGAGCTTTAAAATTATTTACGACGATATAACCTACCTTGAAGATCAGATGAAAACGTTCTCCGCCTCCTTAGAAGAGATGGAAGGTAACTTGAAAGGTATGGCTAACAATGTGGCAAGCATCAACAAAGATTTTGAAGAGTTTAATATAAATGTGAACGAAGTAGCACAAAGGGTCACCGATAGAAACAATGAGATAGAAAACAGAAAGACAGAAATTGAGGAGTTCGTTAACTCCATAAAAAATCTTACCACAGTCACTGAAGACATAAATAAAGCTGCGAGCAGTATATCTGATATTGCAAAGCAAACGAATTTACTTGCTTTGAATGCGGCTATAGAGGCTGCAAGGGTAGGTGAAAAGGGTAAGGGCTTTGCTGTTGTTGCTGATGAAATCAAAAAGCTTGCTAACAAAACGGATAATATAACGGACAATATTCAAGAAATACTCTATGATTTTAATTCTAAGATGTTTAATACGGTAGGCAAGGTTGAATCTGTAAAAGGGTTCTTGGATGAACTTAGAAAGGATTTTAACGAGTTTGCTGAAATATTTATTAAGATAAACCAAAGCTCAAACGATATAGCAGAAGCTTTGAATGAAAATAGTCTGGCCATAAACGAACATGCAGAAGTCATAGACGATCTGACCAATAGAATAGTTAAAATATACGAATTGTTGGCTACAGTTATTAGGATCGTAGATACATTGCAAGATGCCAACGCAAAGATAGAACAATTAATAAAATTTTAGGTGTTATAATATGAAAGTTGCTATAATAGCAGGGAGTACAAGTGATAAAGAGATAATGGATTCAGCCAAAGAAGTTTTGGATGAATTTGGCATAGAAAATGAGACATTTATAACGTCTGCACACAGATCCCCAAATTTAACAAAGAAGGTTGCAGAAATTGTGGATAGGGAATTTGATGTGGCCATTGTAATAGCAGGGCTTTCTGCCGCTTTGCCTGGTATCTTTGCTACATACACACAAAAACCCGTTCTTGGTGTGCCTGTAGCGAGTGACCTTATGGGTTTGGATGCTTTGTTTTCCATCACGCAGATGCCAAGGGGTATACCCGTTGCTACGTTTGGAATTGGTAAAAAGGGCGCTAAAAACGCCGCTTTGTTTGCTTTGCGCATCCTTGCCCTAAACAATGCCTCTTTAAGGGAAAAATTAGATAAAAAGGTTGAAGAAGAAGAGGAAAAACTCAGAAAACTCAATGGTATGTAGTGTTGACATAAAAAAAGCTTACTACGGTAATCGCCAAGTTTTAGAAAACATCTTTTTTGATATAAACGAGGGTGATATATTAGCTATTGTCGGTGAGTCAGGGGCTGGTAAAACAACTCTTGGAAGGTTGATTAGTGGACTTTACAAGTTTTATCCATTGACTTACGAAGGTAAAATTGACAAAAAAATAGAGCTGGATGTAATACCACAAAACATAACAGATTCATTAGATCCAGTTTTTAGAATAAAAGAACAAATGATTGAAATCTGTAACGATGAAGATAAAATCAAAGATGTTTTAAAAATTGTTGGATTTAATAATCCAGATGATATTTTGAACTCCTATCCCACAAATTTAAGTGGTGGAATGAAGCAAAGAGTTTTGATAGCTATGTCAATTTTGAGATCTAACTTTGTGCTAGCAGATGAATTTACCAGTGCCTTAGATATGGTAACAAAAATTAAGGTGGTAAATCTTTTAAAAAAACTCAATAAAGAAAAAAGACTTTCGCTAATTTTTATAACGCACGATATGGAGCTTTTGGATTTTGATGGGGAAATAATCATTTTGTACGGAGGAAAGATTTTAGAAAAAGGAAAAATTGGAGAGATAAAAAGTAACGCGTGGCATCCATACACTAAATTTCTCATAAACTCAACACCCAAGTTGGGTTTACATTACACTAATTACAAATTTTCTAATATGAACATTGATAAAAAATATGGTTGTCCATTTTACAAATCATGTGATATAGCTCAGGATTTATGTAAAGATAGTGCACCCCCCCTGAAAAAAAGGGATAATAGGTGGGTTAGATGTCATTTTTGAAAAGTAAAAATCTAATAATTTTTCTATCGCTATCTGTTTTAATTGTACTAACTGGTTTTAAATTTGTGACGGAAAACGAGGTTTTGGGGCTCAAGCACCCCGAAAGTGTATTTTTGTACAAGGGTTACCTTTATGTCTCCAACATCGGTAGCTCACCCGTCAGTCAGAATTTGGATGGTTTTATTACGAAGCTTGATAAATACGGCAATATACTGGAGTACAAGTTCATTGATGGTTTAAAAGCACCAAAGGGAATATTTCCATACAAGGACAAACTCTATATTGCCGATTTGGATAGGATTTGCGTGGTTAATTTGGTGAATAGGAAAAAGGAATGTGTGAATGTTAAGGGTTCTGAGTTCTTAAATGATATCTGTGTCTTAAACGGGGATGCCTATGTCACAGACACGGCGACGAACTGTATTTACAAAATAGACAGAAATTTGAGCGTTAATAAGTTTTATTGCACCAACGACAGCGGATTTTCGCCCAATGGAATATGGTTTTCTAAAAAACTTAATGCGTTTATAGTTGTTTCGTTCAATAGACCTGTGGTTAACGAGATAGACTTAAATGGTAATCTGATGAAGAGCTTTTATCTTAAGGGTTTAACGGGATTTGATGGTTTAATTGTTAGAAAAGACAAGGTCTATATATCGGACTACAGAACAGGCAAAATTATTGAAACAGACCTCACTTTCAAGAAATACACAATTATTAAAGA
>JALTCA010000120.1:0-1198 GCA_027008245.1 Desulfurellales bacterium
TAACTATTATGGACTTTGGCGGAGGCGTATTCCAGGTAAAATCAACCGCAGGTGACACCCACCTTGGCGGAAGAGATATGGATGAGGCATTAGTTAAATACATCGTAGAAGAATTCAAAAAAGAAAACGGTATCGACCTCACCAAAGACAAGATGGCAATGCAGAGGATTAGAGAAGCAGCAGAAAAAGCAAAAATAGAACTCTCTTCCGTATTGGAAACACAGATCAACTTACCATTCATAACCGCAGATGCAAGTGGGCCAAAACACCTTGTAATGAACATTACGCGAGCAAAATTGGAAGCACTTGTTGAGCCAATCGTTAAGAGATGTTCAGGCCCAATGGAAAGAGCAATAAAGGATGCAGGACTCACCCCACAACAAATTGATAAAATTATACTTGTCGGTGGTCCTACACGTATGCCAATTGTGCAGAAATTTGTAGCAGACTACATAGGAAGAGAACCAGAAAGAGGAATAGACCCAATGGAATGTGTTGCAATGGGTGCAGCAATTCAAGCAGGAATTATCGAAGGAAACGTTAAAAATGTCGTCCTTGTAGATGTAGTCCCTCTTTCATTAGGTATAGAAACAATGGGCGGAGTATTCACGAAAATGATAGAAAGAAATTCTCCTATCCCTACATCTAAAACGCAGATCTTCACTACGGCAGCAGATAACCAAACACAAGTTGAGATACATGTATTACAAGGAGAAAGACCACTTGCAAAAGATAATCTTTCGTTAGGTAGATTTATCCTGGATGGAATTCCACCTGCGCCAAGAGGTGTACCACAAATTGAAGTTACGTATGCAGTAGACGAAAATGGAATACTTCATGTAACAGCTAAGGATAAAGCAACAGGAAAAGAACAGCATATTACTATTACAAACAGCAACAAACTCTCTAAAGAAGAAATCGAAAAAATGAAAAAAGAAGCGGAAATGTATGCAGAGGCAGATAGAAAGAGAGCAGAGGAAATAGAAACCAAGAATAAAGGCGACCAACTTGCGTACAGCGGTAGAAAATTCTTAAAAGACTACGGAAGTAAAATTCCCGAAAACGATAAAAAAGAATTAGAGAACGCATTAAATGAACTTGAAAAATCTGTAAAAGAAAGTAATATAGAAATGATTAAAACAAATATGGATAAAGTAAACAATATAATGGAAAGAATAGGTACCAATATGTACAAGCA
>JALTCA010000121.1:0-4202 GCA_027008245.1 Desulfurellales bacterium
CAATAAGATTAGAAAGTTATATTAGATATTATGTGATTTTTGAGAGAGAATTATTAATGAAAAAATTTATTTTGCTGTAAGGAGGTTTTTAATGGGTTTAAAAAAGAAACTCTTTAGTGCAGCAATAGCTGCTGGATTGGTTTTTGGTGTGGGGAGCACTTCCTTTGCAACAAATGGTTATTATATGATTGGTACGGGTGCAAAATCGTTGGGTATGGCTGGTGCTGTTGTAGCAAACCCACAAGATGCGTCGACGATAATTCAAAATCCAGCTGGAATTGCCTGGCTTTCAAACACCATGTTTGATATTGGTGGCGCAGTGTTTATGCCTCCAAGAAAAATGAACGGTCACGATAGCGATTCCAATGTTTTTGTTGTACCAGCTGCTGGTTTTGCCTACAACAAAATGGGTTGTAACTGCGGAACGCCGCACTTCGTATTTGGTATGGGAATGTACGGTGTTTCCGGTATGGGTGTAGATTGGGATGATGAAAATTTGGCCAACAACAACGGTTGGCTAAAGAAAGCATACTCAAATTTGCAAATGATGGAGATGTCTATAGGTGGTGCTTACAGATTCAACGATAAGTTGTCAATAGGCTTTGCACCTGTTATTGTCTATCAGGCTTTACAGATGGAGTTTGATTTTGATGTTGGAAATAATCCATGGGGAATACCAACAGGTGTACATACGGACTCATTGGATACAGCTTCAGCTTATGGTATAGGCTTTGATGCGGGTTTGGTTTATAAAATTAATGATATGTGGATGGTAGGTTTTGTTTACAAGTCAAAGAGGTACATGCAAAAACTTGAATGGAATACTGTACCGGGCAATGCCTTAATGATAACTTCTGATAAGGTTAAAATGAGATTGGATATGCCACAACAAGTGGCATTGGGTATAAACTTTAGACCTATTGAACAATTAAGAATTGAAACGGATATAAGATGGATAAATTATCATGATGTGATGAATGAAGTAGATGTCAGTGGAATGAAGACCCCTTCTTGGAATTTTCATTGGGACAATCAGTGGGTGTTCGCACTTGGTGCAGAATACAAAGCACTTCCTTATTTAACTTTGAGGGCAGGGTTTAACTATGCTAAAGATCCTATAGATGATGACGATTTGTATATGAATATTGTTGCCCCTGCTATCGTTGAGACGCATGCAACGTTTGGATTTACCTACAATATTACCAAAAGTTTCGATGTGTCATTTGCGTACGTTCATGCATTTGAACACGACCAAACAGGTAAAGTGCCACAACAATATCAACCAATGTACGGTAAAGAAGTTGAAATCAAGATGCATCAGGACACAGTTGCCGCTCAAGTTAGTTACGTATTTTAAGTCTTAAAACTTAATGGCCGGTTTAGCCGGCCTTTTTTCATTTGAATTATAAAGGCTTCGTATATAAAATTGAACGCCATAAAGATTTTTTTGGAGGAGTGTGATGGCTAAATATTTTTATGCTTTAACTGTTATTAGCAAGGATAGGATTGGAATGGTGGCAGCTATATCTGAAGTGCTCTATGAAAAGGGTATATCGGTTGAGGATTCTGTATCCACACTGTTGGGTAATCAGTTTACCATGACGCTCATTATATCATCTGAGAAGAATTATGGAGTTTTAGAATTAAAAAAGGCATTTGCAAAGGCAAGAAAGGACCTTGAATTGAGTGTTTCCTTAAGAAGAATTGAGAAAGAAGAGGTAAAAACAAAGGAGCCTGAGAACTTATATAGTGTTTCGGTTTATGGTGAAGATAGAGTTGGTATAGTGTATTTTGTTTCAAAGGCTTTTGCCGAGAACGGTATCAACATTTTAGATCTAAGAACCAGACTTACAAAAGCTGATGCTCCAGTTTATGTTATGATAATGGATATTGATTTGCCACAAACTATGGATGAAGAAAAACTTAAAAGCATACTTGATGATGCGTGTGAAAAAATAAATGTAGACTATTCTGTGCGCAAAGTAGAAACATACGAGCTTTAGGGAGATAATTAAATGTCTGTACGTGATATTGTTATATATCCAGATAGGAGGCTAAAGGAGATTTGTTCTGAAATAAAAGGTGTAGACGAATACACACTTTCTGTTGCACACGACTTACTCGATACTCTTCACAACTATTCACACACGGTGGGTATAGCCGCGCCACAAATTGGTGAGTTGGTTAGGGTTATAGCGATTGATGTGTCTAAAACCAAGAAGGGTCAGAAGATCAATCATGGTGAGCTTGTGATGATAAACCCTGAGATCGTTGAGTGGAGCAGCATTATAAAGACCCGCGAGGGTTGTTTGAGTATTCCCGATTATACGGGCAACGTAAACAGGGCAAGGAAAGTCACGGTGAAATACTACGACTTAGATGGCAATGAGCATAGATTTGATACAGAGGGCTTTGAGGCTGTTGTTCTGCAGCATGAGATAGACCATCTGGATGGCATTCTCTTTATCGACAGGATCATATCGAGGAGGACGGATCTGTTTAGAAGGAAGAACTATTAGTACAATGGGTTTATTTAAGCTTGTAAGCGATTATGAGCCAGCGGGTGATCAGCCGAGGGTTATAGATGAGCTTGTCAATAACTTGGAAAGAGGCGTTAAGTATCAGGTCCTTTTGGGCGTTACGGGTAGCGGTAAGACCTTTACCATTGCGAACGTTATAGCAAAAATCGACAAACTTGTCCTTGTTATATCACACAACAAGACATTGGCTGCTCAGTTGTACAACGAATTTTCCACATTTTTCCCTGAAAATGCTGTTGAGTATTTCATAAGCTACTACGATTACTATCAACCAGAAGCATATATACCGCGAACGGATACGTACATTGCAAAGGACGCATCGATCAACGATGAGATAGATAGGCTGAAACAAAAAACCGTTATGAGTTTGATGACGCGTAGGGATGTTATTGTTGTGGCAAGTGTGTCGTGTATCTACGGCATTGGAGAAAGAGAGGATTATTCGGCTTTAGCTTTTTACATAAATGTGGGTGACGAGATTTCAAGAAAGGAGATTTTGTCCCGTTTTGTGGAACTATTGTATGTGAGGAACGATGTGGATTTTGATAGGGGAACGTTTAGGGTTAGGGGTGATGTGATAGATATATATCCTGCTCATATGAGAAATATGGCCGTAAGGATCGAACTCTTTGATGATGTTGTTGATAGGATTGTTCTGTTCGATCCCTTAACAAATAGGGTTATCGAGGAGAAAAGCTCTATTATCATATTCCCAGCAAATCTGTATATAACAAGCAAACAGAAGAAAGAAAGGGCGATTAGGTCGATCCAAGAGGAGTTGAAAGAAAGGATTGAATACTTCAAAGATAGGGGAAAGTTATTAGAGGCACAAAGGATTGAGGAACGTGTGAATTTTGACCTTGAGATGATAGAACAGGCGGGTACGTGCCCGGGTGTTGAGAATTACTCGAGGCATTTTTCAAACAGAAAACCCGGCGAGCCGCCGTATACGTTGGTTGATTACTTTGGCAACGATTTTTTAACGATAATCGATGAATCCCATGTAACTATGCCGCAACTTATGGGCATGTACAGGGGAGATTATTCGCGCAAAAAGACGCTTGTTGAGCACGGTTTTAGACTGCCCAGCGCTTTGGATAATAGGCCACTGAAGTTTGAAGAGTTGATAAAGCGTTGGGGAGAGGTTATTTTTGTATCAGCGACTCCTGCTGAATTTGAGGCTAATTTGTCCAAAGGTGTTGTTGTTGAGCAAATCATCAGGCCTACGGGATTAATGGAGCCGCCTGTTGAAGTTAGGCTCATGGATACGGCTGTGGACGATCTGTATGGAGAGATCAAAAAGGCTATAGAGAAGGGTGGTAAGGTTTTGGTTACTACGCTTACAAAAAGAATGGCTGAGGACTTGAGTGAATACTACAACGATTTGGGTTTGAGAACAAAGTATATGCATTCAGAGCTAAACGCGATAGAGAGAGCAAAAATTATATCAGATTTGAGAAACGACAAATTCGATTGTATAATCGGTGTAAACCTGTTAAGGGAAGGGCTTGATATACCGGAGGTAAACCTTGTGACTATTCTGGATGCAGACAAAGAGGGTTTTTTGCGTTCCACAACAAGCCTCATTCAAACGGCCGGTAGGGCTTCGAGAAATGCCGATTCTAAGGTTATATTCTATGCCAATACGATAACTGAATCGAT
>JALTCA010000122.1:0-1191 GCA_027008245.1 Desulfurellales bacterium
AGCTCCTGTATCAAATGCAAAAGGTATGTTTATCGCTTATGCTACAGCAGCTAGAAGTGTAGCAAGTGATGGAGAAGGTAAAAATGGAGTTTTTACGAGAAATCTTGCTAAATATATAGTAAAACCATTACCTATTGAATCAGTTTTCAAAGATACAAGAGAAGCAGTATCTAAGCAAACAGATGGAAAACAGAATCCAGGAGTTTATAATCAAATTTTAGGTGATTTTTATTTTACTTTACCGAAAATTTCTAAAGAGACTAACAAACAATTAGCAAAAACTGCTTCATCTTCTACAAAAAATGTTGATGAGGATACTGATATAAAGATGTGGAATTTAATAAAAAATAGTAAATCAATAGAAGATGTAAAACGTTTCTTAAAGACTTATCCAAAAAGTAAATTTGCACCAGTGGCGAAACTTAAGCTGTTACAACTTCAAAGAAAATCAAATGTTAAAAAAATATTTGTAAAAGAAAAGAAATCTGTTATAAATAAGCCATTTATTATGGTTTGGAATATAAATTCCAATCCAAAAAAAATTACAATTCCTATTAATTCCAACTATAAATATAATTATAGAGTTAGTTGGGGAGATGGAAGTGTCTCTAAAAATGTAACGGCAAGTATTACACATACTTATTCAATATATGGAAAATATAAAGTAAAAATAAGCGGTCAGTTCCCTGCAATACAATTGACTCAAAAATTTACAGGTACTAAAAGTGAAATAAAAAATGCAAAAAAATTACTAAAAATAGAACAATGGGGTAATATTCAATGGAAAAGTTTTAAATTAGCTTTTACCAATACCCAAAATTTAAAAATAACAGCAACAGATATACCTAATTTGAAAAATGTTAAAAATATGAAGGGAATGTTTGCTAATACCAAATCATTTAATCAATCATTAAATAATTGGGATGTTAGTAATGTTAAAGATATGAGTTACATGTTTAAGTATGCCAAATCATTTAATCAGCCATTAAATAACTGGGATGTTAGTCATGTTCAAAATATGAGAGGAATGTTTTATGGTGCCCAATCATTTAATCAAGCATTAAATAATTGGAATGTTGGTAATGTTAAAGATATGAGTTATATGTTTAAGTATGCCCGATTATTTAATCAAGCATTAAATAACTGGGATGTTAGTAATGTTAAAGATATGAATCATATGTTTTGGGGTGC
>JALTCA010000123.1:0-14723 GCA_027008245.1 Desulfurellales bacterium
GAAGATTACCTTGTTTAATTATATAAAATATTTTATTTAATGTCAAGAATTATATTGATAAATATCAGTATCAAATAATAATGCACGGTGCGGAAAACTATCCAGCTTGTAAAGTTAAAGAGCACATCTTTTCTTTAAAAACCCATTATCAACCTTTTGTATTTATAGTCGGAACATGATGCCCTTTTGAATAAATCCTTATAAAGATAGACTGTTGAAGAATATGAAAATAAAACATTTTTAGGTTTCAATTTTTTATTGCAGGTATTTGTTTTTTTACATACCAAAATAAACCAGATTATAGAAAAAATGCAAAACAACGGCTGGGAGTATTGAATCGTGTTTTTCTCTGAAATATCCATAGATAAGGGCTGGGATAAAAACAGAGAAAGACCAAAAGAGGTTGTGTGTAAAAAGATGAAAAAGTGAAAAAACAAAAGCTGCAGCTATATTTGAATAACTGAAAACAGATATTTTACCTTTTAGTTTATATGCAATAGCAGGTATTAAAAAACCCCTGAAAAAAATCTCCTCGCAAAAGGCGAATAAAATTAAATTGGCAAATAAAGAATAATTGCAAAACGCATTGCTGTTTAAAACTGCAGGTAGAATTAAAACACGAGCAGGTATGGCAGAAAGAAGAGCAATCCAAAAAAGTATGTCCTTTATCCATCTCAGTTTTCCGTTTATTCCGACAAACTTGCAAAATTCAACTATAAATTCCTTCATACTACAGTTCCTTAATTGGCAGGTTTCGCTGTTTGGCAGATTGCTTTCTCATCGCTTCATAGAGGGCTTTTATGACAATACTTTCTGTTTTTAAGTTATATGACCTGCTTTCACCCACTACTTCTCTGTTGAACAGGTCTAATATTGTGGTTAAATAGAGCCAACCCTCTTTGGTTGGTATGTAGGTTATATCAGATACCCAGACCTTGTTGGGTGAGTCAACACTAAAGTCCTGGTTCAACAGATTGGGCGGATATTTATCTATTTTTTCACTGTTTTCATTTTCTGGGTATCTGTGCCTTCTATACCTCACACTAACAAGATTGGCTGATTCATTAGCTTTGCTACCCTTCTTCTTGAGCAGGTTATGTTTTCTTTTTTAAGCTCTGCATGGATTCTGCTTGAGCCGTACCTTTTCTTGTGGAGATGGAATATGTGTCTTATTCTTGAAAGCAAAAACTCATTTTCTTGCTTTCTCTTGCTCTGTTTTCTTCTTAGCCATTTGTAGTAGCTGTTCCTTGTAATATCCAGTACTTTTGCCATCCTCTCAACCGGAAATTCATTTCTGAACATCTCTATAAATCTGTATTTTTGTTCTGATGAGTTGAGAAGATGGCAAGTGCTTTTTTTAATATATCCCTCTCCTGCCTTACAATTCTCAATTCTCTTTCTAAGGCCTTTATGTCCTTTTTATCCTCTGAGATATTTCCTTTGCCGACAAACGCCTTCTCTCCCAACTTTTTGTATTTCGTTCTCCATTTACAGAGGAGAGAGTAAGAGATATCCATCTCTTCTGATACCTCTTTAACAGTTCTATCTCCTTGAAGAGTAAGAAGGACTGCGTCTAATTTGAACTCATTTGAAAATCTTCTCCTTGGTCCCATAAAAACTACCTCCTTAAGTTAGTGTATCACATGCACTAACTTGGTGTATACAGGATTGTAGCAGGTCCAGAGAATACCCACAAAATGATAGAGTTTGCATATAGTTTAAACAATTCCACCACCGTCTAGTACCTAAAAGATTTCAAAATACAAAAAACAATAATTTTAGCATATTGGAAGGAAAATCAAGATAGATGCTATAAAATCTCTAAAAAGCAATTGAAAAAGGTAAAATTTGTTTGACTTCTCATTTCTAAACTGGTATAAAGCATTATCTTCTTTGACTTAGGCCATAGGTCGATGAAGAACTGAATGCTTTTAGGTGTTCAGTAATAGATTTTTGTAGAGGTGTGTTTTTATGGTTAAGACTCTTTATGTGGGTAATCTACCCTACCAGACAACTGAGGGTGAGCTTAAGGAATTATTTGAGGAGTACGGAGAAGTTAACTCAGCTAAGATTATCACAGACAGGGAAACAGGCAGGTCCAGAGGATTTGGTTTTGTTGAAATTGATGAAGGTAACGCTCAAAAAGCTATCGACTCTCTAAACGGAGCGAACTTTGGTGGTAGAAACCTGAAGGTGAACGAAGCAAGGGAAAGAAAACCTAAAAGATTCTAAAGCCAACCGGGCGGCTCGCCGCCCTTTAAATATCCCAAAAAGTTTATGTATTTTTCATATTTTGGATAGAAGGTGGGGGTGTTTTATTTTCTTTTAATGTAATCAAAAATATAACTTTTCTTTCCAACAACCAAAACAATAAAAGAAAAAGAGGGCGAAATGCCCTCAATGAGTGTATTTTTCTTTACTCAACTTTGAGAACTTCTTTGATAGCCTGCTTAAATGCATCCTTGGGAAGAGCACCTACAGCCATTTGAGGTTGTTCATTTAGAGGGATAAACAATAAAGACGGAATACTTCTTATGCCGAAGACACCAGCAAGTTCCTGTTCTTGGTCTGTATTTACACGGTAAATTCTCAATTTTCCTTCATATTCTTTAGCCAATTCCTCTAAAATTGGTTCAACCATTTTACACGGTCCACACCAGTCAGCATAGAAATCAATAATACAAGGCAAATCACCCTTATAGCTCCACTGCTGGCTCTCCTCGTAGTTAAATATTTTTTCTTTAAAATCCTGAGTAGTTAACATTTCAACCATCAAAAATCCTCCAATAAAAAATTTCTCACCAAGGCTAACATAGAGACCTTAAAAAGTCAATAAGTGTATTGCCAACTTTTTACTAAAGTGTAGAATATCAACCATGTTAAGCTTAACGACAACAGGCATACTGCATGCAATAGGCATTTTCCTTATAGGTAACATTGTAGGTTTTATCAACGTTCTGGCAGCTGGTGGGTCGTTCTTGACATTGGCATTCCTCATTGCCATCGGCTTTCCACCAAATGTTGCAAACGGCTCAAACAGGATAGGCTTGCTCTTACAAAATACATTCGCTACAGCTAAATTTCACAAACTCAAGATCTTAAAGGCAAGGTTTGCGCTAACCGTTGGGATACCGGCAATTTTAGGTGCGTTACTTGGAAGCTACATTGCCGTTCACATATCAAATGAGCTGTTGAAAAAGATCATAGCCATCCTAATGGTCGTAATAAGCCTAATCACCATTTACAAGCCCGATAAGTTCGTAAAGAGCAAGGAATTTTCAAAGAAGAAATGGATTGCAATGATAGCAATATTCTTCTTCATTGGAATTTATGGCGGCTTTATTCAAGCAGGAGTTGGTTTCTTTATCATTACGGCATCGATCTGGGGCGGTTTCAGTATGGTAGAGGCTAATTCAATTAAGGTGCTGATCATCACGATGTACACAATAGCCGTGCTGCCTGTATTTCTAATATCACATCAAGTAGATATAATGGCGGGCATCCTACTGGGCCTTGGGAGTATGATTGGCGCACGGCTCGCAATAGGTGTTTCTGTAAAAAAGGGAGACAAGTTTATCAGAACGGCTCTTTTAATCTTGCTTTTTGTCTTTGCAATTAAATTGTTGTTATTTTAAGGGGTGAACATGGATGTCTATATTTTAGCTATAGGAAACGAAATTTTAGAGGGTTCAATTCTCGATACAAACTCAAACTACATTGCAAAAGAGCTTTTTAGGGAGGGCATAAGCGTAAAGGGTATATTCGCCGTTGGCGATGACAAAAATGACCTGATCAAACTAATAAACGATCTAACAAAAAGTGCATCTGTTATCGTAACAACCGGCGGTTTAGGACCAACATTCGACGACATCACAATGGAAGCCATAGCAAAGGCATGCAACAGGACGCTCAAGCTGAACAGAAAACTTTACTTTGAACTGTTAAACAAGGTCAAAGCTAAAGGTGTGAGGCTTAAACTCAGCCACCTAAGGCAAATCCACATACCCCAAGATGCCATTGTAATAAAAAATCAATTTGGAACGGCGCCCGGGATCTACTTAAAATGCAAAAACAGCCACATAATAGCCCTGCCCGGAGTTCCCAGTGAGATGAAGCCCATGTTCGAAAACGAGGTTTTGCCTTTGGTTAAAAACATCTACAACCCCGAAGCACTCTTTAGCTGCGACACAAAGATAATAGGCGTTGCAGAGTCCGATGCAGATAAGTTTTTAAAGACCCTGGATTTTAAAGACACAGAGGTGATACTCAACGCAATGGAAGGTGAACTTGCTGTAAGGGTTAGGTCGAAAAACAAAGAAAATGTGGAGAAAATAAAAAGTGCATTTCAAGATATGTACGGCTTTAAGGTCTTTTCCGTCAACAACGAAAGCATTGAGGATGTGCTTGCCAATCTGCTCGATGAGCTGGATTTTAAAATAGCGTTTGTAGAGAGCATCACAGCAGGTATGTTGGCACAAATGATGGTTGGTAAAGCTTGTTTCTCAGGAAGCTTAGTTTCAAACGAAAGAGTTGATTTGGACATTTTACCCTCCGAGGCAGACATAATTGCTATCCCATGCAACCTATCGGGCAATGAGTTTGAACTAAAGCTCATGGTTGAAGATGAAGAAAAGAGTTTTTACTTAAGGTACCTTGGAAACGTGAATTTCATGAGGAGGTCCATAGCAAAGCGGACATTGGGCTTTATTTTTGAATATCTCAAGGAACATTACGATTGATTTTTTTGGCCTTTAATACTATCATCAACGGCGGAGGACGAAATGAGTGAAGTTAAAGTTTATCCAGATAGTATCTTAAGAAAAAAGGCTAAAGATGTTGTAAAGATAGATGATAAGATCGTTCAGCTATTGGATAAAATGGCTGACATCATGTACAGGTACAACGGCATAGGTCTGGCCGCAGAACAGATCGGCATATTGGACAAACTCGTTGTCATAGACCTGCGTCCAGATGGCAAAAATCAACTCATAGAGCTAATCAACCCTGTTATCATTGCATCGGAAAGCACATACGAAGAGCACGAAGAGGGATGCTTGAGTGTGCCGGGATACTACGATACAGTCAAAGACAGGAAGAAATGGATAAAGGTTAAGTACTTGGATAGAAACGAAGAAGAGAGGATCATCGAAACGGAAGATTTCTTAAGCGTAGTTATACAGCATGAAATCGACCACCTGAACGGTAGGTTGTTTATAGACCATCTTTCACCAACACAAAAGTTGGTGTTTAAAAAAGAGTGGAAGAAACTACAAAGAGAAAGGGAAGAGGGTAAGTGAAAATACTCTTTTTTGGCACAAGCAGATTTGCGGTAGAACCATTAAAGGCTCTTGTTGAGTCTCTGTCGTTTGATGTTGTTGGTGTCGTAAGCACGCCCGATGCTATAGGTAAAAGGGGTAAAAAACTCATCCAGCCGCCGGTCAAAGAAGAAGCCTTAAAATACGATCTTGAAGTATTCCAACCAGAAAAGTTAAAAGACGAAGCTACGGTAAAAAAAATACAAAATTACAATGCCGATATCTTTGTTGTCGTATCGTACGGCAAATTCATACCCGACGTGTTGCTACAGATACCAAAATTGGGGTCGATAAACATACACCCATCGCTTCTGCCCAAATACAGGGGCCCATCGCCCATCAATTTTGCATTACTAAACGGCGATAGATACACAGGTGTTTCGATAATATCTGTAACAAACAAGATGGATGCTGGAGACATCTATATGCAATGGGTTGAAAGGATAAACGATCATGACAACTACACAACGCTACACGACAGGCTCTCAAAAATCGGCGCACAGATGGTTCTATGCACGCTTGAAAACTTCGATAAAATCAAACCGATACCGCAGGATGAAAAATTTGCCACGTATACTCGCATTATCAAAAAAGAGGATGGCTTGATTGACTTTAAAAATGAAACAGCCATTGAAATCATAAATAAAATCAAGGCATTTTACGAATGGCCCACAGCTTATTTCTTCTACAACGGTAAGCAGTTCAAGGTCTTTGACGCTGAATTTGTGGAGTTAGAAGAAAGTCAGCCGGCAAAGGTTGTTGATGTTACAAAGAAGAGGCTTGTTATAGGTTGCAAGGAAAATGCCATATCGATCAAGACCATACAGCCCCAATCGAAGAAGGTCATGGACATACAGGCATTCTTAGCTGGCTACAAGTTCAATGTCGGCGAGATTATACAGTAAAGCCCTACCCTTTTTAAGTATCCCTCTAATACTTGCCTACTACTTCTCATGGCTATCGTTTGTAGCCCTAATTCCTCTTTTTCTCTTTTTTGAAAACAAACAATACATAAAGCCAACCGTATACGCCTTTTTGCCGTTTCTAATCTTTATTTACATCGGTATATACAAAAGCACGCACACATATTACGGCCTGTTCTTTGCAATTTCTGTCATTCTTGTTCTTTTGCTTTCACTGTATCACCTCTCATATCTATTGCTCGGCAGTTGGCTTTTTAAAAAGAGCAATCTGCCTCTTCCCTTTTTTGCCATATTTTTTGTTTCAGTAGAGTTTTTGAAAGACAAGCTGCTATACGGTATGCCGCTTGGTAATCTGAGCATTTTAACCTACAACTTGCCATTTTTTATAAAAGATACATCAATCTTCGGTTCATTGTACATCGATTTTAAAATAATTATCGTTAATTTGGTTTTGTACTACATCTTTAAAAAGAACATTAAAATGGCTGTGATCCTGATTTTGCCCATTCTTCTAATCAACCTAATACCCTATCCAAGGCCCATAAAACAGTTCAAAACCTCGATAGACATCGTTCAGGGTAACATACCGCAAAATCAAAAGTGGGAAGAGCAATATTTAGAAAGGAACCTTAAGAGATACCTAAGCTTGATCAACAGACTAAAGGCAGATGTGATGGTTTGGCCTGAGTCAGCATACCCATATCTCTTTGACCCAAGAACAGCTGTAAGCATAAAAAACCTCATTGATAACAACACATTTGCCTTACTCTTCGGAGCTCTAACTAAACAAAAAGACAACTATTATAACTCGGTGGTTTTTTACACAAAGAAACATATCGATTATTACAACAAAAGAAAGCTCGTGCCGTTTGCCGAATTCATACCCCTTGCCAGGCCTTTGGGATTAGAGGAGTACAACTTTTCGCGGGGTAAAAAGGGCAAAATATTTAATTACAAGAATCTAAAGATTGCACCCCTTATATGCTATGAGGAGAATTTTGCCTACCTAAGCAGACAGTACAAATTATCAGGGGCAAATCTCATCGCCGTTTTCACAAACGATGCGTGGTTTGACAAAACCCCGACGTTCAGCCTATTCCCAAGAAGCGACATCTACAGGAGTGTTGAAAACCACGTGTGGCTTGTAAGGAGCGCAAACACCGGCATTAGTTTCATCGTTAGCCCAAAGGGAGAGGTATTCAAGTCAATAAAGACTGACACGACGGGCGTTTTAAAAGTGAACTTAAACCTAACAGTTTATAAACCCACCTTTTATGACAAATTTGGCTGGCTATTTGGGTATGTTGTTACAGGCGTTTCTATACTTTTACTTTTTTATAGAAGACGTAAAAGCCAAACAGTGTGAGCACAACGTTGGGCAAGTAGATGGGCCATATCAAGCCGTGGGACTTAAACAAGGACTGACCCAACATCAAAAGGATGTAGAATAAAAAGAAAAATAGCATACTCACAGCAATGCCACCACTTTTGCCACCACGAGAGAAGGTTATTCCAAAGCTAAAGGCAATTAAAGACAATGGAAATATACTCAAAGATAGAGAAATGATTTTGTTTATCTTAAAAAGAGCCTCACGATTACGGGTTTTTTTATAAAAATTGAATAATTGGGTAATTGTCATATATTTAATCCCCACATTTTCTTTTCTGTTACTGTGAACCTTTTCCACCAAAAAAGCCACCTGATATCTATCAAAATTGCCGTATTCCCAACCCTTAGAATCTGTACTGAACATTCTTACATTGTAAAACGTTGCGAGGATACCGTTTTTTATATTGTCCAATTTACCTTTTTTAGCTACGAACACTTTATTGTTATCCGCAAAAAAAACATTATATAATTCTTTATGATTAGCAGAAAGACTTTTTACCCATAAGCTTCCTCCTAAATTATTGTAAAAAAGTCCAGGTTTTAAACTAAAGTAAATCTTATTTCTAAAGGTCTTATTAAGCTCACTTTTATAGCTCAACCTCGATGGATAGGCTATGAAAGATATGTCACAAAAGAGAATAACAAAGAAAACGACGGAAAATGCAAAGGAGGGTAAAAAAACTCTGTAAAGATTAATACCAGAACTTCTCAATGCAGTTATTTCAGAGTTATTTGACATCTCTGTATAAACATAGTTTATAGCTATGGTTAAAGCCATAGGTATAGTAAAGATTGACAAAAAAATGCTAATGTAGCCAAGAACCTTAATAAGAATACCCAAAGAAGAACCACGGGCAAACAGTATATCGTATATTTTTACTATATCGCCAATCATCATAACAGCTGTTATGATTAGGAAAGATATAAAAAATGAAGAGCTCAGGTTTTTTAAAACATATATGTCTATCTTTTTCAGCAATTTAAACTCCGTAAATTTTTGTTATGATTTGATATCCTATGAAAACATACAAAATGGCAGACAAACTAAGGTAAGGCCCAAATGGTATTCTTTGGCTCATACTTGTTTTGCCCAAAGCTATTAAAATAATTCCAACAAAACTACCAAAAAGAGAAGCTGTAAACAACGTAAACAAAACACCTTTTATGCTAATAAAAGCTCCTAAGGCGCCGAGCAGTTTTATATCACCGCCGCCCATAGCCTCTTTTTTAAAGATTACTTTGCCCAAAATGGCAACAAAAAGCAATAAAATAAAACCAAAGGCAAAACCGATTAGTGAATGAACAAACTCGTGCCTAATAAAGCCATAAACCAGTCCAACCACTGCCAGTCCAATACTAATCCTGTCCGGAATTATATAGTGGAAAAAATCTATAAAGCTTCCAACAATGAGCATATAACCAAAAATCAAATAAAATGCAAAATCAACAGTCAAACCAAATTTTAAATAAACTAAAACCGTATAGATTGCGGTCAATAATTCCACAGTCGGATACACAGGTGAAATTTTGGCTTTACAGTTTCTGCATCTCCCCTTAAGCAAGATATAGCTCAAAACAGGTATATTGTCATACCATTTAATTCTTGCACCACAAACAGGGCAACTCGATGGCGGATAGACTATAGATTTGCCTCTCGGAATTCTATATATGCATACATTTATGAAACTACCAATAATCAATCCAAAGACAAAAACAACAGCAATCATTTTTCTTTGCTTCCTACTTTTTTAGTTGAGAATACATAAGCAATCACAACACTTAAAAGATACAATAGAGTCAACGGAGTAGCCATGAGAAACTGTGTAAACACATCTGGAGGTGTTAAAATAGCCGCAACAATAAATATTACAAGCAAAGCATAGTCAAATTTCTTTAGCAAATCTTTACCACTAACCAATCCCAATCGAGCAAGAATAAACGTTGCAACAGGAAGTTCAAATACAACACCAAAGGCCGTTATCATTTTCAAGAAAAGATACATGTATTGCCTTATGGTGGGCATAGCCAAGAGTTCCTTACCGCCATAGCGCAACAGGAACTTAAAGCCCAAAGGCAAAACAACTTTATATGCAAAGACAACGCCGGATATAAAAAAGAAGCTAAAGGCAAAGACAAACGGTATGGCAAACTTCTTCTCATTTTCTTTAAGGCCCGGAGAAACAAATAACCAAATTTGGTAAAAGGTAAAAGGTATCGTTAAAACAATGGCAGCAATTAGAGCAGCCTCTAACCTTACCCAAAAGGCCTCTGTAACACCCGTGAATATTATCTTGCTACCCGGGGGTAAAGCCTGTTTCAATGGAGCAATTATGATATCTATAATTTGCTGGGAATGTCCAATAGTCAATGCCAAGCCTACAAAAATACCACCAATGATCCACAAAAGCCTAATCCTTAACTCCTCGATATGCTCGAGGATCGTCATGTTATTTGGATCTTTTATCTTTTTTTTCCTTATCATCGTCCTCTTCTAAAATCTCTTTCCACTTCTTTTCAATCTGTTTCTTCGGATTTATATCTTCAACCTCCTCAAAATCTTCCTCAAGCTCCTTTTTCAACTCTTCTATAGCCTTCATAAAGTTTCTATAAACGTACGCTACACCCCTAAGTATTTCGGGCAATCTCCTTGGACCCACAACAAACAAAGCAATTATAGCAATAACAATAATCTCGGGGGTACCGATTGAAAACATAAATCCTCCCAAAGCTGAAGCCTAATAAAAGTTGACCACTTTGTCAAAAAATAATAATCTTAAAGGAAAAACGGGAGGTAAACAATGAGATGTCACGAAGTAGATTATGAAATAATCGGAGATGATATGCAGATAGTGGAGGTAGAGTTAGATCCTGACGAAACAGTTATAGCAGAAGCTGGAGCAATGAACTACATGGAGGACGGTATAGAATTTAAAGCCAAATTAGGAGATGGCTCAGACGCAGATAGTGGTCTCTTTGGTAAGCTATTTAGGGCTGGGAAAAGGGTTTTGGCACAGGAATCGCTATTTCTAACACACTTCACAAACAGGGATACACAAAAAAGGCGCGTAGCTTTTGCTGCACCTTACCCTGGCAAAATCATACCTGTGGACATGTCCAAAGTAAACGGCGATCTGCTATGTCAAAAAGACGCATTTTTGTGCGCAGCCTACGGTACACGCATAGATATAGCTTTCACAAAACGCTTTGGAACAGGACTATTTGGCGGTGAGGGTTTCATTTTGGAAAGGATCAACGGCGATGGCATGGTGTTTATACACGCCGGTGGAACGGTAATAAAAAAAGAACTAAAAAATGAAACATTGAGGGTAGATACGGGTTGTATTGTTGCATTTGAAGAAACAATAGACTATTCAATTGAAATGGTTGGTGGTTTAAAATCCATGCTATTTGGCGGCGAAGGGCTGTTCCTTGCCACACTCAGAGGTAGCGGCACCGTTTATCTACAAAGCCTGCCTTTCTCACGGCTTGCAGATAGAATTATAAGCAATGCACCGAAGATCGGTGGAGACCAAAAGGGCGAAGGCTCCATACTGGGCGGTTTGGGTAGGTTGTTGGACGGAGACTAAGAAATCATGGGAAGCCTCATACTTTGCTACCACCACATAAACTATGGAGAAAGAATAACACCCGAAGACTTTGAAAAGAACCTAAAAATCTTAAAGGATGCCGGCTTTAGACCTATAAAACTCAAAGAGATCTACACCTTTTTAGAAAATGGTGAGTCGCCGCCTGAAAAGACGGTTCACATTACATTCGACGATGGATACGCAGACAATTACCTCTACGCATACCCTATTTTGAAAAAATACGGCTTTTTCGCAACAATCTTTGTCATTGCAAATAAAGTTATAGAGGGGTTGAAGCGCGCAACCTATGATCAACTTGTGGGTATGAACATAGCGGATCAGGTTAAAAAATTGGAAGAAAAGTCGAGATACATAAGCTGGGAAGAGCTTACAGAGATGGTGGAAAGCGGCGTATTTGAGGTTGGTAGCCACTCATTGAACCACAGGGCGTGTTTCTGCTGCAATAATGTCCACAAGTTCAACCCAGACAACAGTTACGAGTGGTTTATAGATCTCACAAATGACAGACGGCTTGGCGTGCCAATTTATGAAAAGAAGTGGGATTGCGCAACGTTGTGTATGAAAGATGACCTTGGGGCGAGGGATTACCTTGCAAAGTACGTAAAGGAACATGGTGGAATATTATTTTTCAAAAAAACCAATGCGCAAAAAATTCTTATGAGAGAATTCAAAAGATACATAAAAAGCAACGGTGTGAACTTTAGCTTCGAAACACGAGAGGAAAAACTGAAAAGAGTAGAAAAAGAGATTAAAGATTCTAAAAAGATAATAGAAAAAAGGCTTAATAAAGAAGTAGATTTCTTTTGCTATCCATGGGGGGACTATGATTCAGATTCCATATACGAGTTACAAAGACAAAAATACAAGGCTGGCTTGACACTAAATATTGGTCTTGTCGAAAAAGAAACATACCCCTATCTTTTACCAAGAGTTGAGGTGAGAAGTTCAAAATGGCTTAAAAAAAGACTAAAAATTTATTCAAATAGCACACTTTCAAAAATATATTCCAAAATCCACAGGGTCATAATATGAGATCGAGTATTATTGCATTTTTTTTGATACTTGTAGCCGTAGCGTTCTCCTCAATAATGCTACCATTTTGGAAATCGTTCGTTATGGGATTGACAATCGCTATTGTATTTTACCCATTTTTTGGCAAGATAAAGAAAGTTTTTAAAAACAACAACATTGCCTCTTTTCTCAGTATATTTATTGTACTCTTAATAATAGCAATACCCATAACACTTGCTATTTACATAATGGTTAATGAGACAGAGAAATTTATAGGCAACATTTCTCAAATCAAAAAAGCCTTTGAGGACCTTGTCTTAAAAATACAAAGCATATCTCATTTAAAAATTCTAACACCCTATATTGATAAGTTGGACGAGGCAATCTTTGGGCTTTTGCAAAACACAGGTGTCGTAATAACCAAAAATGTCGGCGCCATATTCTCACAAACCTACAGTATACTCGCTAATTTCATATTCTCATTCATAATTGCCTTCTATTTTATTAGGGACTCAGAAGTGTTTCTTGGTTACATATCAAACATGATAGATGATAAAGAGAGTTTCTATAGAATCCTAAAGTCCATCAGGGATAGTATCAATGCAACAGTATTGGGTGGCGTATTAACAGCATTTATTCAAGGGATTGTTGGGGCATTGGGTTTTTTGATAGTTGGTTTAAACGCCTTTTTCATGTGGATGTTTTTAATAGCCATGTTTTCATTCGTTCCACTTGTTGGTACAGCAATTATTTGGGTTCCTGTAGCCATTTATCAATTCATAAGCGGTTCATTCATCAAGGGCATATTCATAATTGCATGGGGCACACTGGCCGTCGGTTTGGTAGACAATTATTTTAGACCAATGATTATTAGTAGCAAAATAAACATACATCCTATGATACTGTTCTTTGGCATTTTGGGGTCGATTGTCGTTTTTGGACCAATCGGTATAATAGTAGGCCCGGTCATTATCTCTGTTGGAGACGTTTTGGTTAAAACTTACGTCTCAAACAAGTCCAAACAGAAAAAACACGACCTTTAGTGGAAAAACTAATTTTACTCTGTATAATTAAATGACTATTTAAAAAGGAGAAGTTGTGCGATTAGAGGCATAAAGCTCAGCGACTTCACCGTTATATTTACAGTTATAGCCATATTTGCCGTTCTAATAATACCATTGCCAGGTTTCGTAATAGATTTTCTTGTTTCTCTCTCATTCGCTTTATCGCTTTTAATCTTCTTCATAAGCGTATACATACCAAGACCTCTAGACTTTTCCACATTTCCTTCTGTTCTCCTTGCCGTAACGCTCTATAGGCTTTCCCTAAACGTAGCCACAACAAGGGCAATTTTGTTGCACGGAAGTCAAACGCCTGACGCAGCAGGAAAAATGATAGAGACATTTGGCTACTTTGTCGTAGGTGGAAATTACGTAGTAGGATTAATCGTTTTCATAATTTTAATAATCATAAATTTTGTGGTAATCACCAAAGGTGCTGGCAGAGTGGCAGAGGTTGCCGCAAGATTTACACTCGACGCAATGCCAGGCAAGCAGATGAGCATAGATGCAGACTTAAACGCAGGCTTAATCGACGAAAATGAAGCGAGAAGAAGAAGGGAAGAAATTGCCAGGCAAGCAGATTTTTACGGAGCAATGGACGGTGCTAGTAAATTCGTACGAGGCGATGCAATAGCAGGCCTTTTAATAACCGCTATAAACATAATAGGTGGAATAATTATAGGTGTACTGCAACACCACATGGCACTATCTACAGCTGCAGGAAGATACACAGTTTTAACAATCGGAGATGGGTTGGTTAGCCAACTACCTGCTTTAACCGTATCAACAGCAGCTGGTATAATCATAACAAGAAGCTCTGAAGAAATTAACCTTTCTGAAAATGTTATTAGACAAATAATCAATCAATATAGAACCCTTTACATAGCGTCCATTATTCTTACTGTAATGTCTTTTGTGCCTGGTATGCCTACTGTACACTTACTCATATTGGCATTGATCTTAGCTGGTATTGCCTACTCAATTTCGACACAGCAAAAGAAAGAAGAGGAAAAGAAAAAAGAAGAGGAAGAAGCCGAAGAAGAACCTCAAGAAGAAATTACCATGGAAGACATAGAAGAGGCCGTAAAGGTAGACCTTTTAGAGTTAAAAATAGGCTACGGGCTTATAGGTTTTGTTGACGATAAAAGCGGTGGGTTAATAAAACGTATAAAACTTATGAGAAAACAGATAGCCTCTGAACTCGGGGTTATCATACCGTCAATCAGAATTAGAGACGACCTAAATTTGGACAGAAACGAGTATGTATTTTTGATAAAAGGCGTTGAGGTTGCAAAATACACGATTTTTCCAGACAAATTTTTGGCAATGAAACCTGGAGGGGGACACGATTTAGAGGGCATACCAACAAAAGAGCCGGCATTTGGACTCGATGCCTTATGGATAGATGCAAAAGA
>JALTCA010000124.1:0-4154 GCA_027008245.1 Desulfurellales bacterium
CTCTTGTTTTGGGAAGAGGACAAAAGAATTGCCCTGTTGATCTTACCCATAGTCCTATCCCTTATACTTGCAACCTTAGTCTTAAGGTATCACTACTTTGCTGATGTTATCTCTGGTATAATTGTCTCATTTTTTGTCTATTTTGTATCAAAGGCTATATTTTATCCAAAGAGAAAACTTTCTTAGAGTTTTCAAAGGCAATTTTAGATATTTTTAATGGGTCTTCGTTTAAAATCCCAGCCATTTTCTCTATAACATACCTTATGTACATGGGCTCGTTTCTCTTGCCCCTCTTTGGCACTGGAGCAAGGTAAGGAGCATCCGTTTCAAAAACAACAAACTCAAGGGGCACATCTTTTATAACATCTTTTAAAATAGAATTCTTAAACGTCAACACGCCACCTATACCAAAGTACAAACCCAAATCAAGGCCAACCTTCAACAGCTTTTCACTGCCAGAAAAACAGTGTATAACGCCTTTCAGGTCCTTTTTAGAGCTCAAGATATCAACCATGTCGTTATCCGCATCGCGGCAATGTATGGAAACAGGCACATTATTCTCAATCGCCATGTCCAGAAAGTCAGAAAACACGTCCCTTTGCTTATTCCTCGGCGATAGATCGTAATAATAGTCCAAGCCAATCTCACCAATACCAACACACTTTTCGTTTTTTAAGTGTTTTTGAGCAAGATCAAAGGCCTCACTATTCGCCGTTTTTGCGTCATGGGGATGTATGCCAACCATATAGAAAAGTAGATCATATCTATCACACAAAGACTTTTTATTCTCAAAATCCTCTTTAACGGTGGACGGCATAATTATGGCTTTTACACCATTTTCACGCGACCTTTTTATCACCTCATCCCTATCGTTATCGAACTCCTCCATATCCAAATGGCAATGGGTATCGATGATCTCATACATAGCGCAATTCCCTTAAGCACCTGTTCCTGATTGTTTTTACGTCCTCGCTGTTCACAATAATCTTGCCGTTCCTCATCTTGTACTCAAGCAGATCCTCCATCATGCCACCGCAATCGCACTGCCTACCCTCGGTTGTAAAAGGCACAACCTCGCTCTTTAAGCACTTATCGCATCTTAAAAAGCTCTTCGATCCAGAGATCTTGCCCTTCTTAGCTATTGGTCTGCCCTCTATCTCAACTATGTCCATTGAAAAATCTATTGTTGTAGCGCTGCTTATGCTTGTTCCTACGCCAAAGCCATCAGCCACATCCACAATCTCAGCCACCGTATTTTCATCCAAGCCCCCGCTGACAAACAGCTGAACATGTTTTAATCCCCTTAAATCCAACTCCCATCTTAGCTCTTCCAAAATCTTCCTCATATTACCGCGCCTTGATGACGGTGTATCAAGCCTAACACCGGTCAGCCTTTTACCTAAAGCCTCAGCGACCCTTATGGTCTCTAACTTTTCATCGCCAAACGTATCTATAAGAACAATCCTTGGCACATCAGGATCAACAACCTCGTCAAAGTACTTGGCAGCTTGTAGCGTATCACCGACGAGCAAAATCAAAGAATGTGGCATAGTCCCTGCCGGTTTCATGTTCAGTTTCTCCGCTGCGGCAACAGTGGAAAAACCATCACAACCACCAATGTACGCTGCACGCTCTATGGCCGGTGCAACAGCCGGGTGCATTCTCCTTGCACCAAAGGAAAGAACCGTCTTTTCCCCTGCAACCTTTTTAACCCTCGCAGCCTTTGTTGCAACACCCGATTCCTGGCACAAAAAACCCAAAATCGCCGTCTCATAAACGGCAAACCCAGAGTATTTACCCTCTATCTCAATAACAGGCTGATTTTCTCTGAATATGCTGCCTTCAGGAATAGCCCTAATACTGACCTCTTTGCCCTCCAAAAGCTCCAAAACCTCTTCTAATCCACAGAAAACCGCCCAATCGTAGTCCTTTGGCAGACCCTTAACCGTAATCTCGGCCTTAACGTTTTTGTCCAAATCCTTGGCCTCGATTATCTCAAGTGCCCTTTCAAAGTAAACATCCGTAACCTTTCCCGCTTTTATCGTTTCCTCATCGGCAATATACATCTTTCACCCTCTCCTTCCTTACGTTAACTTTACGTTCAAAACGTTCTTAAATTGACCGATGGCGCACTCCCTTGATTTATCATCCAAAGCAGAAACACAGTTCAAAGGGATTTCAACCTTATAGCCACGCAGAATGGCGCTTGAAGCCGTGTACAAAATACAGATGTTGATTACGCAACCCGTAATAATCAAATAATCCACACCCAAGCTCTTCAAAAGATCATCCAAGCTTGTTCTATAGAAGCCATCGTATGTTGTCTTTTTTACAATAAAGTCGTTCTCCTTCGGTGCAAGTTCATCCACAACTTGCGCACCCTTTGTCCCTTCGACACAGTGCTTGGGCCATATTTCAAACTCCTTATCGTTCTCGGCATGTGAGTCGCAGACGTAGATAATTGGCGTCCCCTGCGATCTTTCTTTTTCCAACAAGGCCTTTATATTTGGAATGATCTTTTTGTTCTCCTCAACCTTCAGCGGCGCATCGTCCAACGTAAAGTCGTTCAACATATCAACGACCAAAACTGCTTTTTTCATCTCTGCCTCCTTGGTCCAAAAATAGCAGTGCCAACCCTCACAATATTGGCACCCTCTTCAATCGCAATCCTGTACGTATCAGACATGCCCATTGATAGGTACTCCATTTCAACATTTTCTATCTTCATGCCCTTTATATCATCAAACAACTTCTTCGTTAAACGAAAATATGGTCTTATCTTTTCAGGGTTCTCAACATTCGGCCCCATCGTCATCAAACCAACAACTTTGACATAGCTCAGTTTTGCTATTTTTTTCACCAAATCAACAACATCTTCCGGATAAACACCCGATTTTTGACTCTCCTTTGCAGAGTTAACCTCAATCAAAATAGGCATAACCTTACCCAAATCCCCGTACCTCTTGTTCAATTCATAGGCAAAATCAAAATCGTCAACGGTTTCTATCATATCAACGATTTCCAAAACCCTTCTCTTTAAAAGGTCGTGCTTTTGGGTCTTCGTTGAACCTATGAAGTGCCACTCTGCGCTATTTTTAACAAGCGGATAAACCTTCTTAAGCTCGCTTACGTAGTTTTCTCCTATTACCCTTATGCCAGCCTCAATGGCCTCGTCTATCTCTTCAGCCTTACGAGTCTTTGCAGCAGCCTCTAAGATTATGCCTTCCCCTATCTCATTCAACAATTTCTTAACATTGTCCTTTATAGCCATATCTTTACCCTCCGCTTTGCAATATAGCACAATAAAGTAGAAATTCAAGCATAGCAATTGACTTCTAAGGTAAGTTAATGGTATCTTTCGCAATAAAAATGACAAGGAGGCAAAAATTGAATGTTTTCAAAGTCAACAAAACCATTGAGGAAATAAACGATAAAATAAAACGCGGCGAGGCTGTTGTTGTTAATGCAGAGGAGATGATCGATATCGTGAGAAAAGAGGGTGTTGTAGAGGCTGCAAAGAAGGTCGATGTAGTAACAACGGGCACATTTGGAACAATGTGCTCAAGCGGCGCACTTTTGAATTTCGGCCATACAGCGCCAAAAATCAAGGCAGCCAAGGTTTGGCTAAACGACGTTGAAGCCTATGGCTCTTTAGCGGCAGTGGACCTATACATTGGCGCATCGGCTGTTAAGAAGGGTGATCCTTTAAACGCTGTCCATCCGGGTAGGTTTGAATACGGTGGTGGACATGTTATAGAAGATCTCATTGCAAGAAAACCCATAAAGTTGGTTGCCGAAGGATATGGAACGGATTGCTACCCAGCCAAACATATAGAAATGGAAATATTCATTGATGACCTTAAGGAAGCAACGCTTCTAAATCCGAGGAACGCGTACCAAAACTATTCAGTAGCAATAAATCCTACAGATAAAACCATTTACACATACATGGGCGTATTGAAACCCCGCTTTGCCAATGCAACCTACTCATCCGCTGGACAACTGTCGCCCCTACTCAACGACCCGTTTTATCTAACTATCGGTATAGGAACGCGCATCTTTTTAGGCGGCGGCGTAGGTTACGTCATATGGCATGGAACACAGCATAATCCCAATGAAGAGCGTAACGAAAGGGGCGTGCCAAAAACGGGCGC
>JALTCA010000125.1:0-4143 GCA_027008245.1 Desulfurellales bacterium
CTGCCATTGTCAATTTTTATGCTTTCTAAATGAGAAATCAGTAAATCTTTTGCTGGTGCTATGCAAAGTAAATACAAAACAATAGCACTAAATAAAAATAGCAGTTTAAACCTTTTACACGCAAAAAACGCTATCAATAAAAGTACTATAAATATACCCGGCGGTAAAAATAGGTAAGTAAAAATTTTAGACAAAACAAAAGCCAAATTACTCACCCTAAACTAAGATTAATAGCAACCTGTTGGATATTTTATAAAATTCTTGACTTTAGCGCAAAAATACTTAAAGATTATCGCAAGAATTAAAAACTACGGGGGTGAATAAATGACTGATTGCAAAAGCATGTGGCTTTGTCTTGTTGGTATTGGTGCAGCTATTGTCTTACTAATAGCTTTGTACGCAGGATTTGTTTTAGGACCTAATTTCCTTGTAAAGAAACCAATAAAGTCGGAGAAAGCCGCGCTCCTGCAAGGCAGCGCAAAAAACTTGAGCGAATTAACATTAAATAGGAAAGTTGGTATAAAAGCTTAATTAACAAACCTATGTAATTCTCGACCATTCTAAACAAAAAGGAAGGAGCTATTTATTGTGTTCCTTCCTTTTCCTTTTCCTTAAACCTTAAACCTATCGACCTTACTATTTAAATCTTCAACTTGCTTATTAATATCAGAAACTGCCTTAGCTGTTTCTTCTACACCCCTAACAACTTCTTCCATAGCGTTCTCTATCTCTGAGGCTCCGTTTACAGCCTCTTCTATCTCCATAGATTGATTCATCGTCATCTCTTTGACTTCCATCATACTTTCCCTAACCTGACTGGCACCACTTGCAACATCATCAAAAATCTTATAGTTAGCCTCAATCTTTTTGGCTTGCTCTTCTGACTCCTTTGTGTAATCGCTAATTATATCACCAAAATGATTAACTATTGTTCCTATCTCTTCTATCATTAGCTCTATCTCTTTTGTACTGTTCATAGTTCCTTCAGCAAGTTTCCTAACCTCATCTGCTACAACGGCAAAACCCCTTCCATGCTCACCAGCTCGGGCAGCCTCTATTGCAGCATTCAGAGCCAAGAGGTTTGTCTGGTCGGCTATGTTGGATATAACATCAACAATACCGGTTATTTTCTGGGAAGCTTCGATTACTTTTGATGCTTCTTTCGACATATTACCGAGTTCTTTTGCTACAATATCTTTGCTCCATTGGGAAATCTCTTCAAACACAGATCTACCTTCCATAGCATCTTTTTCGGCCTTTTCCGTAAATTCAACTGTATTTTCTATATGAGAAACCAAGGTTCTCAAAGACTCGTTTAGTCTATTTATTATTTCCACAACTTTATCCAGATTATCCTTTGAACTCTTAGTCATGGAACTAATCTCCTGTGTGCTTGCAGTAACCTGAGTTGTAGCAGAAAATATGTTTTCTGAAGTGTTCTTTATGGCTGAAATAGCATCTTTTGTGCTCTCCAACATTTCTCTAATGTTTGCAGTTGTTTCACCCAAATCATCCATACTGATAACGTCCGGCTCTACCGTTAAATCTCCTTTTGCATTTTCTTTAATCGTTGCGCTAACAGCCTTCAACGGGGTTTCTATATCTTTTGCCGCCAGTGTAGCCGAGGCAAATGTTATAATCATCAAAAGGAAGAATATCAAAAGATTCACCACGGTTAATTTTTTACTTAAAGCATCTGCGTACATGTTTACAAATTTATTTAATTGGCTAACGTGCATACCTGCACCTATAACCCATCCCCACGGTCTAAACAACTTTACATAAAATACCTTTGACGGTTCATTTCCATCATCACCAACACCGCTTTTCAAAAACCCCTCACCCTTATTTTTTAATACATAAGATAACTGGCTATTGTCGAGAGCATTTAAAGAGAATATGTTTTTACCAATCGATTGTTTATTCGGATGAACCAAAATATCGCCATTTGCATTACTTACCCATATATAGTTATTGCCTTTATCAAACCTGAGAAAGCTTAAGGCCTCTTTAGCATACGTTTCAGCTTGCTCCTTAGATAATTTACCATTTTTAGATAACATATAATATTTATCTGCTATTTTGTATGCCGAGTTCACAATATCCTGTATCGTTTGCTTTTTAGTGTCGGTTAAAATGTTTTTCACCTTATAAACAGAAAATGCCGAATTAGCAAGATAAAAAGAAAGACCTATAGCTATAGGGTATAGTATAATGGCAAAAACAACCTTAACCTTAGTAGATACCGCTATACCAAGCAAACCATATTTTCTTCCAGTGTATTCCCAAACCTTAGCTCTGAACCATAAGAATACCACGTACATGATGCTTTCTATAACAAATCCGCCGGCCAAAAATGGAAGCCAAAAGCCTACATAAAATTTAAAATAACCGTACTTATAGGAAACAAATACAGCCAAAGCAGAGGAAATTAAAGAAGCAAGACCTGTAGATAGCAAAAATACCCAGTTGAATTTTAAAGCAAAATTTTTAGCCCTATCTATACTATCCTCAACACCCTTGGACATGGTTTTAACTATAAAGCAGGTGTAGGCACCATACACAATATCCCACAAAATTAAAACGGGGTTTATTGCTATATCAAGTATGCTGGAAAAATTAATAATCCCGCTCAAGGCCATTATTATTCCCCACAAAACAGAACCCAATAGCGCATAGGAAACAATATAGACTACCCACATCTTACACCACTTCGGCTTCTCCACCATCTTAATACCCCCCAATTTTATTATTTACTCCTTAATTAAGTTGCATATGCAACTCTACAAAGCAACCTCTAATGGCCTCAACCACCCAGCACTCACCCGCAATAAATTGTTAATAACAGCAGGGCAATTATAGTTAAATCAATTATAAAAGTCAAAGTCCTTGACTTTTAACAACTAAAATATAAAATCTGACTGGCAAGTTGGGATGTCGTCTAACGGTAGGACAGCGGACTCTGGATCCGCGAGTCGGGGTTCGAATCCCTGCATCCCAGCCAATTTTTCATTCAAGAAATCAGAAATTTTATGAAAGTGCGAGGTCGTTCAGCTTTTTTTCGTTAATAATCACGTAAGCATATAGAAAATCTAATCTATCATCAATATCAACAGAACTTTTTCTATCCATAACGTAAGCATAAATATTGTCATCTATAAAAAATGTGTTTTGTTCCAGCAATTTTGAAGTTTTGCAAATGTAAATAGCACCATTCAGCCTATAATATTTGGGCAAATCTTGACTTCTCTTGTTTATAATATCTTTTCTCAGAAAATTTTTCATACTTAAATCATTTGGCAATGTATTACTCCACAAAGGAGGATGTTCATTTTCACAAACGGATATTACAGCTTCGGCTTTTCTATCCTCTAAAAATTCTATTGCTTCATCTATATGTTTTGAAGTTCTTAAGGGAGAAGTTGGCTGCAGCAACACTGTAAAATCATACTCATTTCCAATAATTTCTATTGCATGTTTTATGACATCTATCGTAGCTGATGTATCAAGAGCAAGTTTTTTAGGTCTTTTTATAATACCTATACCATATTTTTTCCCAATCTTTAATATCTCGTCACTATCACTTGTAACAACACTTCTATCAATATAAGAGCTCCCTAACGCAGCCTCTATAGTCCAAGCAACTAACGGTTTTCCAGATAGGGTTAATATATTCTTATTTGGAAGCCTCTTGCTACCACCTCTTGCAGGGATTATAGACAAAAACGTTTTTCCTCTATGCATTTAAAAGTTCTCCCTGAAGCTTACCGACAGCCTTTTTATACTCTTCCCATTGCCCTACATCTATATAATCGCTCTCATTCACGGGATAAGCAAAAACTTTTTTGTTGTTATCCATTAATTTCTTTATCAATTCAGGCATATCGTAATACTCATTTTCGGGAATATAGCTCAATGATTCGCTATTCAAAACATATGCTCCGGTATTTATTTGAAACACATACTCTGGTTTCTCTATGATTTCGCTTATTAATCCACCGTGCTTTATATTAACCACTCCATATGGTATTTTGTAACGCTGAATAGATGTTATAGATGTAAAAATGCTGCTATTATTTTTATGAAATTCCAGTACTTTAGAAAAATCAGCATTTATTAGAATATCGCAATTTGACACTATAA
>JALTCA010000126.1:0-14521 GCA_027008245.1 Desulfurellales bacterium
CACCGAAGAACCTTTTCGGTTTTTGCAGTGCATTTGAGTCAAGGCCTCCTGACAAAACCTTACCACTTGGCGGTATAACAGAGTTATAAGCCCGTGCAAGCCTTGTTATTGAATCAAGGAGAATCAGCACATCGTAACCATACTCAACAAGCCTCTTTGCCCTCTCAAGAACGATCTCTGCCACCTGAATATGTCTTTCTGGCGATTCATCAAACGTCGAACTGATAACCTCAGCCTTAACAGATCTTTTCATATCCGTCACTTCTTCGGGTCTTTCATCAATCAAAAGAACAATGATCTTAATTTCCGGATGGTTTGCCGTAATACTATTTGCAATATTTTGTAAAAGCATGGTTTTACCCGTTCTTGGCGGCGCAACAATCAAACCCCTTTGCCCCTTACCTATAGGTGTTATCAAATCCATGACACGGGCTGGCATATTATCCGGCGCCGTCTCAAGTTTTATCCTTTCCATAGGATAAAGGGGCACAAGTTCATCAAAATCTTTTCTTTTTAAAACCTCATTTGGCTCTTTATAGTTAATCTGTTCGATCTTCAACAAAGCATAATACTTTTCGTTGTCTTTAGGAGTCCTCACCTGCCCATAAATATAATCACCTGTTTTTAAGTTAAATTTCCTTATCTGACTTGGAGAAACATAGATATCTTTGGAACCTGATAAATAGTTGTTATTCATATCTCGTAAGAACCCAAATCCATCAGGCAAAATCTCTAACACACCTTCACCTTTTAGCAGACTAACTGGTTCTGCATGTTTAACAGGTTCAATTTTTGGTGCTTCATTCTCCTTCATATCGCCTTTCTGCTCCTGTTTTCCTACGTTATTCTTTGAAATCGTTCTTTTAAGAATTTCATCTATTAAATCGTTTTTTTTCTTCACTGTCGTTGGAATACCTAAAGACTTGCCTATCTCAACCAACTCAACAAGTTTCTTTTTTGTCAAAACGTCCCTATCGTAATCCATACACTTCTTTCTCCTTATATTTTTTCAAAGATTTATTATCTGCTTATAGCGCTAATTTTTACAACTGGGGATTCCATGCCTTTAACTAAAACGTCTAAACTAAACTGTTCAGAAAGTTTTATATAGGATTTAATTTCTCTAAAGTTCAAATGTATAAACTCAAGGAGCTTTTCATTGTAGACAGCTTTCTTTATTATCCTTCTACCTAAAGAAACCCTTACCATTCCCTTAAAAATCAATTTGCTTACACCAAAACTAAACAAAGCGCTTTCTACTAATTTTTTATAGTCATTATCTAACTCCTTGTTGTACCTCTTGAGGATTTGAGCTGCAAGATACTTGAATGTGTTTGGATACATATTGTCCGCAACCAACTCCAAAACCATATGTTTCGTATTCCTAAGCCTCCCGTTCATGCTGTTTGCCAAAATACCGTGTGCTACAGCATCTTGAGATAGATGAGATAAGTATCCATAAGCAAAAGCCTTTTTCCTATCACTATCTGCCATCTCCAAAATCCTAAAACCCACATCCCAGTTATGAGAGTGACCCGAAAACTCAGACAGGGTTTTACCTACTATAAAATCAGGGGCCAGGCTCCCATAAAGATATTCGTTTAAATTGCTCATGATTAAAATTCTCAAATAGTCGGGCAATTGGTCAACTATGGATAAAGAAACCCCAATATGCACTCCAGGACCCCAAGCAAAACTATTTAGAGGAAAAAATATAATCAAAGCAATGGCAATAAGAGTAGATAATTTAAGCATTACATTTTAAGTATAATAATAAAATCCACAAAAAGTCAAATAAAATCGTACCAACATAATATCTTTAGATACAAAACAAATTTTATCTTGAGGAACTTGTCAATCGATTAACTTCTTTTCCCACTCCAAAGCAGTCTTGCATATTGTATCTAAACTATCATACACAGGATTAAATCCCATTTTCTCTACAATCTTACTACAATTGGAGATCAACACAGCAGGGTCACCTGCCCTTCTGGGTGCTACTTCAACTTTAAAATCAACCCCACTAACCTTCTTCATTGTGTCTATAACCTCTTTTACTGTATATCCACGTCCGTAGCCAACATTAAAAACATCATTTTTTCCATTATCTAAATAATAAATTGCGTCAATATGGGCTTTAGCAAGGTCTACAACATGTATATAATCCCTAATGCACGTACCATCCCTTGTGGGATAGTCATTACCAAAGATAAACATTTTATCCCTCTTACCTAAAGCGGTTTGAGCTGCAACCTTAACAAGATGCGTTGCATTCTTAGTTCTCTGTCCAATCTTTAAATCGGGCGATGCCCCTGCTACGTTAAAATATCTAAAAGCTACATATTTAAAATCTGGATTTGCTAACGCCGCATCATTCAATATATTTTCGACAAACAACTTACTCTTGCCATAAGGATTTATAGGGTTTTTAGGGAAGTCTTCACCTATACCGCTTTTGGCATCTTCAGGTGCAGGTTCACCATATACCGCAGCCGTGGATGAAAAAATAAACTTTCTCACACCGTACTTTAAACACATATTAATCAGGTTTGCGCCATTTGCCGTGTTGTTCAGATAATACTTAATGGGTTTTTCTACACTCTCAGGAACAATTAAACTTGCAGCAAAATGTATTACAACATCAAAATTTCTTGCTTTAAAAATACCTTCAATTTCGTCCCAGTTACTCAAATCAGCTTCAATAAAATCAAAATCCCTTACAGTTTTTAGCGCCTCTATGGTTTCCATAAACCCCGTTGATAGGTTATCAATAATGGTTAAATTGTGACTTGTATCTTCAAGCAAAAGCTTTACCACATGGCTGCCAATGTAGCCAGCTCCGCCTGTTATGAGAATTCTCATGCCTATCCTCCATAAAAATTTTAGCACAACGATAATATCAGAAAACTTGAAAAAGACAAATTTTTTTGGCAATATTCAGAAGATGCAAAAGATAGTAAAAGATTATTTAGAAAAAAACGACAGATTTGCAAAACATAATAACATAAAGTTAATTGAAGTTAAAGAAGGCTATGCTGTAACGGAAATGGAAATAAACGAAAATCACCTGAACGCGGCAGGAACAGTACATGGCGGAGCTATATTTAGCTTAGCAGATTTAGCGCTTGGAGCAGCTGCTAACTCATTCGGGGTTCTCAACTTAAGTCTAAATGCAACTATCTCTTACATAAAAACTGCAAAATCTGGAAAATTAAGGGCAATTGCCAAAAAAATCTCAAAAAGTAAAAAAATTTCAGTCTACCAAGTAGAAGTAAAAGACGATACAAATAACCTTGTTGCTACCATGCAAGGTTTGGCTTATTCAAAGGATAAAAATACACTTTAAAAACCCAAAAATATTGACAACAATGCCTATTTTTAATAGGATTGTGCGCTACGTGGGGGTGTTTTTATGTTCTCGGATTTGTCCGACAAGCTTAACGATATTTTTAAAAAGATAAAATCAAAAGGTGTCATAACAGAGGATGACCTCAACAATGCACTTAAAGAGGTAAAGTTTGCTCTCTTAGAGGCTGACGTAAACTACAAAGTCGTTAAGGACTTTATAAAGGATATAAAGGAGGAGCTTAAGGGTAAGGAGTTAGAGAAAAGTCTAACACCCGGCCAGATAATTATTGAAGCCGTACACAAAAAACTCACAGAGATATTGGGCGGTGAAGCATTCCCGTTTGTAATAAAAGAAACACCATTTATAATAATGCTTGTGGGTTTACAAGGCTCAGGTAAAACAACAACAGCTGCAAAATTAGCAACACATCTAAGATCTAAGGGCAGACAACCACTTCTTGTAGCTTGCGATATCTACAGACCAGCGGCAGTAAAACAATTGCAAGTGTTGGGGAAACAAATAAATATACCGGTCTTTAACGAAGAAAACAAAAAACCTGAAGACATAGCGTATGATGCACTAAATTTTGCGAAAGAGAATGGCAGAGATGTTATAATTATAGACACAGCAGGAAGACTACATATAGACGATGAATTAATGGAAGAGCTAACAAGAATTAAAGGAAAGGTTAATCCGCAAGAAATACTGTTTGTAGCAGATGCAATGATTGGTCAAGAGGCCGTAAACGTTGCAAAAGTATTCAATGAAAAGGTTGGTATAACGGGCAACATCTTCACTAAACTTGACGGAGATGCCCGTGGGGGTGCGGCACTATCCATAATGAAGGTTGTAGGGAAACCCATCAAGTTTGCAGGTGTTGGTGAGAAAATTAGTGATTTTGAGTTATTCTACCCAGATAGAATTGCATCAAGAATTTTGGGAATGGGCGATGTCCTTACACTCATTGAAAAGGTAAGGGAAACAGAAACAGAAAATGAATCCAAAGAACTTGCCAAAAAATTAAGAAAACAGCAACTTACATTTGACGATTTTCTAAATCAGCTTAAAAAAATACAGAAAATGGGCTCAATTGCCAAAATTATTGGCATGATCCCCGGGTTGAACAAGGTAAAAATAGACGATGAAGAAACGTTTAATAAAGAGATAAAGCACATAGAAGCAATAATTTTGTCAATGACAAAAGAAGAAAGACAAAACTATAAAATCTTAAATGCGAGTAGGAAAAGACGCATTGCCAAAGGCAGCGGCACACGAGTAAGCGACGTCAATAGATTAATAAAACAGTTTATAGAGATGCAAAAGATGATGAAAGGAATGAGTAAATCCAAGGCACTTAATTTAATGAAAAAATTAGGAATAAACGGATAAGGAGGATAAGGGTGGTAGCGATAAGATTGAGAAGAGGTGGAGCAAAGAAAAAACCATTTTACAGAATCGTTGCGATTGACTCACGCAAAAAAAGGGATGGAGCAGTTTTAGAGATTTTGGGTTATTATGACCCAAAAACCGAGCCTACCACAATAAAGGTAGATTTAGAGAAATATAACAAATGGGTAGAAAGGGGAGCACAAGTTTCAGAGGCTGTAAAAAACCTTGTGAAAAAGGCAGGGTGATAAGACATGAAGGAATTAATTAGTTGCATTGTAGAAAATCTTGTTGACAATCAAGAGGCGGTTAGGATTAAAGAGATAGGCGGTGAGAAAACCACCGTTATAGAGTTAAGCGTTGATAAAAACGATTTAGGAAAAATCATAGGCAAAGAAGGAAAAACCATCAAAGCCATTAGAACAATTCTAAACGCTGCAAGCAAAAAATCTGGTAAGAAGGCTGTTTTAGAAATTATAGAGTAATGGAGTTCTACATTTTGAGCATCTTTCCAAACATGTTTGAAAGCGTTTTTAGTGAAACAATTATAAAGAGAGCCCAAGAAAAAGGGTTTGTGAAAATTAAACTCATGAATATTAGGGATTTTACACACGATAAACACAGGACAACAGATGATTATCCCTTTGGCGGAGGCGCAGGTATGGTCATGAAGCCTGAGCCCATATACGAAGCAATGGATTATGTAAAATCAAAAAGTCCGAATGTTTATAAGATTTTGCTTACACCGGCTGGTAGGATATTTGACCAACAAAAGGCAAAAGAACTATCCAAAAAGGATTCGGTTGCAATAATCTGCGGTAGATACGAAGGATTTGACGAAAGAGTCAGGTATCTGGCTGATGAAGAAATATCAATAGGTAAATTTGTCTTATCTGGCGGAGAAATTGCGGCGATGGCCATAGTGGACGCTATAACAAGATTAATTCCTGGGGTGTTAGGAAATGAAGAGTCTCTAAAAGAGGAAAGCTTTGAAAACGGATTGATAGAATATCCCCAATATACGAGACCAAGAGAATACAGAAATATGAAAGTACCAGAAGTATTGCTTTCTGGAAATCACAAAAAAATCAAAGAATGGCGTGAGAAAGAAGCAAAAAAAAGAACAATAGAATGGATAGGAGAAGAAAATGGATAAGCTAAAGGCATTCAAGGATGAAATGACAAAATCCTTAAACAAGGAAATACCAGAAATTTGGCCAGGTGATACCGTAAAAGTATATACAAAGGTTAAAGAGGGTAACAAAGAAAGAATCCAAATCTTCGCAGGAGTTGTAATCAGAAGAAGAGGCGGAAAAGGATTAGATGGAACATTTACTGTAAGAAAGGAATCAAGCGGCATAGGAGTGGAGAAAATTTTCCCTTACTACAGTCCATCTATTGAGAAAGTAGAGGTTGTACAACGTGGTAGAGTAAGAAGGGCAAGACTGTACTACTTGAGAGAGAGAAGAGGAAAAGCTGCTAAAATTAGGAAGAAAGGTTACTAAAACAGATATTGGTAGGCAGTTTGAAGAGAAAGCTGCCTACCTTTTGGAATCAGAAGGATACATCATATTGGAGAGAAACTTTAGATGTAAGGGTGGTGAGTTAGATTTAGTTGCAAGAAAGGGTGATTTGTTGGTTTTTGTTGAGGTAAAAGCAAGAAAAACTTCTAATTTTGGATACTCGTCAGAATTTGTCAACGGCACTAAAAGGAAAAGAATTTTAAATTGTGCGAAATATTTTATTCAAAAAAATAAATTGCACAATTTCGACATTCGGTTCGATGTCATAGGCTTTGACGGTAAAAATTTTGAGTGGATAGAGAATATTCTTATGGAGGAAGCGTAAAATGAGCGTAAAGTTTGTTAAATTAGTAACAGGTGAGACAGTAATTGGAACATACAATCCAGAAAAAAATGGAATTGAAGACGTAGCCCAAATTCAGGTTATACCAGGCTCAGCAGGAATTCAAATAGCAATTTTACCCTACGGATTTCCCTTTGAAGAAAAAATTACAGGGTTTGTTAGTATGGATAAAGTTATTTATGAGTTCAAAAAGGTACCAGAGGATTTAGAAAGTAAATACCACGAAGCAAAAAGCAATATAAAAATAAGCTCTGCAATGCCAAATGCAGATCTAAACGTTGGAATGGATGAGCAAAGAAGCCAAGAAAAGGTTGTTGATATAGAGAGTTTGTTCAGAAAATCCTAATCGTTAAACAGAACAAGTGGCAGTTGTTGGTCAGCCTCAACACTGCCCCTTTCTTCCTCTATCCCCACAAAACCATCGGCAATGGCTGTGGAATAGAAGTTATCTGTCTTTTGGGAGCCAGCGGATTTGGCACAAAACAATCCATCCTTGAATTCTAAGTTGACCCGGTTGAAGTAGAATTTGCCCTCCCTCGATCTCATAGGCTCTGCCAATACACACGTATAATCAAAATCTCTCTCCTTTAAACCGGCAAGCCTATACAACATGGGTTTTAAGTACACATAGGCCGTGGCATACAAGGCACTTGGCCAACCAGGCATACCAAAAAAGAGCTTATCCCTAACTACAGCCAAGACAGCTGGCCTTCCGGGTTTTATCGTCGTTGCATCAAACAGAAACTCAGAGTTTGGGATTTCACCTAATATCGACTTTACAAAGTCCTTACTACCCATACTCACTCCACCCGTTGTAATCAGAAGATCGCACCTATCTAAGGCGTAAGATATAGCTTTTTTCAATTCATCCTGTTTGTCCCTTACATGACCAAAATACACGGGTTCACAAAGCCACTTTTTGATAAGCCCGTCCAAAATGAAGTAGTTTGCATTGTATACGCTGTGTTTTTTCGCATGTTCACCAGGATAAATCACCTCATCACCCGTTGTAATGATTCCAACCATAGGTTTTCGTCTAACCTTCAACAAACTTACGCCGCAATAAGCAAGTAGAGCCCTTTTTCTTACGCTAACCCTTTCACCCTCTTTTAAAATCACTTGCCCCTTTTTTACCTCTATGCCCTTATGCGTAAAGTTCCTCTCATCCTCTACACGCTTCAACAGTCTCAAGTGATTACCATCTAACTTTACTATCTCAACCTCTGCAACAGCCCTAACCCTCTCGGGTATGGGAAAACCTGTGTTTATCCTGATACAGGAGCAATCCTTTAGATCATTCTCCTCTTCAACAACACGGTATTCCTCACAGCCACCAACCAACCCATACCCATCCATTGCAGAACGCAAAAAGGTGGGTATGTCTATGTCTGATCTCACATCCTCAAAGGCAACCTTGCCCAAAGCATCGTATACATAAACAAAATCAAAGCCATCCACAGGCTCGGTATTCTTCTTTATCAACTCCAAAGCGTCTTTAACCTTAACCATCACACCTTACCAAAAGGACAAAACGGATACACACAAACCTTACAAAAATGACACAGACCACCTATTGCATACTCGGCTATCTCTTTTCTTGTAATCCTATCCTTTGCCAATAGCCTCGGCAACATTATATCAAATGCGCTCGCTTTGTAAAACAGAGCTCCAGCAGGAACAACGCAAACGGTGGTGTCGCCAAAATAGCCGATTGTTAGGTTATTCGCAGGCTGTATAGGATTTCCTTCCCTAATAAACTTGACTCCCGCCTTCTTTAAAGCCTTCTTTGTAACATCATCTGGATCAACACTTGAACCACCCGTAACAATCACGAGCTCATGATCGGCAAACTTCAAAAAAGCATTCTTTATCTCCCCAATATCGTCCCTCACTATCGTGTAATCAGCGAGCTCAACGTCGAATTGGGCAAGCTTCCTCTTTATAAGCGGCCTAAACCTATCCTCAACAATACCGTCGTAAACCTCGCTGCCCGTGATAATCAGCGCCGCCTCTTTGATCTTATACTCCTCAACCCAAATTAAAGGTTTATCAGCAATAGACAACGCTCTATTCAAAACCGATTTTTTCGCTATAAGTGGTATTATCCTAAAAGCCGCAAGCTGTTGTCCTTTTTTTACAGGAAAATTGTTATGTATTGTAGGAAAAGATGTAACAGACATGGAATTTAACTTTATTACCCGTTTCCTATCCAATTTAAATAATCCATCGATTTTAGATTTAAACGTAATCTTGCCTTCTGAGGGTTTTTTACCAAATTCTATATTTTTTCCAGCCAATCGTGGAGCTAGTGTAATAGAAAACTCATCTTCATGCACATCATCTTGATCCAAAACAAGCTTGTAAATATAATTTTTACCAATACTTTTTAAAAGAGGAACATCCTCTTTGGTTATAATATGACCACGTTTAAAAAAAGCACCTTTATAACCTTCTTCAGGAGATATTTTTGTAAAATCATGGGGAATTTCCTCCCCTATAGCTTTCTCAACAGGAATTTTTATCTTTTTCACAAGATCTGACTTAGAAACTGCTTGAGCCTGTCAGTTTTTGGATTGTTAAATATCTCTTCTGGAGCACCCATTTCAACAATCTTGCCAGAATCCATATAAACAATTCTATCGGCAGCTTCTCTCGCAAAACCCATTTCATGGGTAACTACAATCATAGTTTTACCTTCTTTTGCCAGCTGCTTCATTATATCTAAAATACCACCCACCATCTCTGGGTCTAAAGCACTTGTTGCCTCATCAAACAACATTATTTTAGGATGCATAGCCAAAGCCCTTGCAATGGCAACGCGCTGCTTTTGACCACCTGAAAGATTTGTTGGATACTCATCCTTCTTATCCGCAATTCCAACCTTCGTTAGAAATTCAATGGCAATACGCCTTGCCTCCTCTTTCTTCCTTTTTCTCACTAAAATCTGTGCAAGCATCACATTCTCTAAAACTGTCAAATGAGGAAAAACGTTGAAATGCTGAAACACCATACCTATATCAGCTCTTATTTTTGTTAAATTGGTTTTTGGGTCAGTGATATCCACACCTTCAACAATTATTTTCCCAGAATCTATCGTTTCAAGTTGATTTATTGTTCTTAAAAAGGTGGTTTTCCCACTACCAGATGCACCTACAATAACTACAACTTCACCTTTTTTTACACCTAAAGATACATCTCTCAAAGCTTTAACGCCGTTTGGATAAGTCTTATTTACTTCCTCAGCAACAATTATGTAATCACCATTATCATTCATCGCCAGCCAATCTCCTCTCTAAATACCTATCAAGCAAAGATAAACCATATGTAACAACAAAATATAAAGCAGCCACGGTAAACCATACTTCAAATGGGCTAAATGAAGAGGATACAACCTCTCTTCCAGCTTTTGTAAGTTCTGTTAACGAAATAATAGATAGTAATGACGAATCTTTAATAAGCGAGATAAACTGTCCCGCTAAAGCAGGTAAAACCCTTTTGAAAGCTTGCGGAATTATTATGTATCTCATAATTTGAAAATAGTTCATTCCCAAAGCTAACGACGCCTCTGTTTGCCCTTTAGGAATGGATTGGATGCCGGCTCTAATAATTTCTGCTATATAAGCACCTTCAAAAACAGCCAAAGCAAAAGCTCCAGCAATAAATCTCGTCATATTAAACAAGGTTCCAATGAAAAAATACACTATGAATATCTGAACTAATAGAGGCGTTCCTCTAACAAGCTCAATATAAACAGTGGACAAGTTCTTAAACAGTGGATTTTCGGATATACGCATCAAACCGGTAATTAAACCTATGATAAGAGCAATAATTATGGAAACAATGGAAACTTTGATTGTCATGCACAAGCCTACAAGCAATGGCCCTGGCTTATATGAGGTGTCGTAGCCTAATTCATCGCCAGTATCTACTATTGCACCTGTTTTTAAGGTTGGGTGTTCAACTTTTATGTATACAATTTTATTATCGTTGGCTTTTATAGAGAGTTTACCGTTCTCAAACCCCTCAACAACACCTCTAACAGGAGAATCTATTTCACTTTGGGCTTTATAAACTAAATAGGAGGGCACGGCCCTCCAATTCCAAGAATAATTAATTCTCAAACTTGCTTTATAAATAAAAAAGCCTATGCCTATAATGACTATAAAAAATATTAAATTCCAAAAAAGAGTGTTTTTCTTACGATTCATTTTCAATGTACCCTATTAATCCAGCCCTTCACATCTACAAACCATTTTTTATAAAGTTTCTCATATGTACCGTCGTTTTTTATCTGTCTTAAAAAGTTATTAAGCCAGTTCAAGAAATCTGGATCACCCTTGCTAATAGCCCAACCAAGTGGCTCATAAGTAAATGGTTTATCAAGAAATATCAATTTACCCTTGCCCTTTGTCTCATAAAAGATGGTATTGTAAGGTTTGTCATATACAAATGCGTCAGCTCTTCCCTGAACAACCTGCATTACAGCATTCTCTTCGTCCTGGAACTCTTCAATCTTAGCCTTAGGCATATACTCCTTGGCTGCAAAATCTCCGGTCGTACCAAGCATAACAGTAATAGTAAACTTTGGAGAATTTAAGTCTTTATAGCTTTTAACCTTTCCAGCCCATTTCTTATTCAAAAGTATAGTCTGGCCTACAACAAAGTACGGGTCAGCAAAGTTCACTTTCAAATTCCTCTTCTGAGTTATTGTCATACCACTGATTATGATATCGAATTTATTTGTTAGTAAAGAAGGTATAATTCCGTCCCAATCTGTGTTTACAAGTTTTAATTTAACACCCATTGCCTTAGCCATAAGTTTGGCTATATCCACATCGAAACCCACAATTCTTCCTGTTTTTGCCCTCATTTCAAAGGGCATATACCCAGCATTTAAACCAACCCTCAATACACCCCTTTTTCCAATCTTGTAGAGCGTCGAACTGTGCCACAAATTTATGTCCGCAGCTTTAGTAGTAAAAACGCCTAATACAGCAAAAGCCACTACAAAAACCAATAGTTTCAAAAAACCTTTCATACCAAACCTCCTAAATTTAATAGTATTTTCCTTCATCTAATAGCTCACCTATAACCATTTGAGTCCCACATTTGGGACATTTGGGAATTTCCTCTTTAGGCATATAGATAATCATTGTGTATCCACAGTTGGGGCATTTAACCTCAACGGGCTCTACCTTCTCGCTCATATCTCCCTCCCAATAATAAACAATAAATTTTTTTAATGCAAATAAAATTAAGTGTAATCACCGTCTCTATATACAAAATATTTCTTAAAAAAGAAAGGGAAAATAAACGAAGGAAGGTAAAAGGCGCCCTAAGGCGCCACAGAACTATTACTCTTCTACTTTAATAGACTCAGTTGGGCAAGCTTCAGCAACTTCTTTAATTTCCTCTAAAGATGCACCCTCTGGATTAACAACGTGAGCCTTGCCATCATCACCTATTTGGAAAACCTCTGGCAACTCGTCTACACAAGCCTCGCAACCAATGCAAGTATCATCAACCCATACCTTAGCCATAAGAACACCTCCTCAAAATTCTCTTCAATTTTGCCAGACCCTTTCTATTAAATTTAGTATAGAATGTCAAGGAGTTTCAACTTAGCCCAAAAGCTCCTTAACTTTATCCTTAAGCTCTGTCAAATCTGGTGATTTCACAATATAGGCATCGGCTACATAGGTATAAAAATCGTCTTTATAGTGAGAATAGGCTGTAGACATTATTACAGGAGTTTTAGGAGATTTTTCTTTTATCTTACTTAAAACCTCCAAACCAGACATCCCTGGCATTGCAATATCTAAAATAACAATATCCGGCTTCTCTTTTTCAAATATCTCTAATGCTTCGTTTCCATTGGAACAAGAAACAACATCGTAACCTTCATCATCAAATTCTTCTTCGTATAGCATTCTTATAGCCTCTTCATCATCTACAACCATAATTTTCTTTTTATCACTCATTCTTTCCCTCCATTAGATTTATAGGTAGTTTAATTATACATTCCAATCCACCAGGCACGTTCATAAACTCTATAGAACCATTATGCTTCTCTATTATATTATAAACAACAGACAAGCCCAACCCTGTTCCATAATGTTTTGTCGTGAAAAAGGGCTCCGTAATTTTTTTTAGCTCTTTTTCTTCTATTCCACCAGAATTATCCCTTATTTTTATAACCAAAAAACCGCCATCCTCTTTAGCAGAAATATCTATCCTGACCCCACCTTTAGAATTAGCCTCTATGGAATTTTTAAAAAGATTCAAAAAAACCTGCTGCAGTTGCTCTTTATCCGCCATTAATACATAGTTACTCTTATCCAAAGACACAGAGAATGTAACATTTTTATAGAATGCCGAAATCATTTCTATAGCATCATCTATCACATCAGAAATATTGACATCTGACAAATTTATAGAATCCTTCAACTTTGAAAAATTATTGACGTCTATAACAAAATTATAAAGCCTTTTTAGTTGAGATTCTATTAAACTATAGTATTTCTCGGATTTCTCATCCTTTTGTACATAATCCCCTATTTTATTAAAGAGTCCTATTATACCCACAAGAGCATTCTTAATCTCATGGGCTATAATCATCGTAGTTTTACCCAATTGATAAATTCTATCGTGTTCGTTAGATTTAGCCATCTCGTAAGATGTCAGAAGCTGTTCAAGATTTTCTGAATATTTATTAAGCTTTAACTTATCCAATGCACACCCAAAAGCCTCAACATACGGTTCAATTTCTTTGGCACTGCATGATGGATAAAGAAGCATAAATCCCACTATCTCTTGCCTTGATTTAAAAGGCGCAAGCAAAACTGGACCGTCAAAGCCAAAGTTATCGAACATCTCTTTCAATTTGGAAAACGGCAAGTCTTCTTTTGTTACCTCTTTTACACTCCCGTCTATATAAATACCAACAAAAGACCTAATTACATCATTACAAGATGAACCAAACGATCTAACTTTCATATTAAAATCAGAGTTAAACAAGGATTTTATATCGTAATTTTCAAATCGACCTTGAGTAATACTATAAACATCATCCTTGTCCAAGCCAATTTTTATATCATAACACTTCTTTCTTCTACTATATTTGAAGAAAACAAGCTTATCAATACCACATTTATAAAGGAAGAAAGGCAACGCCCTGAGGTATAAGCTCAAAAGGTCATTTTGATGGTTAACTATACTTAAAAATCTATCTAAACTAAGTTCACTCTTGCTCATATATTTGTGTACCAACACCGCTTTGTGTAAAAACCTCTTCAAGCAATGAATGCCTCTTCGTTCCGTTTATTATGTGAACCTTCTTTACGCCTTTATCTATAGCCTCTTTTGATGATAATACTTTAGGTATCATGCCCCCCGTTATTGTATCGTTATTAATAAGACCATTTATATCATTAGTTTTAATAGAAGATACGAGCTTTCCGCTTTTGTCTTTCACTCCATCTGTATCTGTCAAGAAAATCAATTTTTCTGCTTTTAAGCTAACAGCGATAGCAGAAGCTACACTATCCGCATTTATATTATACCTTTTACCGTCCTCATCAACTCCAATGGGTGCAACTACAGGGATATAACCATCCTCAGACAAATGGAGCAATATATTCGGATTTACCTCATCTACATCGCCAACTAACCCCAAGTCAACATCTTTCATAAGCTTCTTTTTGGCTTTTATAATATGTGCGTCGACGCCGCTTATTCCAACGGCTTTTCCTCCGTTTTTATTTATCTGTAACACAATTTCTTTATTTACTTTTCCAGCCAAAACCATAACAACGACTTCCATAGTATCTTCATCTGTGATTCTTAAACCCTGATAAAACTTGCTCTCCATGCCCAATTTACCCAAAGTATCCCCAATCTCTGGACCACCGCCATGAACAA
>JALTCA010000127.1:0-1165 GCA_027008245.1 Desulfurellales bacterium
GTTTAGGTTCTACTTTTGCCTCAGGTTTAACTTCTGGTTTAGTTTCTGATTCTACTTCAGGTTTTATACTAGGAGTAGTTTCTTGTTTAATTTCAGGTTTAACTTCTGGTTTAGGCTCAGGTTTAACACTAGATTTAATTTCAGGTTCTACTTTTGCCTCAGGTTTAACTTCAGGCTCAGGTTTAACTTCAGGTTTAATTTCTGGTTTTACACTAGGAGTAGACTCTGGTTTAATCTTAGGTTGAATACTAGGTTTAACTTCTGGTTTAACACTAGGTTTAGGCTCAGGTTTTACACTAGGAACAGTTTCTTTAATTTCTGGTTCAACTTTTGGCTCAACACTAGGTTTAGGCTCAGGTTTTACACTAGGAACAGTTTCTTTAATTTCTGGTTCAACTTTTGGCTCAACACTAGGTTTAATCTCTGGTTTAACACTAGGTTTAGGCGCTACTTTTGGCTCAACACTAGGCTCAACACTAGGAGTAACTTCTTTTACTTCTGGTTTAATACTAGGTTTAACTTCTAGTTTAGGTTCTACTTCAGGCTTAACCTCAGGTTTAATTTCTGGTTTAACTTCTGAAGTAGTTTTTTGTTCTGTTTCAGATTTAACACTAGGAATTATCTTAGACTCAACTTTTTTAGTTCCAGGCTTTTTACTAGTAATAACTTCTGGTTTAACTTTCTTAACATCTACTTCAGCCTCAGGCTTTGTGCTAGGCTTAGGTTCAGAGTTAACTTCTTTTATTTTAGGAGCAACTTTTGTCTTAATTTCTGGTTCTACTTCTGGGATAATTTTAGGTTCAGTTTTTGACTTAACACTAGAAATGATTCCAGGTTCAACTTTTGGTTCAACACTAGGAGTAACTTCTGTTTCAGGTTTTGGAGTAGCCTCTTCAACCCTAGGCTTTACTTTAGTAGTAGAATTTAATGAATTATTAGCAGCACTAGTACTTGCTGCTTTAGACTTTCCCTCAGGATTAACCTCAGGCTTTACTTCAGGAGTAGAGTCTAATGAACTAAAATCAGCAGTGCTAATAGTTATTGTTTCAGGTTTTGCTTCTGATACATGACTACTAACTTCTTTTTTAGGGGCAGTTCCTAATGAGCTAATAGATGCATCATTCTTTATTGCTCCAGGCTTTATTGTAGGTTTAATCTCTGGTGC
>JALTCA010000128.1:0-14479 GCA_027008245.1 Desulfurellales bacterium
GGTGATAACGTAGAGTTAACAGTTGAACTCATAGCACCTGTTGCCCTTGAGAAAGAGACACGCTTTGCTATCAGGGAAGGTGGTAGAACAGTTGGTGCTGGTGTAATAACGGAGATATTGGAGTAAGAGGGTGACGGCTATGGAACAAAGAATTAGGCTTAAATTGAAGTCATTTGAAAGCGAGTTATTGGATAGCTCTGTTAAAGATATAATTGAAACTATAAGAAAAACAGGGGCCAAAGTGAAAGGCCCCATTCCTTTACCTACAAGAATTTCTAGATATACTGTTTTGAGGTCACCACATGTAAACAAAAAATCAAGAGAGCAATTTGAAATTAGAGTCCACAAAAGACTCATGGACATTGTCGATGCATCTCAACAAACAGTAGATGCTTTGATGAAGATAGATTTACCTGCAGGTGTTGATATAGAGGTTAAACTGCAGTAAATGTTGCCAATGGAAATAAGAACCTGTTGTAGGTTCCTCTGTTTCTTAACATTAATAAACGAGGAGTAGGAGTGATAAATGTTAGGGTTGATTGCTAAGAAGTTAGGTATGACGCAGCTTTATGTTGATGGTAAAGCAATTCCGGTTACGGTACTTGAAGCTACAGATGGCGTTATAACCCAGGTTAAAACCAAAGAGAAAGACGGTTACAATGCTGTTCAGGTAGGTTTTATCGACACTAAGGACAAAAGGCTTAACAAACCTATGTTGGGTCAGTTCAAGAAAATTGGTATTCCTCCTAAGAAGGTTCTTAAAGAGTTTAGGCTTGAAGATGTTTCTAAGTTTGAGGTTAAACAGGCTGTTTCTGTGGATATCTTTGAGAAAGGCGAGATTGTTGATGTTATTGGGCGCACCAAAGGTAGGGGCTTTTCGGGCGTAATGAGACGTCATAATTTTTCGGGAGGCCCAGATTCACATGGTTCAATGTTCAATAGAAGACCAGGTTCAATTGGTCAGTGCGAATTTCCCGGTAGAGTTGTAAAGGGTAGGAAGATGCCAGGTCATTATGGGGACGAGAGAATCACTGTTAAGAATTTACAAGTTGTGCTTGTTGATTCTGAAAAGAAATTGATAGCTGTAAAAGGTGCAGTTCCTGGATCAAAGGGAAGCTATGTCAATATTATTAAGAAGGGGAACTAAGCGATGAAGGTTAAAGTTGTAAATAAAGATAACCAAGTTGTTGGTGATATAGAGATAAACGTAGATGAGAAGGAAGTTAAAAATAAAGGGGTTCTGTTTAACAGGGTTGTTAGGGCTATGCTAATGAACGCAAGGCAAGGTACTGTTAGCACCAAAACTAGAGGCGATGTTTCTGGGGGAGGAAAAAAACCTTGGAGGCAAAAAGGAACAGGTAGGGCAAGAGCAGGTTCTATAAGATCTCCTCTATGGGTTGGTGGTGGAGTTATTTTTGGACCTAAGCCAAGGGACTATAATATAAAAATGAATAAGAAAGAGAAAAAATTGGCTTTTAATCAAGCTTTGGCTCAAAGAATTAAGAGTGATAGTTTTGTAATTTTGGAAGAGCTGAAATTTGAAAAACCGAAGACTAAAGATGCTTATGAGCTTGTTAAGAAGCTTGGCTTAAGAAAAGCGTTATTTATCCTTGAAAAGGGCATGGAAAATGAATACCTTTCTTTGAGAAACATAAAAGGCGTAGAGGTTAGAAACATAGATAGTTTGAACGTTTATGATATTTTACGTTTTGAGAGTATTGTGGTTCCTAAGGAAGTTGTAGATAAACTAAATGGGAGAATCGCCAATGGATAAATGGAGTGTTTTAAAAGAGAGAGTTATATCTGAGAAGGCGTTTGTTGACCAGGAGAATGGTAAGTATGTGTTCAAGGTTCATAAAAGCGCCAATAAGCCTGAAGTTAGGAAGGCTATAGAAGAGCTATTTGATGTTAAGGTAGAGAAAATAAATATTTTGAATGTTAAAGGAAAGAGAAAGGTTTTTAAGGGGATTAAGGGTAGAAGGCCTTCATATAAAAAGGCTATTGTTACACTAAAAGAAGGTTACACACTTAAGGAATTGTAGAAAGAGGTTGATCTATGGGTATCAAGGTATACAAGCCCGTTACAAACGGTTTAAGAGGAGCAAGTGTACAAGATTTTAAAGATGTAACTAAGAAGAAACCTGAGAAATCACTTATAAAAATTTTAAAGTATCATGCAGGTAGGGATAATTTTGGCCATGTAAGTATTAGAGGAAGAGGCGGCAGGGTAAAAAGATTCTATAGAATTATAGATTTTAAAAGGGATAAAAGAGGCATACCTGCCGTTGTTAAGTCTATAGAATACGATCCAAATAGAAATGCAAGAATTGCTTTATTAGCCTACAAAGATGGCGAGAAACGCTACATTATAGCGCCATTGGGCTTGAAAGTGGGTGATACAGTAGAAGCCGGTGAAAATGCTGAGATTAAGGTTGGCAATGCGTTGCCTATTAAAAAAATTCCTGTTGGTACAGTTGTGCATAATATTGAACTAAAGCCAAAAGGTGGAGCTCAGCTTGCAAGAAGCGCAGGAGCTATGGCCCAGATAATGGCTAAAGAGGGCAAATATGCTCATATAAAGTTACCAAGCGGTGAAATGAGGTTGATAAATGTTGAGTGTTATGCAACTGTAGGACAGGTAGGTAACACTGATTACAGCAATATAAGCTGGGGTAAAGCCGGTAGGATGATACATAGGGGATACAGGCCTCAGGTTAGAGGTGTTGCAATGAACCCAATTGATCACCCACATGGTGGTGGTGAAGGTAGAACAGGAACAGGTGGGACACCCGTTACGCCTTGGGGTATTCCGACAAAAGGTTATAAGACACGCCGCAACAAGAGAACGGATAAATTTATTGTCACAAGAAGAAAGAAATAGGAGGCTGAGTTTATGCCGAGAAGTTTAAAGAAAGGGCCTTTTGTTGATGAGAAACTTTTAAAAAAAGTTGAAAAGATGAAGGGCTCTGGTAAGAAGACAATGATAAAAACATGGTCGAGAAGAAGTACTATAATACCTGAGTTTGTTGGGTTTACCTTTGCTGTTCATAATGGAAAGAAGTTTGTTCCTGTATATGTTACAGAGAATATGGTGGGATATAAGCTTGGGGAGTTTGTTCCGACAAGAACATTCAAAGGCCACAAGGGTGTGGTACAGAAGAAAATAGGTAAGTAGGGTTGGTGAGCTATGGAAACAAGGGCGTTTTTAAAGAGTGCTAAAATATCTCCTACAAAGGTTAGAGCTATTATTGATTTAGTCAAAGGTAGAAGTGTGGATGAGGCTTTAGTGTTGCTTAAGTATTCCAACAGGAAAGCCTCTTATATATTGAGAAAATTATTAGAATCAGCAGTTGCTAATGCTTTGGAACAAGGCATGGATGTTGATGGTTTTAAGGTTTTAAATGTAGTTGCTGATGATGGTATTAAGCTTAAAAGGTATAGGGCAAGGGCTATGGGCAGAGCTGGAAGAATTATTAAAAGAACAAGCAATATTACAGTGATTATTGGAAAGTAGGAGGTGGGTTTTGGGTCAAAAAGTAAACCCCATTGGTTTAAGGCTTGGGATAACAAAAACGTGGACGTCTCGTTGGTATGCAGAGAAAGATTATAAGGATAGATTTTTAGAAGATCAGAAGATAAAGAAAGCGATAAAATCAAGAGTATACTATGCGGGTATTTCTAAGGTAGAAATAGAGAGAAAAAGAAACAAAATGACCATTAATATATACGCAGCTATGCCTGGTATCATAATAGGGAGGAAGGGCTCAGAGGTAGAGAAGCTTAAAGAATACATCAAAGACATGACGGACTCTAATGTGACAATAAACGTTAAGGATGTTTCTGTTCCAGAAAAAGATGCTCAATTGATTGCTGAGAATATAGCATTACAGATTGAAAAAAGAATGCCATATAGAAGAGTGATTAAAAGGGCAGCCTATCTTGCATTAAAAAAGGGGGCAAAGGGTATAAAAATTCAGGTTGCAGGAAAATTAGGTGGGGCGGAGATGGCTCGTACCGAGTGGATTAAAGAAGGTCGAGTTCCGTTAAGCACCTTACGCGCAGATATAGACTATGGATTTGCCGAGAGTTTGACCCAGGCTGGCGTTATAGGTGTGAAGGTTTGGGTGTTTAATGGAATGGTATCTACAAAGTAGGAAAGGTGGGATTGAACCATGTTAATGCCGAAAAGAACCAAATATAGGAAGTATCAGAGAAAGAGAAATGGAGTTAGAGGAACAGCTAAGAGAGGTTATAAATTAGCGTTTGGGGACTTTGGACTCAAAGCTGTAGGTAGGGGGGAAATCACCAATAGGCAAATTGAGGCTGCAAGGATTACAATTAATAGGGTACTAAAGCATCAAGGTAAGATATGGGTTAGAGTATTCCCAGATTTTCCTCTAACAAAGAAACCGGCCGAGACGAGGATGGGAAAAGGTAAAGGCTCTATTGAGAAATGGGTTGTTGTTGTAAAGCCAGGAAGAATTCTTTATGAGGTAGCTGGTGTAAGCGAAGATTTAGCAAAAAGAGCTTTTGAACTTGCTTCTCGAAAATTCAACATTGAAATGAAAATCGTTAAACGGAGTGAATGGCTATGAAAGCAGCAGAGTTGAGGGAAAAAAGTTTGGAAGAATTGATTAATGAGGAGAAGAAACTAAGGGAAGAGATATTTAAGCTTAATATGAGGAAAGGGCTGGAACAGGTGGATAACCCACACAAAATTAGAAATTTGCGTAAAGACTTGGCGAGGGTTCTCACAGTAAAAAATGAGAAACTCAAGAAGGGTGAATAGGCATGAGCAAGTTAGTGAAAGAAGGAATAGTTGTTAGTGACAAGATGGATAAAACTGTTGTTGTGGAAGTAGAAACACTGATAGAACATCCTAAATTCCACAAGTACATAAAGAGAAGAAAAAGGTTTAAGGTTCATGACGAACACAATGAGGCAAAAAAAGGGGATAGAATAAGGTTTATTGAATGTAGACCAATTTCTAAAGATAAACATTTTAGGTTACTTGAAATCACCGAGAAATACGTAGGATTGGGAGATGAAAGATGATACAGCCATACACAATTTTAAAAGTTGCCGATAACTCTGGCGCTAAAAAAATAATGTGTATAAAAGTGCTTGGCGGTAGCCGCAAAAGATATGCCAGGGTTGGTGATATAATCGTTGCTTCGGTTAAAGAAGCAGATCCAAACGGTAAAGTTAAGAAGGGCAACGTTGTTAAGGCTGTTGTTGTTAGGACTAAAAAGGAATTTAGAAGACCTGATGGAACTTATGTGAAATTTGATGAAAATGCAGCTGTCCTAATCAACAACCAGAAGGAGCCTATAGGCACAAGGATTTTTGGTCCTGTTGTTAGAGAATTAAGGGCTAAAGAGTTTATGAAGATAATTTCTCTTGCTCCAGAGGTGTTATGATGAGAAAAATGACAACCAAACTGAAAAAGAACGATAAGGTTAGAGTTATAGCTGGTAAAGATAAGGGAAGGGAAGGAACAATTATTTCTTTTGTTCCTGAAAAAAACAGCGTGATTGTAGAGGGTGTTAGAATAGTTAAGAAGCATGTTAAAGCATCTTCGACAAGTAAGGGTGGAATTATTGAAAAAGAAGCACCAATCCATATTTCCAACGTTATGCTCATATGCCCTCACTGCAATAAGCCCACCAGGGTAGGTATTAAGTTCTTGGAAAGCGGAGAAAAGGTTAGGTACTGTAAAAAATGTGGTGAGACGATCTAAGGAGGAGAAGTTTAATGTCTGAGAAATACATTCCGAGGCTCAAAAAGGTTTACAGGGAAGAGATAATACCTCGGCTGATGAAGGAATTTTCCTATAAAAATGTTATGCAAGTTCCGAAATTGGAAAAGGTTGTGTTGAATGCTGGCCTTGCTGAGGGCATGCACGATATAAAACTATTGGAGTCTGTTTTAGACGAATTTTCTCTCATTACTGGCCAAAGGGGGGTTATTACAAGGGCAAAAAAATCCATCGCTAACTTTAAACTGAGAAAAGGTATGCCTATTGGTTGTAAGGTTACCCTAAGAGGCGATAGGGCTTATGAGTTTCTGGATAGGTTCATATCATTTGCAGTACCAAGAATAAGGGATTTTAGAGGTGTTCCTCTAAGAGGTTTTGATGGGCGTGGAAATTATACCTTGGGCATAACGGAACAATTAATATTCCCTGAGATTAACTATGATAAAATAGTAAAAGTTCACGGTTTAAGTGTAACGATTGTAACTACGTCTGAGACTGATAAAGAAGCCAAGGCTTTGTTAGAAGCCTTTGGAATGCCGTTTAGAAAATCAAATTAAGAGGAGAGGGTATGGCAAGAAAAGCGTTGATAGAAAAATCCAAGAGACCTCCTAAATTTAAGGTAAGAGAGAGAAATAGGTGCAAAATCTGTGGGAGGCCCAGGGGTTACATAAGGAAATTCGGAATTTGCAGGGTGTGTTTCAGAACACTTGCTGGTAAAGGTGAGATACCCGGAGTAAAAAAGGCGAGTTGGTAGGTGGCTTATGAGTAAGAAGGTAGCAGATTGTTTATCTAAGATAAAGAATGGATTGAAGGCAAAACACGATTATGTTGATGTTGCAAGCAATAATTTAGTTAAGAACGTAGTTAGAATTCTAAAAGACGAAGGTTATATAACTGATTATAAAGAGCTAACAGACACTGGGAATAGGAATATGCTTAGAGTATTTCTAAAGTACGCTGATAGCAACAAAAGGAAGCCAGCCATAATGAGAGTTAATATGGTTACAAGACCATCAAGAAGGGTTTATATATCTTCAAGTGATATAAAGCCAGTTATGAATGGCTTAGGTATTGGCATAATTTCTACACCCCAAGGCGTTATGACTACTTATGAGGCAAAGAAGCGCAATATGGGTGGAGAGTACATCTGCGAGGTATTTTAATTAGGAGGTTGCAATGTCAAGGATAGGAAAAGCGCCTATCCCTATTCCTGCAGGGGTAGAGGTAAAGATAGGTGATAGTATAGTTGAGCTTAAAGGCCCTAAGGGGCAGTTGGAACAAGAATTTAATCCAGTTTATGTTGCAGTTGAAAAAGACGATAAATTTATCTATGTGAAATCTAAAGGCGATTCTAAAAATAGTAAAGCTATGCATGGGCTCTATAGAAGTCTTATAAATAATGCGGTAGTTGGTGTTTCCAGTGGTTTCCGAAAAATATTACAGATAGAAGGTGTAGGTTATAAATCCAACGTTAAAGGAAAAACACTTGTTTTATCCGTTGGGTATTCCCATGATGTTGAGTACAATATACCTGATGGAATAAATATAGAAGTTGATAAAAGGGGTGTTGAAATAACTGTATCTGGGATAGATAAGCAGCTTGTTGGCCTTGTTGCAAGTCAAATTAGAGCTATTAGGCCACCGGAACCTTACAAGGGTAAAGGTATAAGGTATAAAGATGAACAAATTAGAAAAAAGATGGGCAAAGCTGCTGCAAAATAAATGGGGGTTGATAGATGTCTACCGTAGATAGAAAAAAAGAAAGACTAAAAAGAAAACAGAGAATAAAATACAAAATAAGGGGCACAGCTGAAAGGCCAAGATTGTGTGTTTATAAGAGTTTGAATCATATCTATGCTCAAATAGTAGATGATGAGAACGGCGTAACGTTGGTTTCTGCCTCTACATTAGATGTTGATTTGAGGGATAAGGTAAAAGGTAGCAATGTTAAGTCTGCAATAGTTGTGGGTGAGTCTATAGCCAAGAAAGCTTTAGAAAAAGGTATAGATAAAGTTGTTTTCGACAGAAATGGATATATTTATCATGGTAAGGTAAAAGCTCTTGCTGATAGTGCAAGAAAAGCAGGACTTAAATTTTAGGAGTGGTGCGTATGATGCAGATGGAAAAAGAATTTGAAGAACAGGTAATATCAATAAAAAGGGTTACAAAGGTCGTTAAAGGTGGTAGAAGATTTAGATTTTCTGCCCTTGTTGCGGTTGGGGATAAAAAAGGACGTGTGGGTTTAGGCCTGGGTAAATCGCACGAGGTGCCTGAAGCTATAAAGAAAGCTATAGAGAAGGCCAAAAAGAATTTGGTTAGAGTTCCTATTACAGAGGATGGTACAATACCTCATCAACTCGAGGTTAAGGAAGGTGCAGGTAGAATCTTGATAAAGCCAGCAAGACCTGGTACAGGAATTATAGCTGGTAATACCGCAAGGGCAATTTTGGAAGTTTGCGGAATTAAGAACATTGTTACTAAATCTATAGGGTCTAACAATATTCATAATTTATCTCATGCTTTGGTGAAGGCTTTGAGCTTGCTTAGGGATAAGGAAAATATAATGAAGATGAGGGGTAAGTGAGGTGAAATATGGCAGATCTTAAAATAACCCTTACAAAGAGCTTAATAAGTGAGAAACCTTCTATAAGGAAAACAGCAATTGCATTAGGGCTAAAAAGGCCAAACAAAAGCGTAATTAGAAAAGATACTCCCTATATTAGGGGAATGATTAAAAAGATTTCTTTTATGGTAAAAGTGGAAGAACTCTAAGGAGAGGTGCTAATTATGGAACTTTACGAATTACCACGCATTGTTAAGGATAGAAAGAGAGTTGGTAGAGGAGATGGAAGCGGCTGGGGAACTACGGCAGGTAAAGGTAATAAAGGTGAAAGGGCGCGCTCCGGTGGCGCTAAGCCTGCTTATTTTGAAGGTGGCCAAACACCTATATACAGAAGATTGCCAAAGAGGGGTTTTAAAAATCCGTTTAGGGTAGAATATACTGTTGTCAATGTTGGCAAACTTAACGAAGTATGCAATGATGGAGATGTTGTTGATATAAACTTCATGATTAAAAATGGTCTCGTAAAGGGTAATAAACTGGTAAAGGTTTTAGGTGAAGGCGAGTTGAATAAAAAAATTACTGTAATTGCCGACGCATTCTCTAAATCAGCTAAGGAGAAAATAGAAAAAGCAGGTGGTAGTGCAGAGGTATTAGGATGAGTGAGGATTATTCCAATATCTTTAATGTGCCAGAACTAAACAGAAGATTGTTTTTTACATTCATAATGTTTGTAGTTTTTAGAATTGCAGCCCATGTTCCAACGCCAGGTGTTGACCCACATGTGTTGGCTGCTATTTTTGAAGAGGCACGTGGCACGGCTTTGGGATTGTTTAACCTGTTTTCCGGTGGGGCTATTAAGAACTTTAGTATTATATCTTTGGGAATTATGCCTTATATCTCTGCTGCGATTATTATGGAGCTTTTAACAGCCGTTTCACCTGAACTTGCGGCACTTAAAAAAGAGGGTGAGGCAGGTAGAAGAAAAATAACAGAGTATACACGCTACGGTACGGTCATTATATCGTTTTTGCAAGGGCTTGGTATTGCTATAGGTCTTCAGTCAATGCATGGCCCTGGTGGTGCCAATGTCGTTATATGGCACGGGTTACCTTTTGTTTTGTTTACATCAATGACAATGACAGCTGGAAGCGTGTTTTTAATGTTTGTTGGGGAACAGATAACCGAAAGGGGTATAGGAAACGGTATATCACTGTTGATATTCGCTGGAATAGTGGCAAGGCTTCCAGCGGCGTTGGGGAATCTGTTTAGGCTTGTTAGTGCAGGTGAAATGAGCATTTTGTCTTTGCTTGTGATATTTGCAGTTGCCGTGGCTGTAGTTGCGTTTGTTGTCTTTATGGAGTTAGCACAAAGAAGAATACCCGTTCAATATCCTAGGCGTATGGTTGGAAGAAGATTGTATGGTGGTCAAACAAGCTACATTCCTTTGAAGATTAACGTATCTGGTGTTATACCACCTATCTTTGCATCGTCTATACTACTTTTCCCTGTTACTATAACAAAGATTGTGAACATACCATTTTTGAAAACGATTTCAGACTATATTATGCCGGGAAGTTTGGTTTATAGTATTACATATATAGCATTGATATTTTTCTTTGCTTATTTTTATACAGCAATAGTGTTTAATCCTAAAGAAATTGCTGACAATTTAAAGAAAAATAACGGATTTGTGCCTGGAATAAGGCCAGGTAAATACACGGCTAAGTACTTAGACTGGGTCTTGGATAGACTTACCTTTGGAGGAGCGATATATTTATCCTTTGTTTGTGTATTGCCGTGGGTTTTGATTAGACATTTTAATGTTCCTTTCTACTTTGGAGGAACTGCTTTATTGATTGTTGTGCAAGTTGCTTTGGACACTATAATGCAGATACAAGCTCATTTGTATATGAGAAACTACGAGGGTTTTTTGAAAAATAGAAGGACAAGATAAGGAGGCTAAAATGATTTTGATTTTGCTTGGTGCCCCAGGCGTTGGTAAGGGTACACAAGGTGAACTAATAAGCAAATATTACAATATACCCGAAATTTCCACGGGTGATATTTTGAGAAGTGAAGTAAAAAACGAAACTGAGTTAGGTAAAAAGGCAAAAGTTTATATGGATAAAGGTGAGCTCGTACCAGATGATATTATTATTGGTATGATGGAGAACAGAATTAAACAGGATGATTGTAAGAATGGCTTTATCTTGGACGGGTTTCCAAGAACCGTTGCCCAAGCAGAGGCATTTGATAAGATGTTAGAGAAAAACAACCTTGAGCTGGATAAAGTTTTGTTAATAGACGTTAAAGAAGAAGAAATTATTAACAGACTTACTGGGAGGAGAGTGTGTCCTAATTGTGGCGCAGTTTACCACGTTAAAAATAAGCCTCCAAAAGAGGAGGGAATTTGCGATAAGTGCGGAAGCAAACTCATCCAAAGGGACGACGATAAGGAAGAGGTTGTTAGAAACAGGTTAGAGGTTTATAAGAAAAATACTATGCCTTTGATTGATTATTATACAAAGAGCTCTAAACTTGTAAAAATAGAAGGTACCGGTGAAATAAGTGATATTTTTGAGAGGATTAAGAAGGTTTTAGGATGATTATTCTAAAGACCAAAGAAGAAATAGAAAAAATGCGTGTGGTCAATAGAATGGTTGGGGAAATCCTCAACATCTTGAAAAACGAAGTAAAACCTGGTATAACCACTGAGCATTTGGACAAGCTAGCTGTTGAAGAAGCAAAAAAAAGGCATTCAAGATGCGCGTTTAAAGGTTATGGAGGATTTCCTAAGTCTCTGTGTACTTCAGTGAATGAAGAGGTAGTGCATGGTGTGCCGTCCAAAAGAAAGATCTTGAAAAAGGGTGACATTATTAGTTTAGACTTTGGATTAATCTATGAAGGATGGTATGGTGATTCAGCAATTACCGTGGCTGTTGGTGAAATAGATGCCGAGAAAAGAAAGCTTATGGATGTAACGAAAAAGGCTCTCTACTTGGGAATAGAACAGGCGAGACCGGGGAATTATCTGTATGATATATCTAACGCAATTCAAACTTATGTAGAGAGTAATGGGTTCAGTGTTGTTAGGGATTATGTTGGACATGGCATTGGAAGGCATCTGCATGAGGATCCTCCTGTCCCAAATTATGTTCCATCAAAGACAGACAGGGGGCCTTTATTGAAGGTCGGCATGACCATCGCCATTGAACCAATGATAAATGCAGGTACTTGGCGTGTGAAGGTTAAAAAGGATAAATGGACGGTTGTTACTGCTGATGGTAAGCCTTCTGCACATTTTGAGCACACCATTGCTATAACGGAGAACGGCCCCATTATTTTGAGTGAGGTAAACTGAATATGGCCAAAGAAAAAAGTATAACCGTGGATGGCGAGATAGTCGAGTCCTTACCAAATGCTATGTTTAGGGTTAAGCTGGCTAATGGACACGTTGTGCTTGCCCATGTAGCAGGAAAGATGAGAATGCATTTTATTAAGATCTTGCCTGGAGATAAAGTGAAGGTTGAACTGTCCCCTTACAGTATAGAAAGGGGAAGAATTGTGTACAGATATAAATAGGAGGTTACTAATGAAAGTTAGACCATCGGTGAAAAAAATGTGTCCCAAATGTAAGATTATAAGAAGAAAAGGCGTTGTAAGGGTTGTATGCGAAAACCCTAAACATAAACAAAGGCAGGGTTAATAGGAGGTTTAAGTGGCTCGTATTGCAGGTGTTGAATTACCAAGAAACAAGAAGGTGTTCATAGCTTTAACCTATATTTATGGTATAGGTAAAGCAAAGTCTATGGAGATTTTACAAAAGGCTCAAGTTGATCCTGATAAAAGGACACATGAGTTAACGCCGGATGAAATTCAGAGAATCAGGAATGTAATAGCAGATTATAGGGTGGAAGGTGAGCTAAGAAAAGAGATTGCGATGAATATAAAAGCCCTTATGGATTTGGGTAATTATAGGGGTTTGAGGCATAGAAAAGGGCTTCCGGTAAGAGGGCAAAGAACGAGAACGAACGCAAGGACCAGAAAGGGTAGAAAGAAAACAGTCGGTAGGAAGTAAAGGAGAAAAGTATAGATGGCTAAGAGGGTAACTAAGAAGAAGAAAAAGGTTAAGAGGAATGTTGTCAGTGGCATAGCTCATATTCAGGCCACTTTTAATAACACGATTGTGACTATAACAGATAAAGATGGAAATGTTTTATGTTGGTCATCTGCTGGTGAAAGTGGTTTTAAAGGAACAAGAAAAGGCACACCTTTTGCTGCACAGTTGGCTTCTGAAAGCGTGGCTAAAAAAGCTATGTCTATGGGTATGAAGGAAATAGATGTAAGGGTTAAAGGTCCTGGTCCGGGAAGAGAGACCGCAATAAGGTCTTTACAGTCCGCAGGATTGAGGATTAAATCTATTAAAGATGTTACACCTATTCCTCATAACGGGTGTAGACCACCAAAAAGAAGAAGGGTATAAGGAGAGGGTAACTTATGGCAGTATATACAGGACCTGCTTGCAGGAGATGTAGAGCTTTAGGTGTTAAATTGTTTTTAAAGGGAGATAAATGTTTTACGGACAAATGCCCTTTTGAAAGAAGGCCGTATCCACCTGGGAAAACGAGGAACTATAGGAAGAAACTTTCATCCTATGCTGAGCATCTTATGGAAAAACAAAAAGCAAAAGCTGTCTATGGAGTTTTAGAGAGGCAGTTTAGAAGATACTTTAAAGAAGCCAAAAGACAAAAAGGGGAGACAGGTGCTAACTTAGTTGTGTTGTTAGAGAGAAGGCTTGATAATGTGGTTTATAGGTCTGGTTTTGCTTCGTCCAGACAAGAAGCAAGGAGACTTGTTTCCCATGGTCATGTAAGGGTTAATGGCAAAAAGGTTAACATATCTTCTTACCTTGTAAATAAAGGCGATGTTATTTCTGTATCAGATAAGATGAAGAATAAAGAAGAGTTTAAGAAGATGTTTGAGGAGAATTCCAGAAGAATGGCGTCATCGTGGATAAATGTTGATTTGGACAATGTAAGTGCAACGTTTGTTGATATACCAACAAGGGATGATATACAGCCGCCATTCAATGAAAACGCCATTGTTGAGTTGTACTCTAAATAAAAAAATAACGAAGGGATGCAAAATGAAGGGCGTTTTTGATTACTTAAAGTTACCAGAAGAAGTTAAAATAGAAGAACACAGTGGTACATACGGAAGATTTGCTTTAGAACCGCTAAATGAAGGTTACGCTATAACAATAGGAAATGCCTTGAGAAGAATATTGCTATCTTCTATCCCTGGCATAGCTGTTGTTGGGGTTGAAATAGATGGTGTTGAGCATGAGTTTAAAACTATAGACGGTGTTAAGGAAGATGTTTTAAATATTATATTAAATTTAAAACAGGTTAGGTTTAGAGCCTTAGATGATAGTTTTAAATCGGGTGAAGTTTATATTAAAAAGGACACTCAAGGTGTTGTAACTTCAAATGATATTGAAGCTCCTGGAAATTTGGAAATTGTTAGCAAAGATGTATATATAGCTGAATTAATGGAAGATTCCAAGCTTAATATGAAAATATTTTTAGAAAAAGGTATTGGCTATAGGCAGGCAGATTACGAAATTATGAACAAGGAGATAGGATATATACCTGTAGATGCTTTGTTTTCTCCTATTTCTAAAGTTGCTTACCATGTAGAGAAAAGCACAATTAGGGATTATTATGATTTGGAAAGATTAGTCCTAGAGATTTATACAGATGGCACGGTAACGCCTCAATCTGCACTGAAAACGGCAAGTTATATTTTAGGGAGCTACGTGTCTGTGTTCTCAAGTGACTTTAGGAAAATTGTTCCCGAGGAGACTGTGAAAGAAGAACAGGAAGAACAAATTAACGAAAACCTTTTGAAGCCTGTTGAAGAGTTGGAGCTGAATGTTAGGGCATCTAACTGTCTTGTAGCACATGATATTAAGTATATTTACGAGCTTGTTCAAAAAACAGATGCTGAGTTATTGAGTACGAAGAATTTCGGAAAGCAGTCTTTAAAGGAAATAAAGGAATCTTTGAAACAGTTGAACCTTGAGCTTGGTATGAAGTTTACGGATGAGCAAATAAATAAAATAAAGCAACTAATAGTGGAGAAAGAAGGAGAGGAAA
>JALTCA010000129.1:0-1156 GCA_027008245.1 Desulfurellales bacterium
ATATAGTAGACGAAATATCGTCTATTTCGGGTATTTCGAATAAAGATTTCATACTCTACAAAAACTTTTTTATTACCCCTGTAGCCATCAAAGATTATCAGGGTAATACAATTGGGTATATAATAGCTATCCAGAATAGGGATATAATTTCAAAGGCTATTAAGCATGCTAAAAGCATTTTGTATTCAAGTCTTTTGTTCATGAGTATAGCTATTGTCATTGTTATTGTGGTAATATTTGCGTCTATTAAAAAATTAACCAACAGAATAGGTTCGTTAACTTACATGGTTAAAGATTTGTGCGAAGGAGAGGGTGACCTTACAAGGCGCATAGAAGTAGATTCTAAGGATGAAATAGGGGTACTTGCTGGATGGTTTAATGAATTTATAGAAAAAACGCAACAGATGATTAGAGAAATAAAGGATAAAATAAAGCTTTTGGAGGTAAATTCTAATAATCTGTCATCTGCATCAAGTGAAATGTCAGCTTCTTCTCAGCAAATAAGCAGTAACACTAAAGAGATAGCAAATGCCATAGAGAGCGTTGCTCAGGCAATAGAAGACGTTGCAAAGTCATCAGAAAATATAAACGTTCTGGCTACAGACGTAAGCGAGATTAATGGAAAACTGCTAAATGATATGGAAGAAAGGGTTCAGAGAATGCAACATAATGCAGAACTTGCGAAAGAAGCAATAGAGCAAATAAATACAGTAGGTGAAGCTTCAAAAGAGATAGGTCAAATTGTTGATGTAATAAATGAAATAGCAGACCAAACAAACCTACTTGCTCTAAATGCTGCTATTGAGGCTGCAAGAGCCGGTGAAGCTGGTCGCGGTTTTGCTGTTGTAGCAGACGAGGTGAGAAAATTAGCAGAAAAGACACAAAGAGCCACAGAAGAGATAAGAAATACGATAAATAAGATGCGTAATTATACAAATGAAGCTATAGAAAAAACGGAAGAAACAGCCAATGTAATACTTAGGGAAAGCGAACAGGCAAAAAAAGATAAAGTCACGATTAGCAATGTTGTCTCAAAGACAACTGACGTTATAAATGAAGTGAATTCAACCTCCGCGGCAACAGAAGAACTATCATCTACGATATCTGAAGTAAATATGCAAATGCAGGAAATAAAGGAAGCCACAGAGGAGAATGC
>JALTCA010000130.1:0-14362 GCA_027008245.1 Desulfurellales bacterium
CAATATCTCAACGCCATTCAACTTGGCGATATTCACAAATCTTTCTAAAACTTCACTCATCCTCTTCAAGCCTTTTTATAAATTTGGAATTCTCATACGTGTAAATTATGGGCTTTCCTGTGGGAATCTCAAACTCGGGTATGTCTTCGTCTGAGATATTCTCTATAAACTTCACAATTGCCCTCAGACTGTTTCCATGTGCGCTTACAAGTATGTTTTTTCCGCTCTCTAACTTTGGAATAATAACGCTTTTGAAGAACGGGATTGTCCTCTGGTAATTATCCTTTAAAGATTCACCGCCGGGTGGATTTATATCATAACTTCGTCTCCATTTATGCACAGTGTCCGCGCCGTATTTTTCAGCTGTTTCCTGCTTGTTAAGGCCTTGCAGTTGTCCATAATACCTTTCGTTTAACTCCTCATGTTCGTAAACGGGCAAAACAGGTATGGTATCAGGCATATTTGCCCATTCCTTCATCTTACCCTCGCTGTGTTGTATTATCGGTATCTTACCGCATTCATTTTTTGAGAGTGCAATCATAGCCGTTTGGATTGAACGAATTAAGGCCGAAGTGTAAACCTCATCAAAGCAGTAATTTTTAAGCTTCTCTCCGGCCTTTAAAGCCTCCTCAATGCCCTCGTAAGCAAGCGGTACATCCACCCAACCTGTAAAAAGGTTTAAGGCATTCCACATCGACTTTCCATGTCTAAGCAAAACGAGTATAGCCATATTTCCTCCTCGTTGAATGGATTTTTACACTTGAAAAAAATAAAAATGGAGCCAGCGATAGGACTCGAACCTACGACCTGCTGATTACGAATCAGCTGCTCTACCAACTGAGCTACGCTGGCTCTCCGTAGAACGGATTTTTACAGAAGCAATGGGTTTTGTCAAGAGGATTTAGGAAAATATCAAAAAATATAAGCCTAAAATTGCCAACGTTTGCACTTTTTATTCTTACCTAAAGGGTAAGGATTTGACTTTGAAAGCATGAACAGTATAAAATTTTAATATGGCTCAATTAATTTTATTTGCACAAAATGACAGAAAAATGCTTGATTTAAAGGAAGCAAGTAAATGGGCATCAGAATACCTAAATCGTAAAGTAACCGTATCAAATATTTCATATCTAATCCAATATGGACGTATTAAAAACTATGGAAACAATGGAAGTCCTCTGATAAATAAAGATGAATTGAAAAAGTATTATGATTCAATAAAGAAAAAAGAAGAAGAATGGAAAAAAGTTTTAGGCGAAGATCTAAATTGGCATTTATCTTTTGTAGAATATAAAGAATCGGAAAGAACAAAACATGTTCACAGACTGCACCCTTATAAAGGGAAATTCATTCCTCAATTAGTTGAATATTTTTTAGATGGTCATACAGATGAGTTTAAGAAAGAAGTCTTTTTCAAAGAATGTGATATAGTACTTGATCCGTTTTGCGGGAGTGGAACAACATTAGTTCAATCAAATGAACTAGGAATACATGCTATAGGTGTTGATATATCCGCTTTTAATGTGATGATTAGCAATGTTAAAATCGCAAAACATGATTTCTCAAAACTCTCCCAAGCAATTAAAAAGCTAACCGCAGAATTGGAATATTTTGTACGCAAAAGGAAAAATGTTAAATTTGAAGAACATTTAAATATAGAACTGTCTAAATTTAATTCTAAATATTTTCCCTCACCAGATTATAAACTGAAAGTTAGACAAGGATTAATTAACGAAAAGGAATATGCCAAAGAAAAAGAAAAAGAGTTTTTGTCCATATATTGGGATTTAGTTAAAAAATATCAAATTAAAGTCCTGCAAGATAAAAATGATACTTTCCTTGATAAATGGTTTTTAGCACCTGTGAGGGAAGAGATTGATTTTCTGTTTGAAAGAATTAAACAGATAAAGAACCCTAAAATCAAAAAAACATTAGTAATCATACTAAGCAGAACCGTTCGCTCATGTAGGGCAACTACCCATGCAGATTTAGCAACATTAAAAGAGCCTGTAACTACAACTTATTATTGTAAGAAACACAATAAAATATGCAAACCTATTTTTTCTATAGTGAAATGGTGGCGCAGGTATTCCATAGATACCCTAAACAGATTATTAGAATTTGATAAATTACGTACTAACACAATGCAACTGTGTCTTGTAGGAGATAGTAGAAACATTGATATAATTGAGGAAGTGAGAAAGAAAAATCCCCAATTCGCAGAATTGATTTGTAAACAAAAAATAGCAGGTATTTTTTCTTCACCACCTTATGTGGGTTTAATAAACTACCATGAACAACATGCCTACGCCTACGAACTTTTTGGATTTGAACGAAGAGACAATTTGGAAATAGGTCCTTTATACATGGGACAGGGAAAAGAGGCAAGAGAATCTTATGTCAAGGGAATTGCAGAGGTTCTTATTAACTGCAAAAAGTTTTTGAAAAAAAACTACAATGTCTTTTTAGTGGCTAATGATAAATACAATCTTTATCCTAAAATTGCGGAATTAGCAGGCATGAAGATTGTGAACACTTACAAACGACCTGTGTTGAACAGAGTTGAGAAAGATAGGTCTGCTTATGCCGAGATCATTTTTCATTTAAAGGAGGAAGATTAATGAGTTTAAAAGAGTGGCAAATTAAACAGATTGAAAATGTGATTAAAGATAGTTTAAGAAAGAAATTTCAAAATTATAATCCAGAGACTAAAAGTATGCCATTTCATTATAGATTATTAGGTAAAGATAGAATGGCTCTCTTTTCATTTATACATTCACTTAATACTACTTTTGGTACATCTATTTTCGAACCTGTTGCTGAAACGTTAGCAAGTTTAAATTTTGTAGAAGCAAAGAAGCAATATATACTTGGTACAAATATTAGTGAAAAGGCACAGCTTGAGATTCAGCATATAATTAATGAATTAAGTGTGGGAAAAGATCCTGATAAACCAAATGAAATAGAAAGAATTCGCAAAGTAGCCACTGATGGGAGGATGAATAAACTAAAAACAGTAAAAGTTGATTTATTCTTAAAAGATAGTAACGGAAATATTCATTTGTTTGATTTAAAAACAGCCAAACCCAATATTAGTAATTTTAAGGATTTTAAAAGAACCCTTTTGGAGTGGATAGCCATTTATTTAGCTGATAATCCAGATGCCAATGTTCATTCATATATTGCAATTCCTTATAATCCGTATGAACCCAAACCTTATGAGAGATGGACTTTAAAAGGGATGCTTGACCTTGAAAACGAATTAAAAGTTGCAGAAGAATTCTGGGACTTTTTAGGTGGTGAAGGCGCTTACAGGGAATTGTTAAATTGCTTTGAAAGAGTTGGAATTGAGATGCGCCCGGAAATAGATAAATATTTTGAAAAATTCAAATAAGATATTTTTTGTCTCTGAATTGGAGTTTGTTGTTGAGATACCAGACACCTTAGAGACAAAGCTAAAAGAGATTGCAAACAGCACAAACTCAACCGTTGAGGATATTGTTAAGGACATCCTTAAGAACTACACCGAGGAAGCATACGAGGATTACCTTCTTGGTAAGATTGCCAAAGAAAGACTGAAGGACTTAGACCAAGCGTTTGAGGTTAGCTTGGATGAGCTTAATAAAGAGTGAAAGCACTTTTATTGCCATAGGCTTCATAGTCAGCCTCATAGTTTCATTCCTTCTCTTGGTAAGCCTCAACACGCCCATTCTGTATGCTCTTGTTGCAAGCTTGTTTATTACAATATTTGGCGGTTGGTGTTGTTTTGTTTATTGTAGAGTATGTGGGGTGGGCTTTGAGGGGTTAACGGCTTTCTCTTGCCGAGTAGGAATTTTTTTACAAGCCTCGCTACAAGTTACCCCATGGTTACCCCAGCATTTTCACCAACAAAAAACGCCACCCCCAGCATTGCCGAGATTGGCGTCAAATTAAGCTTTTCTTTGGTAGCGGGGGGAGGATTTGAACCTCCGACCTTCGGGTTATGAGCCCGACGAGCTACCAGACTGCTCCACCCCGCGTCAAGCAACACCTTATTTATATACATTTATTTTCGAAAGTCAAGCCTTTTTAGGGGTAAACTTTATATATTTTTTAAAAAATCCAGGATTTTCCTTTTTTCACTCTCTTTATTTTTACAAATAGGGCAAATATCATCATCTTCAAAGGAGTAAAACTCTTTATTACAAATGCGGCAAACCTTCTTCTTTACCTCAAAAACCTCAATAACACTTTTATTAAAATAAGAAACTGGGGCATCACTGACACTAATGGCATCTCTAACACAAGCTCTTTCACACTCGCCACAATTCACGCAAGAACTTGGATTAAACAGGATTTTACCAATATTTCCATGCTTCTTGATAAAAATAGCGTCCATAGGGCATACATACTCGCATACGCCACATAAATTACATCTATCATTAATTCCTATTTTACCAATCCCAGAAAATTTAAAATCTTTCTTAACCCTTTTATCCTTTAAAAAGCTTAATAAGATTTCTCTCTTTGTTTCATGCTTATCCTTCTTAATCTTACTTATCAATCCTGAGAATATATCGCGTCTCGAAACAGTATCCTTCGGTGTATAATATTTTTCAGCCGGATTTTTCTTAAACTTTATTTTCGGTTTCAAGCCAAAAGCATCAGCAAGATACAAAGCACTCCTTAAGTTTCTCTTAAAATAAGTCAAACTCCCTTTCAATTTACATCTTTTACAATCACCCCTATTTATAATGATTTCTTTTTTATTAAAAATCCAATATGCCAAAACAACATCCGTTAACCTTGATATACACGTAACTGTGATATCTGACTTTGATTTTATGCATCCAATATCAACAATTTCTAACTCCTCAGTTCCAGTTAACAACTCACCATCGTATTTGTCTATTTGGATAGCTGAGAATTTACAGGCAGAATAACACAACCCGCATTTTATACACAAATTGGAATTAATCCTTGGGCTTTTAGAAAATACAATAGCTTTTGTAGGACATATATCTTCACAGTCTTTACAGTAGGATTTTGAGAAGGTATACCTAATACAATTATCATTGTTTATGTAAACATAGTTACACAAAGACAAATCCACAACAAGCCTAATTCTACTAACACCCATAAAATTGTCCAGAGAAATATTGACTTTTTTGTTTGTATCAATACACTTTCAGAAAACAATGGAGGTGCACGATGCTTCCCAGTTGGCAGGAAATGGTTCCAGTCTTGATAATCTTAATTATCATATTTGGAGCAAGAAAATTACCAGAGATTGGCTCCGGTTTAGGGAAGGGTATAAAAGAGTTCAAAAAAGCTGTGAAAGATGCTGATGAGGCAGACGAAAAAAAACCTATAGAAACAGAGGCAAAAACAGGGGACAATTCAGAAAAGGATAAAGCAAGGAAAGAGGGTTAAGCAATCAATGAGAGAAAAGGTCAAGTCAATTATAGATAAATACCTACAAGACAAAGGATACAGTGCAGAGTATGTTATTGAGTATCCTAAAAATGAGAGATTCGGTGATTATTCAACCAATTTTGCCATGATTTTAGCTTCAAAGCTTAAAAAAAATCCAAGGGAGGTGGCAAAGGAGTTTATAGAAAATTCATGCTCGAACATATTTGATAAAGTGGAGATAGCAGGTCCTGGTTTCATAAACTTCTACATAAAAAAAGAATCATTCATACAAGAACTGATAGAAATCTACACCAAAAAAGAGAATTATTTCAAACCCAAAACACACAAATATAAGTTTATCCAGGTTGAATTTGTAAGTGCAAATCCAACAGGCCCTTTGCACGTAGGCCACGGCAGGGGAGCCGCTATAGGAGATTCCGTTGCAAGAATCCTGAAGTTCTGTGGACACAAGGTTGAAAAGGAATACTACATAAACGACGCAGGCCTGCAGATGGAGCTCTTAGGGCAATCTCTATATGTTAGATACAAACAACTTTTGGGCGTTGATGATGTATTACCAGAAGATGGGTATAAAGGTGAATATCTAATAGATATGGCAAGAGAGCTAATTGTAGAATATGGAGAAAACTTACTAAAAATGGAAGAAAATGAAGCTGTTGAGTTTTGCAAAATCAGGGCTGCTGATAAGATATTAAAAGATATAATGGATACTTTAGAGAAATTTAGGGTATCTTTTGATAAAATCTTTAACGAGAAACACTTATATCAATCAAATGAAGTTGAAGAAAGCCTCAGACTTCTCGAGAAAAAAGGTGTAATTTATGAAAAAGACGCGGCCTTGTGGTTTAAAAGCTCACAATTTGGGGATGATAAAGACAGAGTTCTAAAGCGTAAAAATGGAGCATTTACGTATTTTGCAAGTGATATAGCTTATCATAGGAATAAGTTTTTGAAGAGAAATTTCGATGAGGTAATAGACATTTGGGGTTCTGATCATCACGGATATGTAAAGAGAGTGAAAGCAGCAATAGAAGCCATGGGTATAGATCCGGAAAAACTTAAGGTTATACTCGTTCAAATTGTTAATCTGCTAAGGAATGGAGAAAAGATTTCTATGTCAACGAGAAAGGGCGAGTTCGTTGAACTTGATGGTGTGATAAACGAAGTTGGAGTTGACGCGGCAAGGTTTATGTTCGTTTCAAGGAGTGTCGATTCGCATTTAGACTTTGATTTGGAGTTAGCAAAAAAACAGAGCAATGACAATCCTGTATACTACGTACAATACGCGTATGCACGCATAAACTCCATTTTTGAGCAATTAGAAGATAAGATAAAGATAGATTTAGAAAACATTTGGAACCTTAAAGAAAAAGAAGAAATAGACCTAATTAAGTCTTTAATACAATTCAAAGAACTCACAGAAAAAGCATGTGATGAAAGAGATCCATACTTCATCACAAAAGGGCTTTTGGGCATAGCTGAGAAATTCCATAGGTTTTACAATAAACACAGGGTTATTGGTTCAAAAGAAAACGTATTTAAAGCACGATTGTTACTCATCCAAGTTGTGGCACTATCTTTGAAATTGGGATTTGATTTAATTGGCATAGAAGCCAAAAAAAGAATGTAGGAGGGTAAAATGGCAGAGCCTGAGAATAAGGACAAAATTAAAGAGATATTAGAAGGACATAACAAAAAATTCACAGCTGTTGAGCTTATTGTTGGTATAGTTGTTTTATTGGCGATAGGATGTGCGATAGGATATGTTATTTTTAAACTTCTAACTCCAAAGCAAACCACACCTAATATTATAACTAAAGTTCAACAACCACCAGTTCCTAAAGTAGCAGAAAACAAGGAAATAACTGTTAACACTAAACCTAAAACACAAACCATAAACATAAAAACAGAAACAGGTGAAAACAACGAAAACATAGGAAATAATACCGAGATATCATCAACAGCAAACAGCACTCAAAACGAAGAACAAAACGAACAAACAGGGCCTAATATTATAACCCCAGAGACAGAAAGCAACATAAACAACAATGGTCTGTTACAAAACAAACAAAACACAAAAATTCAAAACAAAAAACAAATAGCTGAGAAAGTGAACCAAATACCAAAAAGAACAATAAAAAAGCATAAAACAGTTCTAACAAGAAAACACGCAACCCACAAAGTTACACATAAACACCATAGATATATTCATGCGGTAAAATACGTAATTCAAGTCTCATCAAATAAAAATAGAAGGTTAGCCCTATTAAATGTTATAAAATTGAGAAAATGTGGTCATACTGCATTTACCAAAGAAATAGAAATAAAAGGTGTAAAATACACGAGGGTTTATGTTGGTCCAATAAAAGATTACTCCTTGGCTAAGGAAGAAGCAAGGGAGATAAAAAAACAGTTGCACCTTAGTTATTTTCCCTTAATTAAGAAAGATGATTAAATATCCTAACATAAACCCAAATATATTTAGCTACAAAGGGATTCACTTAAGGTGGTATGGTGTTGCCTATGCTTTAGGGTTTATCATTGGCTACTTTTACCTAAACAAGAGGCTAAAAAGGTTCAACATAAAAGGTTTAATAGACGATGCGGTATTGTATGCAGTCTTCGGCGTCATTTTGGGGGGCAGGATAGGTTATGTTTTAATTTACAACTTAGCTTATTATTGGCATCATCCATTACAAGCATTTTACATATGGGATGGTGGCATGAGTTTTCATGGCGGCCTCATCGGAACTATAGTAGCAGGAATTCTTCTCGCAAAAAAATACGGATTAAGCTTTTATGATTTGGCGGATGAAGCTGCGGTTATTGTCCCAATAGGTCTTTTTTTTGGACGCATAGCAAATTTTATAAATGATGAGCTGTGGGGTAGGGTAGCTAACGTTCCTTGGGCTGTTGCCTTTCCCGCTGGTGGATACCTACCACGTCATCCGTCTCAACTTTATGAGGCATTCTTTGAGGGTCTAATACTCTTTGGTATTTTATTTAAATTAAGGGATAAATTATTACCATATAAAGGCATGTTGTTTTGGCTTTTTGTTTTTTTGTACGGTTTTTTTAGATTTTTTATCGAATTTACAAGACAACCAGACCCACAAATCGGTTTTATATATGGTCTTACCATGGGTCAATGGTTATGTTCTGTAATGATGATCATTAGCGTTATTGCCCTAATAAAAATATGGAGTGGTTATGGACATAAATAAGAAAAAAGGCTTTATTAAAAATAAAAAACATGAGATTCCTTCGCATATAATCGAAATAGGATTGAACCTATTATATGTAGAACCGCATAACATGGAAGAAAGATTGGAAAACTTGGATGTTTTAGAACAAATAGAAATCAAAAATATATTTAATTCAAGGAACAAAACAGTTTTAATAGATATTTACGAACAACCATATGATGAGAAACTGGACAATATAGGCCTTGCCAAACAGTTAAACCCTGAACTCTCAGTTATTGTAAAAGATATAATTTTAGAAGAATACCAAATATTTCTAAATAGGGTTTATCATGTAGACGCAATAGCTTTTCCTGTATCTCATCTAACAAAGAAAGCTGTTGAGAAATTGATGTTTATAACGGATTCAATGGGTATGCTGCCCATTCCAATAGTTCAATCAAAAGAAGACTTAGAAAAAATACCAAGTGATTTATCTAAAGTTATTATATTCGAAAAAGAGTGTCCTGAAGAAAAACAGGAAAAGCTTTGTTTTAAAACCGGGGACGGAGGAAATTTAATAAAATGTTAAAAGAAATAATGAAAAACGCCAAAAAAATACACTTTGTAGGAATAGGCGGAGTGGGAATGAGCTCTTTAGCTCAATATATGCACTCCAAAGGATACAAAATCACTGGCTCTGATTTAAAGAAAGACCATTATATCGAAAAATTAGAGAGAATCGGGATCGAAATATCTATAGGCCACTCTATTCAAAATATCTCAGAAGACACTGACTTAGTTGTATCATCAAGCGCAGTAAAAAACGACAACATAGAAATAGTGCAAGCAGAAAAGCTTTATATACCATCAATCAAAAGGAGTCAGTTGCTTGCATACCTTGTTAATCAATCAAAATCTATAGCTGTAGCTGGTTCTCATGGAAAAACTACAACAACATCTCTTTGTGCTTCACTCCTAAAGGAATCACATTTAGATCCTACAGCCATTATAGGAGGCAAATTAAGAAATATAAATAACAACGTTATGATTGGCGATGGAGAGTTTTTCATAGTGGAAGCAGATGAAAGCGATGGGGGCTTTCTATTTTTGAGCCCATATATAGGCATTGTCACAAATATAGATAATGACCACCTAAGTTTTTATGGCAATTTTGAGAACGAAAAAATAGCATTTTATGATTTTATGTTAAACTCTCAATTGAGGATAATAAATACAGATGACCCAACTATTAGACAATGGAATAAATTAAAAGAAAACAGAGATACAACTATTACATACAGCGTAAAATCAAAAAAAACAGACATATTTGCATACGATATACAATTAGGGATAGATGGGTCAATATTCAGTGTAAAAACGCCAAAAAGAAAGATAGAAAACATAAAATTAGGAATTTTAGGCATACACAACATATCCAACGCCTTGGCAGTAATCGGCATCGCGGAAATTTTAAACATCGATGAACATATTATAAGAAAAACATTTAAAGAATTTGGCGGGGTAGATAGAAGATTTACTTATGTAGGAAACTACGGACTATTAAAGGTTTTCGATGACTATGCCCATCATCCAAATGAGGTTAAAGCGACATTGTCAGCCGCCAAAATAATAAGCAACAACATATATGCCGTATTTCAACCTCATAGGTTTTCAAGAACAGCTTACCTTATGGAGGATTTTGCAAAATGTTTTAGAAACATTACAAGGGTATACATTCTTGATATATATCCAGCAAGTGAATCACCCATTGATGGTATAGATTCAGAAGTCTTAACAAAAAAAATAAATGAAGTTTCCGGAAATGCTGTTTATATAAACGATGCAAATCTATTAAAAAGACATTTAGATCAGATAAAAGAACCTGGAGTATTGGTTGCATTGGGTGCAGGCAGTGTATCAGATATAATTAGACAAATTGTCTATGATTACAAAAACAGTACCACTTAAATATTTAACAAGCATACGACAAGATGGATATATAACGGTCAATTATATTGAGAACAGTAAAGATTTGGACAATGCTAAATCGGTTATAGGCTGCGGTAGTAATGTGCTTATAAAAAACACAAAAACGATTTACAAGCTATCTTCTAATTTTAGCTACATAAAAATTGATGGGGGCGTCGTTAAGGTGGGGGGGGCTACCACAATTAAACAACTTACAAATTTCATGATAAATCACTCGTTGAGTTGTGTAGAATTCTTATCGGGTATACCGGCATCTGTCGGCGGTGCTGTTTTTATGAATGCAGGAGCGTTTGGTGATGAAATATCAGACTTTTTAGAGTACATTTTAGTGAGAACGTCCAATAGCAAAATAAAAATTGAGAAATCTAACTTAAATTTCTCATATCGAAATAGCAATATAAACGGTATAGTATTAGAAGTTGGTCTAAGATGCCAAAAAAGGGAAAGAAATCAGATAATAAAAAAAATTGTGAACAACATAAAAATTAGAAAAAACAAAACGCACCTAAGAAACACGTTTGGCAGCGTTTTCAGAAACCCTAAAAAAGACTTACCATCCGGTAAGCTCATTGACGAATGCGGCTTAAAGGGTAAGGCAAAAGGCACAGCCATGATATCCCCAAAACACGCCAACTTTATCATAGGCAACGGACTTGTGAATGTTGACGATGTTTTATTTCTAATAGATTTAGCAAAGAATGAGGTATTGAAACGGTTTTCAATAGAATTAGAGGAAGAGGTTAAAATAATATGAAGGTAGTTGTTGTTTGTGGCGGTGATTCTTCGGAAAGAGAGGTGTCATTATCTACCGGCAAAGCGGTTTTCGAAGTCTTAAAGTCTAACTTTGATAATGTTGAATGCGTAGATTGTCCTAATCTAAAAGATTGTATAAACAAAACAGTCCAATCAAATCCAGATATTGTTTTTATAGCTCTGCACGGTGGATTTGGAGAAAACGGTCAATTTCAAGCCGTATTAGAAAGCTTAGGCATAAAGCATACTGGATGCTCTTTTAAAGAAAGTGCTATAGCTATGGACAAATTTATAACAAAATCCATATTTAAGGCAAACAATATTCCAACATCGGAATTTCTACTAATAAGGGAAGTGAGCCAAATAAAATCTATAGATTTCTATCCTGTTTGCATAAAACCTCAGTCAGAAGGGTCATCTGTAGATGTTTATTTTGCAAACAATGTTGAAGAGGCAAGACCTCATATAAAAAATCTATTGAATAAATATGGCAGTGCATTAATAGAAAAAAAATTAAAAGGTGAAGAGCTTACAGTCGGAATAGTAGACGATATGGTTTTTCCAGTTATTAATATCAAACCAAAAGGTGGATTTTACGATTATAAACACAAATACACAAAAGGGGCTACAGAATACATAGTTCCTGCTAATCTACCTAAAAACATTTCGAATCTAGTCCAAAGTGTGGCTTACAAGGCTTATAAATCCATAGGTTGTAATAGTTATGCCAGAGTAGATTTAATTTTAGAGGGAAACATACCGTATGTGTTAGAAATTAACTCAATACCAGGCATGACAGCTACAAGTCTCTTGCCAAAGGCTGCTCTTGCCTACGGCATAAATTTTGAAGATTTAGTCAAACTATTGGTTGAAAAAGCATGAAAGATTACAGCAACTTAAAAGGAGAAGCACAAGAAAAAAAAGACAAAAAAAGCATAATATTAAAATTCCTTCACATATCAATGGCAGTAATATTATTCTCGCTTTTTATTTTCCTTATGCTATACAGTTATGTTGAAGTCTCAAACAAATTTGCTAAGCTGAAGTTCATAGTAATTAGCGGAAATCACGTGCTACCAAAAGGAAATATAAGCAATATAATTATCAACAGTGGAAATATGAAATTTTCAACATACAACCTATCCAAAATCTACTACAAAGTCATATCTAATCCATGGATAAAGGAAGCAAAAGTCGCAAAAATATTTCCAGACACAATATATTTAACAATCACCGAAAAAAAACCTGCTGCCTTCGTATATTACAACAATAAAATTTATATAATAGACAACGATGGTAATAAGATAGATACCTACAAAAATTATCTTAATATATCAAATTCTTTGCCAAAAATAAGGATAAAAGCAAAATCAAGTACTTTAAACAATAAACTTCTTTTAAAATCCATAATAAGTATATATGAAAAATTAGACAAAATTGGAAAAATAAATTATATTGATGTAGTGTCTGACAGTTACCAAGTGGTGAATTTTAGTAACGGGTTAAATATTGTGGTTAACAGTTTAAATTGTCCGGGGGTGGCGATAGAAAGGCTATCCAAAAAGTGGGCATACCTAAACACCTTAAAAAGCAAATTAGACAGCGTAAGTATATGTTTCGATAACAAATTTGTTCTGAAGTGGAAAAAAGGAGTTGGGAAGTGAGCGATGTTTTAAATGATGATATCGTTGTAGGGTTAGATATAGGAACTACCAAGGTGTGTGCCATAGTTGGCAAAAAGACACCTGAAGGTCAAATCAAAGTTATAGGGATTGGGCAAACACCGTCCAAGGGCCTGCGCAAAGGCGTTGTAATAAACATTGATGAGGCTGTGCTATCAATTAGAAAAGCCGTAGCTTATGCAGAACGCATGAGCGGAGTTAAAATTGACAGCGTATACACCGGCATCGCTGGAGGACATATTAGGTCATACAACTCAAGTGGCGTTGTAGCAATAAAAAACTTAGAGGTTTCAGAATCCGATATAAGAAGGGTTGTAGATGCTGCAAAAGCGGTTATGATACCACCAGATAAAGAAATTATACACATTATACCCCAAGAGTTCATAGTTGATGATCAGCCTGGCATTAAGGATCCAAGAGGAATGAATGGCACAAGGCTTGAAGTAAGGGTTCATATTGTTACCGGCTCTGTTACTAATATCCAAAACATCATTAAATGTTGTAACAAAAGTGGGCTAAAAGTTAAAAACATAGTTTTACAACCTATAGCTTCAAGCTACTCTATTTTATTACCGGATGAGAAAGATTTAGGTGTTGGTTTAATAGATATTGGTGGAGGAACAACAGATGTAGCGGTATTTGCCTCAAATGCAATAAAGCACACATCTGTCATAGCCTTAGGTGGAGATCATGTCACAAACGATATAGCAATAGGACTTAGAACACCCTTTAAAGAAGCAGAAGAAATAAAGAAAAAATACGGATGTGCCTTATCAAGTATGATAGAAGAAGACGAGATTATAAAAATACCAGGTATAGGCGATAGAAAATCAAGGGAAATACCAAAAAAATTGTTGAGCGAAATAATAGAGCCAAGGATGGAAGAAATCTATTCGCTCGTAAAAAGCGAACTTGATAAAATGGGATTAATGCCACTTCTAGCAAGTGGAATAGTGATAACAGGTGGCACAGCGCTGATGTCTGGTTCAGCAGAGCTTGCAGAGAAAATGTTTGAGCTTCCAATAAGGCTGGGCAGGCCTCAAGGCATTATAGGTTTAAAAGACGCTGTTGATAATCCTATGTATGCTACTGGCGTGGGGCTTGTTATGTATGGTTTTCAAAAAGCTAAAGATGAAGAAGAACTTAATATAGATGAAAGAACATCGAGGGATGAAAGTAGCTTATTTTCTCTAATAGTTAAAAAGATGAAGAGCTGGGTTAAAGAAATGTTTTGATTTGGAGGCTTGAATAATGGCTAAGCAAGAAAAAAATGATTATTCTTCAGGAGCAGTTATAAAGGTTATAGGTGTAGGTGGAGGCGGCAGCAACGCAGTAAAC
>JALTCA010000131.1:0-1144 GCA_027008245.1 Desulfurellales bacterium
ATTCGTCCTTTTCCGTATATGCAGTACCAGTCATACCAGCAAGTTTTTTATACATTCTGAAGTAATTCTGGAAAGTGATCGTAGCAAGAGTCTGGCTTTCGCTTTTTACAACAAGCCCCTCTTTTGCCTCTATTGCTTGATGCAAACCATCGCTATAACGCCTGCCAAACATTAGCCTACCGGTAAACTCATCTACTATAATTACTTCTCCATCTTTTACAATGTAGTCTACATCTCTCTTGAAGTACATCTTTGCTCTAAGTGCTTGATTGATATGTTTTACCACATCAACAAATCTTTCGTCAAACAAATTATCGATGTGTAGCATACGCTCTACTTTATGCACGCCTTCGGGTGTAAGAGTGACAGTCTTTAATTTCTCGTCCCCTTCAAAGTCTACACCTTCTTCAAGGCGTTTCGCTACTTTTGCTGCAGTATAGTACATATCAGTGGACTCTTCGGAAGGCCCAGATATAATGAGAGGTGTCCTTGCCTCGTCTATCAATATGCTATCCACCTCATCAACAATTGCGTAATAAAGTTCCCTTTGGACTAACTGCTCGGGCGATATAGCCATATGATCTCTTAGATAATCAAATCCAAATTCATTATTTGTACCGTAAGTAACATCTGCAGCATAAGCCTTCCTTCTATCTGCATAGTCTGAATCGTGCTGGATAAGACCTACCTCAAGCCCTAAAAAGCGGTATATAGGCCCCATCCACTCACTATCTCTTTTTGCAAGATAATCATTCACAGTTACAAGGTGGCCGCCTTTCTCATGAAGTGCATTTAGGTATAAAGGCAAAGTAGCAACAAGAGTTTTTCCCTCACCCGTCTTCATTTCAGCAATTGCGCCATAGTAAAGCACGATACCGCCAAGAAGCTGCACATCAAAGTGCCGCATATTTAGAGTCCTCTTTGCAACTTCCCTAACAACGGCAAACGCTTCTGGCAATATACTACTATCTGGCTCGCCTTTTGTCATTCTCTCTTTGAACTCTACCGTCTTATGCTTTAACGCCTCATCAGAAAGAGGGGCAACTGTTTTTTCCAATTCGTTGATCCTGTTAACAATTGCCCAATATTGTTTAATTTTCTTTTTAGTAGGATCGAAAATATCAAATATCATCGTTATTCTTTA
>JALTCA010000132.1:0-1140 GCA_027008245.1 Desulfurellales bacterium
TGTATAGTGCATAACTCGGTGTGCAAACCAAAACTGTGGCGCCGTAATCCTGCATAAGCATGATTTGTCTTTTTGTATTGCCGCTTGATGCTGGAATTATAGCTGCACCTATATTTTCAAGTCCATAGTGCAAGCCGAATCCACCTGTAAACAGCCCATAACCGAATGCAATCTGAACTATGTCCTCATCTGTTACACCTGCCGCTTTTGCAATGCGTGCGACGAGATTTGCCCAAGTCTTTATATCTTTCTTTGTATATGCCACAACTGTGGGTTTTCCCGTTGTTCCGCTCGACGAGTGAATTCTAACGATTTCTTTCATTGGTTTGGCAAGCAGGCCGAATGGATAGTTATCCCTAAAGTCTATTTTTGTTGTGAAAGGTAATTTTCTTATGTCCTCAATCGTTTTTATGGACTCTTTTGTTATTCCATACTCGTCAAATTTTCTTTTATAAAACGGTACATTGTTATAGGTGTATTCTATTTTTTCTCTTAGTAGCTCAATCTGTAAGTTTTCAAGAGATTTTCTGTCTATTGTTTCCTTTTCTTTTTCCCAAAACATTGCGCCCCCTCAAATTTTTTTGAAGTAATCCTTGTCTAAAAGTTCAGAGTTAGCTTCGAGTAGTTTCTCTATAGATAATTCTATTTCTTCAAATTTAAATAGCATCACAGCCTTATTATCCAGGTTGTTTACAAATGTGTACATATATTCGATGTTTAGATCTAAATCACTTATGGTTTTTAAAAGGCTGGATAAGCCGCCGCATTCGTCTTTTATGGCCACGGCTATAACTTCGTTTAATTTTACTATAAAGTTGTTCTCAAGAAGGGATTCATAGGCTTTTTCTGGTTTATCGACAACAAATCTTAAAATTCCAAAATCCATTGTGTCAGCGAGACTCATTGCTCTGATGTTTACACCTGCATCTTTTAATACTCTCGTTGCGTTGTAAAACCTGCCCTTCTTATTCTCAATAAAAACGCTTATCTGTAGTATTTTATATTTTTCGTGCTCCATTCCTTCCCCCCTTAATAAATTCGAAAGTAGTATAGCCTTAAAAGTTGAACTGTTCAATAAAAATTTTGTATAACCTTGAAAAATAGGGGTTTTTGTGTATACTTAAGTCGGATTTTTTCTAA
>JALTCA010000133.1:0-14145 GCA_027008245.1 Desulfurellales bacterium
AAAGCTCAGAGCCTTGAGGGTTTCCTGTATCCTGACACGTATTTCATTGCAAAAGGCGAAAAGCCAGAAACTATAGCCAAGCTCATGTGCAAACGATTCAAAGAGGTTTTTGAAGAGATCAAAAAGAGCGATAATTTCACGGATGACGATTACAAAAAGCTCATTATAGCATCTATTGTACAAAGAGAGGCTACGGACGAAAAAGACATGAAACTCGTGGCATCGGTAATATACAACAGGCTCAAGAAAGATATGTTCTTGCAGATGGACTCAACCCGCTCACTGGACAATAAAAGTTTTAACACATACCTACACAAAGGCCTACCGCCTCAGCCTATATGTAATCCGGAGAAAGAGGCTTTAGAGGCGGCATACAACCCTAAAAATAGCGACTTTTTATACTTTATCTCGAAAAAGAACGGCGAAATGGTCTTTAGCAAAACACTAAAAGAGCACAACAGAAACATAAGGAAGTACCTAAAATGAATTACTACATAAAAACCTTTGGCTGTCAGATGAACGAAAGGGACTCAGAAAAGGTCGAGGGGATACTGCTTGAGAACGACCACCAAAGGGTAGAAAACCCAGAAGAGGCGGATCTAATCATCGTTAATTCGTGCGCCGTAAGGGAAAAGGCAGAAAACAAGCTCTACAGCGAAATCGGCAGGCTGAGGTTTAAGAATAAAAGGGCAAAGATCATTGCAATGGGCTGTGTTGCCCAGATAAACTATGAAAAGCTCAAAAACATAGCTGATATTGTCGTGGGAACAAACACAATAGACGTGTTTTACAGTATCTCAAAAGAGTGGCCTCAAGACAGAGTATTCATAAAACCAAACATGGAAGATCCCGATCACATATTCCCCCACCTAACACACGTATCTGCCTACGTGGACATCATGTACGGATGCGACAACTTCTGTACGTACTGCATTGTCCCATACACGCGGGGCAGAGAGGTTTCGCGCAAGAAAGAGGCCATAATAGATGAAATAAAGCGACTTGTGGATAAAGGAACAAAAGAGGTTATGCTGCTCGGCCAGAATGTAAATTCATACGGAAAGAACTTTGACTACGGTTTTGTTGATCTGCTCTATGAGGTGAACAAGATAGACGGTCTTGAGCGCATCCGTTTCACAACATCCCACCCAAAGGACTTTTCAAAGGAATTGATCTACGCAATGAGAGACCTTGAAAAGGTGTGTGAACATATACACCTGCCCATACAATCGGGCTCAAATAAGATATTGAAACTGATGAGAAGAAAGTACACAAAAGAGGAGTACTTGGAAAAGGTCTACATGTACAAGGAGATTGTAAACAATGGATCAATAACCACAGATATCATTGTGGGCTTTCCCCAAGAAACAGAAAAGGATTTTGAAGAAACACTGAAGGTCTTGGAAGAGGTCAAATACGATACGTCGTTCTCCTTCAAGTATTCAAAAAGGTTATTCACAAAAGCCAAAGACATGGATGGCCAAGTGCCAGAAGAAGAAAAGCTTAGAAGATTAAATATACTGCAGGACCTACAGGCAAAAATAACCCAAGAAAAGCTAAAAAACTACGAAGGCAAGATAACTGAAGTGCTGATTGAGGGCATTTCAAAGAAGGGAAAACAACTTTTTGGCAGAAACAGACAAAACATAGTTGTCAATTTGGATTTTATGGATAATATTAAAGTGGGTGATGTTGTAAGAATAGAGGTTGCAGAGGCCTTTAAACATTCATTATTGGGGAAAGTTGTTTAGAGAGGAAATGGTGAGGGTAAAGGTTAGCGATATAGAAGTCAACGAAACAAGGGGTTATATCTACTGCAAAAGCGAAAAGGGGTTTACTTATAGGTTTTCAACCAACTATGAAAAAGCAAAGCTTGTTTCTCTATTAATGCATGGGGTTTATGTCCCTTCAAATAATATTTACGAAATATTTTTAAAATTCTTGGTAGAAATAGGGTTAAACTTGCACTCCATCGTTATTTTAGACGGGTATAAAAATATAGCGTCAATAAATATAACCGATGGCAACGCAATGAAATCAATTCCAATAGCTATAGATGATGCTATAATTATCGGACTTCTCGCTCAAGCACCCATATTTATAAAAAAAGAAGCTTGTTTCTTGGACATTGAGGAGTTAGAGAAGTACGTATGGTATAGATTCCTAAAAGAATTAGATTTATGTTGATACGAGAGATACTGGAAAAAATCGAAGAAGATACCCTATCGGAGTATGCCTTTTTATCGAAAAAGGCCACAAGGCTAAAAGAGCCTGAGAAGGACGACATAAGAACGGACTTCATGCGCGATAGGGATCGGATCATACACAGCAAGGCCTTCAGAAGACTGAAACACAAAACGCAGGTTTTCATATCCCCCGGCGGTGATCACTATAGAACACGAATCACCCATACGTTAGAGGTCTCCCAAATCGCAAGGACTATAGCAAAGGCCCTGCTCTTAAACGAGACACTAACAGAGGCCATTGCTTTAGGTCATGATTTGGGTCATACACCGTTTGGTCATGCCGGGGAAAAGGTTTTAAACAGTAAAACAAACGGAAAATTTAAACACTGGATACAAAGCTTGCGTGTCGTCGATGTCATAGAGAAAGACGGCGAGGGACTGAACCTGACGGATCAGGTTAGGGACGGCATCGTAAAACACTCAAAGGGAAGGGGCAGCATTATTCCGCAAAACAAAGAAACATTGGCCCAAACGTTGGAAGGACAGATTGTAAGAATAGCAGACATCATAGCCTACGTTAACCACGACATAGATGATGCAATACGCGCCGGCATCATAAAAAACTCAGACATCCCAAAGAGGATATCGAACGTTTTGGGTTCAACACACGCAAAGCGCATTGCCACAATGGTCAAAAGCGTTATAAGGGAGACACAAAATATCAACTATCGGATCATATCAATGGAAAGTGATGCTCTTAAAGCCTTAAACGAATTGAGGGATTTCCTCTTTGAACGGGTTTATTTGAGCGAAAGGGTTTTGAAAGAGGTAAAGAAAGCAGAGAAGGTTTTAGAAGATCTCTTCGATTTCTTTATGGAAAATACACATCTGATAAAAAAGCAGTTCTCTGACAAAAAGGAAACAGTGGTTGCTGACTATATATCGGGCATGACGGATAGATTTGCGCTGAATCTGTACTCCGAATTATTTTTGCCAAAACCATGGGAGGGTGATAGTGGAAGCCTCGGTTATTTTAAGTAAACTAAAAGACGTATTCGACGAGGTTGAGGTCTTTTTGGAGAAATCGAGATCCTTAGAGTTTGAACTCAAGAACTCAAGGGATTTTTCAAAAGGATTGGAAGAGAGCGCAGGGATTGGCATAAGAGCAATAAAGGGCAACAAGATGGCGTTTGTTTCTATGCCTTACAATTCAGGCAGGCTGGATGAAATCATCAAAGAGACAAAGGAAGCAATAGAATACTCAAAAACATTGGAAGCACCAACAATTCCCAAAAATGCCTCAACGTACAATAAAAGCGTGCAGTTCAAAGAAATAGACGAAAACGAGGCAAGGGGTCGTCTGGAATTCTTGAGCTCAACGGCAAAGGGTTTTGACAAAAGGATCAAGGATGTCAAATCGGCCGGTATAGGCATATCGTTTGAGCATGTGGAGATAGCAAATAGTCATGGTTTGGCCGTAGAGTATGAAAAGGCCTCCGCGGGTGCTTCCTTAGAGATTTTAGCAGAGGACAAAAGTTCAGATTTGGGTTACTATCATTTAGATGCAGACGAAATAGACCACATTGATTTGGAATTTTTAGCCAAGAAAGCGGCAAATCTCGCCGTAAACAAACTCTACCCTAAACCCATACAAACAAAGAAATACAGCGTAATCATATCGAATGATACATTTAGGGATATACTTGCCCATTTTTTGGGCATATTCAATGGCTACTCCGTTCTCAACCACACAACGCCACTTGAAGGCAAGTTGAACGAAAGGGTGTTTTCTGATAAGATCACAATTATTGATTCAAAACAGATAAAGAATAGACCGAACAATACCGACGTTGACGAAGAGGGTAACGAAAGGAATGATATTGTTATCGTGGAAAGTGGCGTTCTAAAAACATTTATGCACAACACGTACACCTCAAACAGACTCAACACAAAAAACACTGCCCATGCAAAAAGATCGGGCTTTGATACCTTACCTAAAGTAGGGCCATTCAACCTACACATAAAGTCTAATGAAAATATTGATAGAAACAAGCTTTTAAACATGGTTGATGGCGTTTATATTACGGACATCATGGGTTTGCATATGGCAAACACTATTAGTGGTGACTTCTCATTAGGTGTAAATGGCTTTTTAATACATAATGGGGAACTTATTTCTTATTTTAAAGCCGCCACATTTGCGGATAACCTCTTCGAAATAATGAAAAGGGTCATAGCGGTCTCGAACAACGTATATTTTTCTGGCAGTGTTGGAAGTCCAGATATAGCAGTAGCAGACTGTCTCATCGGAGAAAGCAATGGATAAAATTATAATATTGGACTTCGGTTCTCAATACACACAACTTATTGCACGAAAGATCAGGGAGCTCGGCGTTTATGCAGAGATAGTACCGTTCAATAAAGACCCAGATACAAAGGACACGAAAGGCATTATTCTCTCTGGCTCTCCATCAAGCATATACGACAAAAACCCGCCACTACCAAAGAAATCAATCTTTGAGTTAAATCTACCCATCTTGGGTATTTGCTTCGGTATGCAGGTTGTAGCACACTTCTTCGGTGGTGATATTGTAGAGGCAAAAAAAAGGGAATATGGCTTTGCAAAGATTACTATTACAAAAGACAACGCACTGATAGACAAGGAGATTGACGATAGAGTTGTATGGATGAGCCACGGGGACAGGCTAAAAAAACTGCCAGAAGGCTTCTATCAAATAGCAAAAACAGAGAATTCACCATTTGCGGCTATAGAAAACAGACAAAGAAAGATATGGGCTGTTCAGTTCCACCCCGAGGTGCATCACACAGAAAAAGGTAAAGAAATATTATCGAACTTTGTCTTCAATATCTGCAAGGCAAAAGCCCAGTGGAACATGGGAAACTTAGCCGAAAGGCTAATAGAACAGATCAAAAGCGAAGTCGGTGATAAGCTTGTGATCGGAGCAATTTCGGGTGGCGTTGATTCCAGTGTTGTTGCCGTTTTGATGAAAAGGGCAATTGGAGATAGGTTCATAGGCGTTTTTGTAAATAACGGTCTATTGAGGAAGTATGAGCCAGAGTACGTGGTTAATGCGCTCAAAAAATTGGGCGTAAACCTAAGATACGTAGACGCAAACAGGCTCTTTCTTGAAAAGCTCAAGGGTGTTACCGATCCTGAAGAGAAGAGAAAGATCATAGGCCACACATTCATCGATGTGTTCAGCAGCGTTGCCAAAGAATACAAGGGCGCAGAATTCTTGGCTCAAGGTACTCTATACCCCGATGTGATTGAGAGCGTCTCCGTCAAAGGTCCATCTGCAACAATAAAGAGCCACCACAACGTCGGTGGATTGCCCAAAGATTTAAATTTTAAACTCATAGAACCGTTGCGGGAGCTATTCAAAGACGAGGTGAGAAGGCTGGGCAATGAGTTGGGTTTAAGCGACGATTACATAAACAGACACCCATTCCCGGGGCCGGGGCTTGCAATAAGGGTCATAGGCGAGGTTACAGAGGAAAAGCTGAACGTATTAAGGGAAGCAGATGAAATCGTCATAGACGAGATAAAGAAAGTCAATCTGTACAACAAAGTATGGCAAGCCTTCGCTGTTCTCTTGCCCATAAACAGCGTTGGTGTAATGGGGGATAAAAGAACCTACGAAAACGTCGTTGCTGTAAGGGTTGTAAATAGCGTGGACGGAATGACGGCAGACTGGACACACCTGCCCTACGATGTTTTGAACAGGATTGCAAACAGGATCATAAACGAGGTCAAATTGGTAAACAGGGTGGTTTACGACATATCGTCCAAACCGCCAGCAACCATTGAATGGGAATAGAATGGATGTAAAAGAAAAAAAGGAAAAATTCATAGAAGAGGCTGAAGAAAAACTAAATAAAATATTCAATAAATACACTATAAGTGCTATATTTTTTATTTTGGTTGTTATTTTAAATCTTCCGAAATCCTCAACTACAACATACAACTTACAAATAGGAGATATAGCGCCAAAGACAATAAGGGCAACGGTGAACATGTTGGTTGAGGACAAAGAGGCAACAAAGCACCGTATTGAAGAGGCGATGAACAATGTGCCTCCCGTCTTCGATTACAACTCCCAGCTTTTCTCAAACACCATATCACTTCTAAAAAAAGCCCTTTTTTCTATAAATAAAAAAGATGTAAAAGAATCAGAGAAAAATTTCTTCTCAACTCTAAAGCTTAAACCAAACACATCTCTATATAAAAGGATTATTCGCTTTAGCCCTCAGGATATATTCAGTCCTGCCCAAGACGCTTTAGAAACGTTACAGGGCTACTATATCGTGGATTCCGTTAGGAATTTATACAAATTCTCTCCAGATAAAATTATGATAAGGGACATAAAAAAACCTAAAGAAGAACGTTTGCTTAACAAAGATGATGTCATAGATACAACAAGGGCTAAAATAATTGCATACAATAGTCTTAGAGATTCTGTGGATAATGTAATTTTGAGAAACACTATATGGGATTTAATATCACAACTTATTTCTCCTAACCTAACATTCAATTCTTTGGCAACTCAAAGAAAAAAAGAGGAGACGGCAAAAAAAGTTAATAAGGTGTTTTTCAAAATATCAAAAGGGGAAATTATAGTAAGAAGTGGCGATGTTATAACAAAAGCAGACTATTTAAAGCTCAACGCATTAAACTCCCTAAAACAAAAACAGAATACATACGTAAAATTCATAGCGAATATGTTAATTTTCATCATAATTTCAATAGTACTATTTAAAATTTATGAAACCACAAAAGCCAAAAAGAATAAATGGATATCCGTAACCAAAACATTAGCCATTGTAGAAACATTAATAATAATACAGCTACTGATTTTTAAATTGACCACCTATCTATCGAACGTTATAAGTTTTTCTAATGTATATATAACCCAAAGAGCTATACTTTTAGGAATGCCATTTGCTGTAGCTTCTATGATTACTGCCATAATAATAGACTTCGAGCTTGCGTTTTTAGTCTCTGTGCTATTCGGCATAACTTCTTGGCTTTCAACCTCACCAGAAATGGCATCATATATAGGCATTTACGTTTTTTTGGGCAACGTTATCGGAATATTTGGTATAAAAAGAGAAAAAACAAGAACGGGTATAATAAAGGCTGGGCTGTACGTATCTTTAAGCAACATCGTTTTTATAATACTCCTATGTCTATCAAGAAATAACGATTTTACAAAAACTATATTAATAGATCTCACCTTTGGCGTTGCAGGTGGCATCCTATCCTCCATAATAGTGAGCGGACTACTTCCAGTGTTTGAATTCTCATTCAATGTAACTACAGACATCAAACTATTAGAACTTGGCAATTTAAATAACCAATTATTGAAAGAACTGGCCATAAAGGCACCTGGTACGTACCATCACAGCATCGTTGTATCGAGTCTGGCAGAGGCCGCAGCCAGTGAAATCGGTGCTAACCCATTGATCGTTAAAGTCGGATCTTACTACCACGATATAGGGAAAATTAAAAAGCCCATGTATTTTATAGAAAACCAGACTGACGGCAAAAACCCGCACGATAAGCTAAAACCATCTATCAGTGCTTTAATCATAAAAAATCATGTAAAATATGGTGTTGACATAGCAAAAAAGAATAGGCTTGGAAGCTACATAATAGACATAATCCAACAGCATCATGGAACAAGCTTAATCAAGTATTTTTATAATAAAGCAAAAGAAAATGGCCTCGCCCCCAAAGAGGAGGATTTCAGATACCCAGGACCTAAACCACAAACAAAAGAAGCAGGAATAGTTATGATTGCAGACGAAGTTGAAGCTGCATCTAAAACGTTATCAAATCCCACAGTAGCCCACCTCAGAGACTTTGTAAGGGAAATAACAAACAAAATATTCTTAGATGGTCAGTTGGACGAATGTGAATTAACACTAAAAGACCTAAATAAAATCGTTGATAGCTTTGTAAAAGTTTTAGTTGGCATCTTTCATCATAGAATTGAATATCCAGAAGAAAACCAAAAAGGTAATGAATCTAACAATAATAAACAAAATTGATTTTAAAAATACAGAAATCATTAAAGACTTTGTGCAATTTTTAATGAATAAATTCTTTATAAATGAAGAAGAGGAACTAAACATAGTTTTTACAACAGACAATGATATACAGAAATTGAATAAAGAGTTTAGACATAAAGATTCACCAACAAACATATTAAGCTTTTATGGATATGATGGTAATATATTGGGTGATATTGTGATATCTATTGAAACATTAAAAGAGGAAGCAAGAAAGCAAAATTTAGATATGCTTGAATATACACTTTTTATAGTAGCTCACGGTTTTTTGCATCTTTTAGGTTATACGCATGAAACAATGGAAAAATTTAACAATATGATGTTAATACAAAAAGATTTAGTCAAAGAATTTATATCAAATAAAAGGGTGGAAAGATGAAAAATTTACCTTCAAAAATGTTTACATTTGCTGCCTTAAGTACATCCATATACGTGACTTTAAAAAAATCAGGCACGTTGGAAACACTAAAGGAAGATATAAAAACAGTATTCGAAAGAGACCCCGCCGCACGAAGTATTCCTGAGGTAATATTTTGTTATCCTGGATTACACGCTTTATGGTTTCATAGGATTTCACATTTCCTTTGGAGAAGAAACTTTAAGTTTGCTGGCAGATTTCTATCACATATATCAAGGTTTCTAACGGGTATAGAGATACACCCTGGAGCCAAAATAGGTAAAAAATTCTTTATAGACCACGGAATGGGTATAGTTATAGGTGAAACAGCAGAAATTGGCGATAATGTGACGTTATACCAAGGTGTAACATTGGGGGGCACAAGCTTAAAAAAGGTCAAAAGGCATCCCACTGTTGGAAATAGCGTTGTGATAGGCAGCGGGGCAAAGGTACTTGGTGCACTCAAGATAGGGGATAATTCAAAGATAGGCTCAGGAAGTGTCGTTATAAGGGATGTGCCAAGAAACTCTACGGTAGTCGGCGTGCCAGCAAAAACAATTGAAAAAGAAAATCCAGAAAAAAGGGTTGATTTGGAACATACAAAACTTCCCGACGTAGAAGGCAAAGTAATAAGATATCTGTTGCATAGAATTGAAGAGTTAGAAAAAGAAATTTCAGCACTAAAAGAGGGAAGACCTGAAGCTATAGAAAGAGAACGCAAAAAAGAGGCTAAAGAACTCAAGAAAATCGAAAAGTACATAAAAAGCTATGAAATAGAAGGATTAGAATAGACGCAAAGAAGGGTTTGCTTCTATTTTGAAATATTCTTGTGTAGCCCTGCTTATATTAAGTGATGCAGCAAATGCTATCATAAGGGCGTTGTCCGTTGTCATTTCTTTTTCGGGCAAAACAAGCGAGAAACTGTGTTCTTTGGACGCCTCTTTAAAAGCCTTTCTCAAATACGAATTTGCAGACACGCCACCAGAGACTGACACGATTTTGACATTTAGCTCTTTGGCTGCCCTAACGGTCTTTTCAATCAACACATCAATAGAAGCCTTTTGAAAAGAGGCTGCTATATCGGCAACCTGAGTTTTTGACAGGTCACCCAACTTTTTAACAAGATTTTTAACATGTGTCTTCACGCCGCTAAAGCTAAAATTGAAGCTTTTATCATTTTCCAACCCCTTAGGAATCCTAAACTGATAAGGATTCCCAGTTTTTGACAGCCTGTCTATAACAGGTCCACCCGGATACTCCAATCCCAAGACCCTCGCCACCTTATCAAACGCCTCACCCACTGCATCATCCAATGTCTTTCCAATAAGTTCATAATCGCCAAAGTTTTTGACAAGGAATAGGTGCGTATGACCACCTGAAACAACAAGTGATAGAAATGGATATTCAATAACCCTGTTAAAAAACGGTGCAAATATGTGCCCCTCTATGTGATTGACAGGAATTATGGGCAAATCGTTCGCATAGGCCAAAGCTTTAGCGAAGGAAACACCCACAAGTAAGCTCGGCAAAAGACCCGGACCTACCGTCACAGCAACGTAACCTACATCCTTCAAACCCGCGCCTACCCTATTGAGTGCCTCTTCCGTTAGGTAGGCAATAACCTCTGCATGTTTGCGTGCCGCAATCTCAGGTATTACGCCGCCAAACTTGGCGTGTATGTCATTTTGAGAAGAGATAACATTGCTATAAGTTTCACCATCCCTATAAAACGCAACAGACGTATCGTCGCAAGACGTGTCAAAAGCCAGAATCATTTTAGCACAAATATTACAGGAACCATGTATTTTTTCAAGACCCCACGCATTTCGTACAGCGCCTCATAGGTCTTCTCATTGCAATGACCTATAGCTAAAACATCGTTGTACTTTTTTAACATCCTCAAAGCCACACGTATTTGACTCTTAATGTATCCAACCTGCTTTACATTGTCCAAAAAAACCCTCCTTTTTGCACAAGGTATTCCAAACTTTTCAGCCTCAACACATCCCAAGCTGTCCTTAATGGTAGCAGAGTCGACAAAGAACAGGTTGTGTTTTTTTAAAAACTCCATGATGTAATCGAGATGCACAGGATCCCTTAAAATGGCAGAGCCCATGTGGTTGTTTAAACCCAATGCTGTGGGAATAATCCTGTAAGCATCCTCTAAATTCTTAAACGTCTCTTTCTTTGAAGTCCAAAGAAAAATGGCATAGCTACCAGGGTCGTCCTTTGGGTAATCCTCAGGTTGACTTGGCATGTGTATCATCACAACAAAACCCTTCTTCGAAGCCTCGACGGACAAATCATGGGTGTATGGTGCATAGGGAAGAAATGAAAAAGCAAGCGGCAGCCCTAAACTCTCAAGTTTATGCGCAAGTTCAACATTGTATCCCATATCATCAATGACAATTGCAAGTTTCTTCTTCTTAAGCAGATATAGTGAGCTTGCACCAAAACAGTGAAAAGGTATGAGAAGGGCTAACAGAATTAGCCCGACTTTCTTGAGCATATTATATCCTCTGCTTTTATGAGTTCTATAGCCCTCAACAGTTGATAATCATTTTTTAACTCCTGCTGCAAGTTGGTTTGATTCTTCTTGTTCTTGCTCAAAAGATTCTTGAGCTCCGGATTGTTTAGGTGGTGTAATAGATTGCTCTCCCTTAAGCTCACGCCTGTTTTTTCAGGTATAATTTTCGCTTGATAAACGATTATGTCAGGTTGTATTCCAACAGCCTGGATGCTCTTGCCGCTCGGCGTATAGTAGCGTGCCGTTGTGAGCCTCAATGCAGAGCCATCACCTAAAGGAATAATGGACTGGACAGAGCCCTTGCCAAAGCTTCTTACACCCATTATTATCGCCCTTTTGTGGTCTTTCAAACAACCAGAGACAATCTCAGCTGCGGACGCCGTCCCTGCATTTATCAAAACAACCACTGGATATGTTGGCTCATTACCATCATCGTGGGCGTAGAAATATTGGGCACTATCTTTGCTTCTTCCTCTAATCGAAACTATAACACCTTTCCTTATAAACACATCACATACACCCACAGCCTCTTTCAACAGTCCGCCCGGATCGTTTCTTAAATCCAAGACCAAACCATCAATCTTGCCCAAATTCTTTAATGCTTCTTTTAGCTCTTTAGTAGTGCCTTCTTGGAACTGCGTAATCTTGACATACCCAATGTCTCCGTACTTCTTATACTTCACGCTCTTCACGTGTATTATTGCTCTGGTAATAACAAGCTCTATGGGCTTTGTTGCACCCTCTCTTAAAATAGTCAGTTTAACCTTTGTACCTGGTTTCCCTCTGAGCTTTTTAACCGCCTGATCGAGTGTCATACCAATGGTGCTTTCTCCATTGATCTTTATGATTATGTCGCCGGCCTTTATACCCGCTTTATACGCAGGTGTATCCTCAATAGGGGAAACAACTGTGAGCATACTGTCCTTCATTGTAACAACCATACCTAAACCGCCAAACTCACCCGTTGTTATAATCTTTAGTTCTTTATATTCACTCTTTGTCATATACGACGAATGAGGGTCAAGGGAACTGACCATTCCCTTGATAGCACTGTTGATCAGCTTAACCTCACTCACATTATCAACATAATCATGATTTATTATAGCCATAACCTTCGCAAAGACTTTCAATTTTTCGTACCTCGTTTCCTGAGCAAAAGAAGTATAGCCTACAAAAACAAGTACAAATACGAGGGCTAAAACCCTTTTCATTTTAATAACCTCCTGTCTAAATAATTTAATGGATTAAGAGGTGTAGCATGACGTCTAATTTCAAAATGCAACTTATCAGAAGTCATTTTCCCTATACATTGATAAGCTTTTACTATATTACCAACTTTATACAGACACATAACACCTCCGTAAACGGTATAATAACCGTTTAAGTGGTTTATTATAACAACTCCTCCATAACCTGGCAAATTTCCCACAAAATCTATCTTGCCATATGCAATGGATTTAACGCAACTACCCTTTTTTACTTTTATATCAATTCCATCATTTCGCGTATAAACCCTAAAAAGCGGGTCATACTTTCTACCGAAATAACCAATAACCTTACCACTAACTGGAGGAGGAATCTTCCTTGCCAAAGCAGAGAACTCTCTTGCGACAAGCTTAGGATTAATTTTTGTAATATTTTTTCTTCTTTTTCTCTTCCTTGCAAGAAGTTCTTTTTTTCTCTTTTCTTCTTCCTCCTTAATAATTTTTTTAAGTAGTTCTTTAAGAGATTTTTGTTGCTTAGTTATTTCCTGAATTCTATTTAAGTACTGTGTCTTTTTCTCTGTTGCCTGCAAAGCTAATGTTTTTAGTTGAGATTTTTGTTTATTCAACGCTGCTTGTTGGTTTTTTATATCTTTAATAATCCCTTGTTTCATAAGTTTATACTTATTTAGCTGTTCAATTCTGCGCTTTAAATAGCCTCTTTGGTTAATATAGTTTTCAATTCTACTCTGCATATATCCTGCAACATAACCATTCATGTAACTGAACCAAACGCCCTTATTATAAAAGCGACTAATGAACGAATACTTATAATAACCTTTCAACTCCTTTTGAAGTAGTCTCTTTTGAACTACCAATTTAGCAGAAACTTTTCCTATTTCGTTATTTAAATCCCCTATTTTTTTATTCAAAACATTTAAACTCTTCTTTGTAGAATCTATTTTTTTCTCTAAATATCCAATTCTTTTGTCTGTATTCTTTATCTGTACCATTAAATCTTGATATTGCTGTCTTATTTTTTCGTAATTTACTTTTGTTTGTTCTAACGTTTTACTCAAGCTCTCAAGCTGTTTTTCTATAACCTTTTTATTAGCTGAAAAGGAAGGGAGAACTAAAAGAAGAAAAACAAAGAATATTAAACTAAACTTTCTCATCGTTTATTAGGAAAACCAAAATAGAGGATAAAAGTGTAAAAACAAAACCTACAACTACATTTGAAATGAACGTATCCCTCTGAACACTCTTAAATAACTCAACACTCATAAATGGCAATTCTCCATAATTTCCATACGTAAAGTATAAAACAAAGATTAAAACAACAGAAAACAGAAAACCATAAAAAGAAGGTAACATTGTCTCTTTTAAAAATAGCCTAAAAATAGTAAACCTCTTGATACCAAAAAATTTCAACGTATCGTAATCAAACTTCCTATTTGAATAAAATATGGTCATTATCGATAAAAACACTATAAACTCAACACCATAGAGCACAGCTATAACTATCTCCGAAAAATAGATAACCTTTGAATGAATAGATTCTATCTCTTTTAGAACATCCTTTGGGTAAACTACACTTTCAACAATAGGACTTGTTATATCCTCTCTAAACCTCTTAAAGTAATTTTCATTTGTGTAGGTTGAATAAAAAAATATCTCTAAAGAGTCAGGAAATGGGTTGCCTACAAATATGTTTGAGTCAATATGAAATTTCTTTACCAT
>JALTCA010000134.1:0-49197 GCA_027008245.1 Desulfurellales bacterium
GTTTGACATCTCTAAACTAACCAACCCACCGCCATACACAACTACATGTCTAAATTTTGCCGTTCTTATGTGTTCCTTGATTTTTTCTATGTCTTTTAAATACCTAACAGTGAATACCCTATCGTTTGCGTCGCCTTCAAACGTCTCTTTAGAAGCATCCGCTCCCGTGGCTATAATCAGTTTGTCATACAAATACGCATTCCCCTTGTCGTCTACGATTGTTTTTGAAGTTTTATCTAACCTCGTGATCTCTGTGCTCAAAACCAAGTCTTCTTCAGGAATCTTGTAAAACATGTTGTTTTCCACATTGCTCGTAAGTATGTAGGGGAGGAGCATTTTGCCATAGGGCTGTGTGTTCTCTTTAGAAAACACCTTTACTTCAACACTTCTGTCGTATGATTTGATTGTCTTATAGACGGTATAGGCGGCTATAGAGCCGCCCACTATTGCTATCATAGCATTCCCTCTAAGCCCAATTCTTTTAGCTTTTCTTGAGTTGGAACGCCGTTTTCATCCCAGCCTCTAAGCTTGTAATACTCAGGAAGCATCTTGCTTAAGTCTGTAACCTCTCCCTTGGACGGACCGGATTTTATCGGCTCTTTTTCCATTCTCTCTGGTAGCCTGTCATCATCCTTTGTAAAGCCTGCTTTAATGTTAAACGCTTTTTCCAAGTTCCAGATCCTTTCACCCTTTTTCATGAACTCCTGCTCATCACACTCAAAACCGGTAGCCGATGCAAACAGTTCGGCTATCTCTTTACCCTTCAATCCAAATGTCGTGAATAGGCAAATGCCTGTTGAATCTAATGCTGCAGTGAGATCCTGCAGAATCTTAGTTAGTTCAGCTTTTCCTTCGTATGTGTTTTTGTCTCCGCCGCCTAACACCTCTACGGCTATTGTATATCCCCTTACGTGACATGCACCCCTGTTGCTTGTCGCATACTCAAGACCTATACCCTTGATGGCACGCGGGTCGTACGCTGGGAATTCCTGTTTTTTAACCGTCATTGAGAACTCTGGATGGCCGTAATGTTTGGCAAGCCTGTAAGATCCTTCTGCCAAGAGCTTTCCAAATTCTGTGCTTTGGCCGGCCATTAGTTTCATCGCATTGACAAGAGCATCTGAATCGCCGAATCTTAAAGAGAACCCCACATCGCTTTTTGGTATATAACCTGCTTCAAATAGATCCATTGCGCAGGCTACTGTTGAACCGGCCGATATTGTATCAAAACCATAATCGTCGCAGATGTAGTTTGCCATAACAACGGCATCCATATCATCAACGCCACACATAGCGCCCAAAGCCCAGATTGACTCATACTCAGGTCCAACACCCTTATTGCCTTTGTACTTGCCTTTTCTGATTTCTGTTACCCTTCCACATGCAATGGGACAACTATCGCATCCTTCAGCTCTTATTAAGTATTCTTTTGTAAGTGTTTCACCACTGATTTTATCAGCTGTTTCTAAATAAGCGTCATGGCCGTTGAATGCAGGTAGGCCACCTACCCCATTTATCACGTTAACTAAAAGAGCTGTTCCATAAGTTGCTCCACCTGATCCGGAAAAGGCATCTTTACTTAATATGTCCCTTGCATTGTAGACAGCCCTTGCAAACCTCTCATTGTCCGCTACCGTTATGCTTCCCGTACCAAAAGCTGCTAAACCTTTTAGATTTTTGCTTCCCAAGACCGCTCCAACGCCCGTTCTACCTGCTGCCCTGTGACCGTCAAATGTTACATTGGAGATCAAAGACAGTTTTTCCCCTGCAGGCCCTATTTCCAGCGTGCCTGCTTCTGGGTGTGTCAAAGATCTCAGTATTTTATCCGTCTCTTTTGTTGTTTTTCCCCAAAGCTGCGTTGCGTCCCTAATTTCTACATTTCCCTTAAAAATCCAAATGTACACAGGTTTTTCAGCTTTTCCTTCGATGATTATAAAATCGAATCCCGACCTTTTTAGTTCTGCGGAAAAGTGGCCTCCAGAGTTAGAGCATGCTATTGCACCGTTCAGTGGCCCCTTTGTTATAACCATTACCCTACCGGATGAGGGTGCGTATGTTGAACCTAAAGGGCCCGTTGCCACAATGAGCTTGTTTTCTTCGCTTAGAGGATCAACGTTTGGATCTACTTCTTCCATAAACAATCGTGTACCATAACCCCTGCCGCCGATAAAGTCTTCTGCCCATTTTTCGTTTATATCTTCAACCGAAACCTTGTTTTCGCTCAAATTTATTCTCAATATTTTGCCTGCATATCCGCCCTTTAACATGCTACACCCCCATCACGGATTCTTTTAATCTCGTTGCACTTCTAAACCTTTTATCCATAACCATGTCTTCCACTTCTGTAAACTCCAAAGCCCCTGCATGGCATACCTTGACGCACTCAGGATCGCCACCGCATAGATCGCACTTTATAATTTCCCTTCCCGTGTGGTTTAGCTTGATGGATCCCCATGGGCAGGCCATTGTACACTGTTTGCACACTATGCACTTGTTCGGGTCGAACTCCACAACACCTGTTTCGTAGTTTTTACTTAATGCCCCCGTTGGACAGACGTTTACGCAGTAAGCCTCTTCACACTGCGTACACACAGTCGGTATAAAAACAAAATCCTCCAAGAACTGGCTGATGGAGATTCTTGAATCCCATCTGTTGAATGCTCCTGTGTGTTTGAACGAACAAGCATACTCGCAGGCTCTACAACCTGTGCATTTGGAAATGTCAATACTTAAAACCTTCATACTCCACCCCTTCGATTTTTTGTTTTTGAACTATATTTCCCGTTAACTTACCCTAAGAAACTAAAGTCATACAAAAATACACCCACTTCCGTGCCAGCCTCTATTGTCCCAATTAAGTTTCCCTCTATCATGGCAAAGCCGTTACACGTGGCGATGGACTGTATGATATTTGAACCCTGTGTTTCAAATGGTTTTGCATAAAATTTTTTGTCTTTGTACTCCACTTTTACCCTATTGAAATGTACTCTATCGTTCCTCTTCTTTATTGACTCGGTTAGTATGGCTTTTATGGGTTGGTGCTTGAAATCTTTATACCCCATCATTTTCTTTAGTGCAGGAATGAGGTAGAAAAATGAACAAAACGCTGTAGATACAGGATTTCCTGGGAATGAAAATATGAAGCTGTTACCAATTTTACCAAAAGCGAATGGCTTTCCCGGTTTTTGTTTTACGTATTTGAACAACCACTGAATATTGAGCTCCTTCTCAGAATTTGTTACGACATCAAAGTCACCGAATGAGATACCAGCTGTTGTGATGATTATGTCATAGTTCAATGCCGATTGCATCTTTTCAATAAAGTCCTCGTTTTTGTCTTTGGAAATGCCGAGATACGCCGCATCGATATTCAACTGTTCCTTTAAGAGAGCCTTTACAAAGAAGCTGTTTGAGTCGATTATACCCTCTTTGTTTTCCCCCAAATGGACAAGTTCGTCGCCCGTTGAGATTATGCAGACTGTAGGTTTTGAGTAAACAGGTATTAAAACATTGCCTGTAGATACAAGCCTTGATAATTTATAAGGTGTTATCTGTTCGCCCACCATATCAATGGGTTCGCCTGCTTTTATGTCTTCCCCTTTGAACCTGACGTTTGCGTGTTTTTCTTTCTTTTTGAGTACAGTAACTTCCCCATCCTTTTCCTCTGTTACTTCAAATTCAACAACTGTATTTGCCTCCTTTGGCAGGGGAGCACCTGTCATAATCCTAACACATGTACCCCTTTCAACAACGATGTCATCCGCTTTATCGCCCGCCTTTATTGTTCCTATAAGCTTCAATTTTGTAGGGATTTCCTTTATGTCTTTGTAATTTACGGCGTATCCATCCATCGCTGCATCATCGAATGGAGGTAGCGTTCTTTGGGAGATGGCGGGCTTGCTAATGACTCTCCCCAATGCCTCAAAGACACCAACGATCTCTTCGCCCTTTGGTTTTACGTTATTCAGGATTGTTTCCAACGCCTCAGATGGATAGATCATCTATGTTAAACCTCCTTTAATTTTTAATTATCTTATTATTGATTTAGAAAATTTTCAAGTCTTTGTTTTTATTTTATTGAAAAATTGAGCGATTTAGATTTTAATCATGAACATGGATAAAAAGTATGATGTTGGGTTTGTAATTCCGTTTGCTGTTTTCTTGGGTGGCATAGGTGGTGGTATCGTTTTCCCTATTTTGCCTATATTGGGGTTGAAATTTGCACTATCGGCTTTCTTTATCGGTGTTATCCTTTCTGCAAATAAACTTGCAAGGATCTTGGTTAATCAGTTTGTTGGATTGACTATAGATGCCTTTGGCGGTAAAAGGCCTTTGATTGTTGGTTTGTTAGTTGAAAGCGTGGGAAGCCTCTTGTACGTGGCGTCCATATATTCACCGTTTCACGGTACCCTAATGCTTCTTGGCAGGATCATTTGGGGTGTGGGCTCTGCATTTGTATTCATTAGTGCAAATACCATTGCCCTTAACCTCTCGAAGCGGTCAACACGCGGTAAATCCACTGCAAAGGTGAGGATTGCCCTGTCTTTGGGCGTCCCTGCCGGGCTGGTGTTAGGTGGAATTTTATCCTCCGTTTTCTCCGATGAGGTGGCTTTTTTGAGTAGCTCTTTGGCATCTTTTGTTGGTTCTGTCCTTATTGTGTTTTTCTTCAAAGAGACTGTAAAACCCGAATTCAAGACGCGTATTACGATAATCGAGTCATTCGACTTTATGTTTAAAAATGGGCTTTTTGCAATCATTGGCTTAGGCAATCTTTTGACGTTCTTTTCCCTTCAGGGTGTAGTTATGGCTACGCTGGTTTTGTTTATACAAAATGAGCACATGCACTTTATATACCCAGATCCCAAATTTTCAAGTGGTGTTATCATGTCTTTTATGATGATCTCTTCGGGCTTTAGTGGTATCTTGGCCGGGAGAATTGTGGATAGGCTAAGGATTCGATCGAATTTGGGTATATGTGCCTCTGTTTTGGTGTTTCTGGGTTTTTTGCTTCTATCAAAGGCCCACACTACTACTGTATTGATTATCTCTTTGATTGTTTTGGGTGTTGCGATTGGCGCAAACAACATAACGCTTTTAAGCATCTTGGGTGATTTTTCTCAACTCAATATACGCGGCAAGGCCGTTTCTGTGTATCAATTGCTCGGTGACATCGGCGGAACGTTGGGTCCAATATTCGGTATTCAGCTCGGTGTGTCCTATGGTTTTTCCGAAATGTACCTCTTGACGGGGTTGATCTTTTCCTTGAACATCTTGGTGTTTCTGTTCTTGCGTTATAAGGAGATAATCATTTCTAAATGACAACGGTTCTGTTTTTGCCGCTTTTTTTACCCTTGTACAGGGCTTGGTCGGCTTTCTCTATATTTTCGTCCTCGCTTAAAGAATGATCAAATATTGTAACGCCGCAGGTTATTGTAACATTAAACACATTTTTAGCGCATTCAAAATGCGTATTTTCTATATCCTTCCTGATCCTTTCGGCAATCATGTAAGCCTTTGTTTTGCCTGTTTCCGGTAGAACAACCAAGAATTCCTCACCACCCCAACGCATTGCAATGTCTGTTTGCCGAATGTTTTTCATGATGTTTTTGGCTACCAGTTTTAGCACATAATCTCCGCATATGTGGCCGTATGTATCATTCACACGTTTAAAATCGTCCAAGTCCATCATTATTAAGGACAAATTCCTATTTGTTCTTTTTGAGTATTGCATAAGGTATCTAAACTTATCCATTCCTCCTCTGCGGGTTAACAGTTGCGTGAGGTAATCGTGTTTTGAGAGTTCTTCGATTTTCTGTTTTTCATTCTTGAATCTGATAATTGAATAATAACCTATATTTAAAAGAGCCACAGCTGTTAAGATAAGTGCAATGGAGTAATTTACAATTTCCAATTTTTCCCTTCTTTCATTAGCTATATCGCCAATTGAGAATATTATCATTAGAACTAAAGAAGAAACTACAAACGTTGATCTTACTTTTCCCTCGAAAATGTAAGTTGAAAAAGCTAAGATTAACAAGAAAAGGAACGATAGAGAGGTTTTTGTTAAGCCTTTCTCGTACCACAATGTTGGGGATAATAGAAATAGAAGGAATATAAAAACAGATATAGCGACTGTTTGGAATATTCTTTTAAACCTCGATAAATAGTACATAATACATGCAAAAAGACAGCTTAAGGCCGAAATCATTGCATAATTTAAGTTTCCTAAAATGGCATTTTCAAAGAACGAGAAAGAAAATGTTATTACGAGAATAACTAGTAGCAGGTTTAAAAAACGCTGTTTTGTGCTATAAAATACTGCAGATGAATATGGGCCTAATATGTTTAGTAAAAATTTTGTAATTCTATCCATTATTAAATTATATAGAAATAAATATTATTTTTCAATATATAAATTAATTTTATTATAAAGAGGTTTAGGAACATATTTTGCTAAAAAGCCATTGGGAGGTGAAGTTATGTTTAGCGGTGTTTACGATGCTGCGGGTGGTATGATTATAGAGATGCAAAGGGTAAACAATATATCGAATAACATTGCAAACTTGAACACTCCAGGTTTTAAAAAGGAAAGGATTAATGTTCAGACGTGGTCTCGTATTTGGGGTGAGGCTAATGCGAACCTTCCCATACCGCCGGATACGAAGGCAGCAGCAGATTTTATAAACGAAACCGTTGATTCTGTGCCCCACCTTGATAAAGACTATGTGGATTTTTCACAGGGTCCGCTCAAATACACGGGCAACGATTTGGACTTTGCTTTATCGGGAAAGGGGTTTTTCCTTGTATTGACGCCACAGGGCATAAGGTACACAAGAAACGGACAATTTGACATCAATGCCAATGGGATTTTGGTTCAAAGGGATACAGGCTACCCGATTGTGGGCGAAAATTACTTTAGAACACATAAGTTGATAAAGATAACGGGTAAGCACCTGCTCATAAGATCTGACGGCGAGGTTTATGTTGATGGTACAAGGGTGGACACGATAGCTGTCAGGGACTTTAAAAACTACATGAATTTGAGAAAAGTGGGTGATGCAAGCTTTGTGCCGATAAAAGGTGAGACACCCATTTTGCCGCCTAAAGGTATGTATTTGAAGGAAGGCTATATAGAGTTGAGCAACGTCAGTGTGGTCAAAGAAATGGTTAAACTGATTGAGGCACAGAGGAACTTTGATAGGTATCAGAAGGTTATTGATTCACTCGGAAACGAACTTCTTGGTGATACTGTGAGAAATTTGTCTAAAGTATAAAGTCGGAGGTTTAAAAAATGATTAGATCTTTGTGGACTGCAGCAACGGGTATGGAAGCCCAGCAGCTTAACGTGGATACAATTGCAAACAACCTGTCAAACGTTAATACGGTGGGTTTTAAGCGTAGCAGAGCGGATTTTGAGGATTTACTTTATCAAATGGTTAGACAGCCAGGTGTTGCGTCTACGGCAAACACGGTTGAGCCTACGGGTATTCAAATCGGTCTGGGCGTGAAGCCTGCTGCTGTTGTTAAGAACTTTGCCCAAGGTAACTTTAAAGAGACAGGTAACCCTTTAGATGTGGCTATAGCAGGTCATGGATTTTTCCAAATTTTGATGCCAGATGGCACAATTGCATACACAAGAAGTGGTGCGTTTAAAATCGATAACAATGGAAGGATTGTTAATTCTGAGGGTTATCCTATAACACCTCAAATAACAATCCCCAATGATGCTGTTGCCATAAATATAGGTAACGACGGCACAGTCTCTGTTTTAGAGGCCGGCCAGACAACTCCAACTCAGATTGGCCAGATTCAGCTTGCATATTTTGTTAATCCAGCCGGTTTAAAAGCTTTAGGACACAATCTTTATCAAGAAACTCAATCATCTGGTACGGCAACTGTGGGTAATCCAGGCACAAACGGTTTAGGAACGCTCGAACAAGGCGTCTTGGAGATGAGTAATGTTAGTGTTGTTCAAGAGATGGTTGAAATGATAGCTGCACAGAGGGCATATGAAACTAATGCAAAGGCGATCCAGACTTCAGACGAGATGCTGCAAACTGCTAATAACCTTAAGCGTTAGCCTTTTTTTTCTTTGGGTTAACGCATTTGGTTGCGATATCGTTTTAAAGAAGAACGTTGTTGTAAGCGGTGATAATGTTGAAATTGGAGATATTGCCTATGCTTATCCTAAGAAGTTAGCACACGTTGTTCTATGTGCTGCACCGTATATAAACAACTCCATTATACTCAGCAAGGTCTATGTCCAATCACTTATCTCTCAAAGGGGTTTCAACTATTCAATATGCGGAGCGGATTTCGTTAAGGTAATGAGGAAGGGATACGTTTTATCGAGGGGTAGGCTATTATCTATTTTACATATAGAAAACGGAGAGATTGTTTCGAATGAATCGATCACCCTACCCTTTGGTAATTACTCCTTTTCATATAAACTCAAGAAAACGGACAACAACTTGAAATTTTATGACATTTATGTCTACAAGAACAGCCGCAAGTTTAGATCCATCCCCGTGGTTGTAAGGATGAATGAGAGCTACATTTTGGCGCCCGTTGCAAGTCACGATATAAGCATGGGTTCAAGGATTAAGGCGGGTGATATTGAGTTTGTAAGGCTCAAATCCGTGCCGCCGAACGTTCTTTTGAGTAAATCCGTCATTGTTAGACGTGTGGCTGTTTCGTTTATAAGGAAGGGATCGGCGTTTACACAGTTCAATACGAGAAGATTTAAGCCTGTGAAGATGGGTGATGTAGTAAAGGTTAAGGTTGTTCAAGGGAATATTGTGATATACACCGTGGCAAAGGCCTTGCGGGGTGGATACAATGGGGATATAATTCCAATTATGTATCTGAGTTCAAACAAGGTTAGACCAGCAGAGATTGTGGGAAACAAGTTAGTGGTTGTTCAATGAGGGTTGGTGTTTGTATAAGTGGTGCATCGGGTGCGGTTTATGCCAAGAGGCTGATAGAGTTTTTAAATGGCAAAGTTGAGCTGTTTGTTGTGGCTTCTGATGAGGCAAAGAAGATCTTTAAAGATGAAACGGGCATTAGCATAGATAACTTTTTAAATGACAAGGATGTTAAATATTACGAAAACAACGATTTCTACTCGCCCCTTGCATCCGGCTCGTTTAAGATCGATGCGGGCGTTGTTGTGCCGTGCTCTGTTAAGAGCCTATCTGCAATCGCCAATGGCTTTTCTGAAAGTTTGATATATCGTTTTGCCGATGTGTGCATAAAAGAGAATAGAAAACTTGTTTTGGTTGTTAGGGAGACACCACTTTCTACCATTCACCTTGAAAATATGTTAAAACTTGCACGTCTTGGTGTTACGATCCTTCCACCGATTCCGGCGTTTTACAATAAGCCGAAAACGATTAACGATTTGGTTGATTTTGTTGTGGGTAGAATTTTGGATGTGATAGGTATGGAAAATTCGATTTACAAAAGGTGGGTGTGAAAAGAATAGGAGCCGTTTCGGGCTTTAAGCGTTTCAATCAGATTGCCTATATTGTAACGAAGTATGGTCTCTCTGAACTTGCGGAGTACACAAAGGTAAAGAAGCACTCCTTGGAAGAATCAACGGTTGCAAAGCGATTCAAGAAGATGCTTGAAGAGTTGGGACCTACGTTTGTCAAATTTGGTCAGCTTTTGAGTACGCAAGAGGGAATCCTTCCTGTGTCTTTTATAGAAGAGCTCAAGCAATTACAAGACAACGTCGAGCCATTTGGATTTGAGGATGTTAAGAGGATTATTGAGTCCGAGCTTGGAAAGGGGATGGAAGATATCTTTGAGGAATTTGAAGAACATCCAGAGGCTTCTGCATCTCTGGGTCAAGTTCACAAGGCCAAGCTCAAAAACGGTGAGTATGTGGCTGTAAAGATTCAACGACCAGGCATTGAGGATGTAATTGCATCGGACATGTTTTTGTTGAAGCGCCTCGGCATACTCATCTCAAGAAGGGTTAAGCAGTTTTTCCATTTTGACATAATGCCCTTGATTGACGAGTTTGATAAGACCATAAGGCGTGAGATGGACTATGAGATAGAGGCGCATTTTATCGAGATTTTTAAAAAGAATTTCTCGAAGTTTGACTACGTCTATGTGCCGTCTGTTTATTGGGAGTATACAACGAGAAGAATCATAACAATGGAGTATATATTCGGATTTAAAGCCACAAATAAGCAATCCATCATTGACGCTGGTTTTGATTTGAAGGAGCTTGCAACGAAGGGTGCAAAGGTATTTTGGTATCAGATATTCGATGCTGGTCTGTTTCATGCAGATCCACACCCCGGAAACATAATAATCATGAAGGATGGCCGGATCTGCTATATCGATTACGGGATGGTTGGAAAGATTACGGACGAGGACAAGGTCAATTTGATCGAGATGATCTCAGGTTTTATTGAAAAGGACGCGCTTAAGATAATGTACTCCATTGAGAATTTTGCGAGTTTAGGCGAGGATGTGAAGGAATATGAACTAATGTCTGATATTGACGAGTTGATAGAGATGTATCATTCCCTCCCATTGAAAAGGATGAATTTGACAAAGATACTGAGGGACGTGTTTGCCGTCTTGAGAAAGCACGGAATTGTGATCAAACGCAGCTCTTCTAGGCTTTTGCGCGCAATCATGATTGCAGACGGCGTGGGAAGGGACTTTTATCCCGATTTTAACTTTGTCGATGTTGCAGCCCCATATTTTAAGAGGTTTGCCAAGAAGTATTACTCCCCGTTGAATGTTTTGAGGATACTCTTAAAGCCCAGCCCCGATTATCTAATTGCCGCCCGCAAATTGCCCTCTGCAACGAAGCACTTCGTAAGCTCACTCCAAAAGGGTTCCATAAGAATCACGGCTGAGGTCGATGAATTCCCTCGCATGATAGACACGTTCAGGTACGTTGCACGGCAGATTGGCATAAGTCTGATCATGAGTGCGGTGATTGTTGGCATGTCGATAATGTTAGCGTACGATGTTGGGCCGAAGATTCATTCTATACCACTGGTTCTTATAATGTGCGTTGTTGTTTTGGTTTTACTTGCCATTGGCATTATAGATGCCGAAAAGAAGCTTTAGATAATTATGCCGCTTATGTTTATATGCGGATTTGCCGCTAAGTCTATTTCAAACGGCTCTATTCGTTTTTTTCTATCATTGAACATTACTCTAATTACCGGTTTTGATAAATTATCTCTATTTATTTTTGATACAACTGCTATGTAATTTTTAAATTTTCCTGTCGATATAATAACTGTTGTTCCCAAAGGATAGACTGGTATCACCTCAAACATCATCTTTAATACTTCTCTATTGATATGAGTACCTGCCATGCGTTTCATTATAAAGAAAGCTTGGTCTGGTGTATAGGCACTTCTGTAAACACGAGGCGATACCAGTGCGTCATAAACATTTGCGGCATAAACTATCTCTGCCAAAGGCATGATATATCCCTTTTTGATTTCTTTTCTCGGTAATGGCATTGTGTTATCACCCTTCAATCCCCTTGGGTAGCCTTCACCATTTTGTTGTTCGTGGTGCTGATAAACAATATGGGCTGCTATGATACCTATGCCTGCTATATCTTTGAGTGTTAAATAACCCAAAGTTGGATGAGTTTTTATAATTTCAAACTCTTCCTTTGATAGTTTTCTTGGTTCTTCGTATAAACTTTTATCTATTAACACTCTACCTATGTCGTGTAGTAAGCAGCCTTTTGCTAATTCTATGAGTTTATCTTTGTCATATAAAAATTTATCTGCCAATGTAACAGTCAAAACCGTTACGTCTACGCAGTGTTTATATGTGAAGTCACTATAACGTTTAAAACTTACAAGACCACTCAATATTTTGTTATCTAAAACTTCATCAACTATTTGATACGATATAGCCCCTATATTCTTTAGTATCTTAGAATCAGCTAATTTATTCTTAATTCTGCCAGATTCTATACTTTTCTTTATATCATTTATAGTTGCCTTTTTTACATCCTTGAGTTCGCTTACGGGGATACTAAATAGTGCTCTTATGTGTTGAATGGCTTTTCTTCTTGTTTGCTCGTTTATATCATCTTCTATGATTATGTCACTTGTATCTGGATCTTCAATAAAGACTGTGTCATAACCTAATTTCTTGAGCTTACTTATGTAGAATTCTGTTAATTTAACGCCTCTATTGAGCAAAACGGTGCCTGTGTCACTAATTATAGCCTTTCCAAGCACCATTCCAGGTTTTAGATAATCTATACTAACTCTATACATCTATTTTTCTTGTTCTTCCTTGATTTTGTCATAAGCTTCCAAAAATGAGTTGAGACTATCTCTTATGTTAGATAGAACTTGAGCCCATTCGTCCAAATTTTTCTTCCCTTTATCTGTTATTCTATAGATTCTTTTTGCTGCACCTTTTTCTTTTACGTTCCACCTGGAACTTAAAAATCCCTCTTTTTCCATATTTCTTAGTGTCTTGTAAACATATCCAAATTCATACGTTTCATACTTTACACCTATGTTTTTTAGTTTTTCTATAAGCTCATATCCGTGGGTTTCTCCCTCAGCCAGAAACAGCAGTAAAAACGCTCTTAAAAATCTTGGAGGTCTGTCTCCAGGATAGTTTTTACACCAACCTTTAATTTTTACATCAACTTCCCCCATTTTTTTCTTACCCCCTTTAGTTTTTATATAAAATACTCCCTTAGTGATTTAAAGTCAATAATTAATTAACTTTTTTCAAAATAAACATTATGTTTATTATAGAATTGCTTTGTATGAGTAGTTTTCGTTTTTCTTTTCTATAATTGCTATTGAAGTGAAGTTTGTGTCTATTAGATGATAATAACGCTCTTTTAGCTGTTTGCAATCCAGCATCTTACATATTTGTACGCCATTTTTTATATTTGTTATAAGGTCTGAGTCAACAACTATTTCATTCATAAATTGTAATGTTTTTTGAACTGACAATATTTTTGGATTGTCTATTGTGGAAGCTTCATTTATTTTGAATGGATATATTTCTGTGCGCCTTAGGCTTGATACAACGCCACCACACCCTAATTCTTTTCCTATATCATGAGCTAAAGACCTAATGTATGTGCCTTTAGAACACTTTATTTTAAATCTTGCCTTATTTTTTTTAATATCTAATAATTCAAAGTTAAAAATTCTCACTTTTCTTTTTGGAAGCTCAACGGTTTCATTCTTTAGTGCGTATTTATAAAGTCTTTTTCCTTTAATTTTGATATTTGAATAAGGTGGAGGCGTCTGTTCTATCTCTCCGGTAAAATTTTTTATTATGCTTGAAAGTTTGCTTTCTTCTATTTCTACAATTTCTTTCTTATCTAAGACTTTTCCATACAAATCATAAGTATCAGTTGTTAATCCAAATGTAAATTCTGCTTCATAAACTTTATATCCATTTTCAAATATACTCAACAGCTTAGTGGCTTTGCCCAGAGCTATTACTACAAGGCCAGTAGCCATTTTATCTAAAACACCAGCATGCCCCATTTTTTTAACGCCTAATGTTTTTCTGAGTTTTCTTATTATATCAAAAGTTGTTATGCCTGCTGGTTTGTCTATTAAAACTATGCCGTTTTCCATTTATCGTAAGAAGTCAAATGCCTCAATGATTTTTTTCTTTGCTTCATCGAGGGGTGCCCTAATTGTGCCACCTGCTGCATTTCTATGTCCGCCACCTTCAAATTTTGTTGCTACCTCGCTAACATCCACATTTCCTTTGCTTCTTATGCTAATTTTAAAAATGTTAGGCTCGTCTTCCCTTAATAAAACGCCAACCTCTACGCCTCTAATCCCTCTTGCATAGTTTACGAATCCTTCTGTATTGTCTGCAGTAGTGTTTGTTTTTTTAAACATGTCCATAGTTACGTATTCTAAAGCTAACTTTCCGTCATAAAAAAATTCGAGTGTGTCGAGCACGAGAGATAAGAGTTTGTACGTTTCGGGTTTTTCTCTCTCATAAACATTGGATGCTATGTACCACGGCTCAACACCTTTATCTAAAAGATCTGCCGCAATCATAAAGGTTTTTGGTCCTGTTGAAGAATACCTAAAAGAGCCCGTATCCGTTAATATGCTTAAATAAAGATATTCTGCCGTCTTTTTGTCTGTTGGTAGATTACCTTCTTTGAGTATTTCCCAAACTATGCATCCAACCGCGGCAGCTTCTGGCTCTACTACATTTATGTCTCCGTATAAAGGATTGGTTTTATGATGGTCAATATTAACCAGAATTTTTCCATTTACATAATCCTTTGTAAGGCCACATCTTTGCATATCGGCACTGTCTAATGCTATCACCACTTCAACATCTTTGGAATTGCTTGTAAGCTCTATGTTATTATAGTCGTCTAAGAAATCGTATAAATAAGCGGGTTTTGTTGGGATTTCTACGTATACTGTTTTTTTTAGGCTTTTTAAGACGTTGTAAAGTGCAAGCGATGAACCTATGGCATCACCGTCTGGATTTTTGTGTGTTACTATAAGGAATGAGTTTGAGCCTTTAATGATTTCACCAACTTTTCTTTTCATTTCACTCCTTTATCTCCTTTAATATATCATCTATTTTAAATCCGTAATCTATAGAGTTGTCATATTCAAATATCAAATTGGGCATGTATTTTAACCTAACCTTTTTTGCAAGATTTCTTTTAATAAATCCTGCTGCGTTATTTAATTCATCTATTGTTGCTTTGTGACTCATTTCGCTTAAGCTCGAGCTTACATAGATTTTAGCAATTCTTAGGTCTTGTGTAACTTCAACATCCGTCAAAGTAACCCTTTTTAAGTGCTCGTTTCCGCTTTCAACTTCTAAAATTTGTGATACGGCCTTTTTTATCTCACTTGCAACTCTGTCTTTTCTTTTAAAACCACTATTTTTTCTCATAGCAGTTCCCTTCTTAAATCAACGATTTCTATGTTAAAGATAAGCTCCCAAAAATTTATTATTTTGTCAAAGGTTTTATCTACGAACCTTGAGTTATTTGAGACAAAAGACATACCAACCGTAGCAATGTTTAATATATCATTATCACCTACCTCTGCAATAGATACATTAAATTTATTTCTTGTTTTATCAATTAAACTTTTAATTACTCTTCTTTTATATTTTAAAGAGCAGCTATTATCTATTCTAAACTTTACTTCCATTATGCCTACTATCACAGCTCTCTTTGGATTTTAACGATTTTATATGCTTCTATTACATCGCCTTCTTTTACATCATTAAAATTATCAATACCTACCCCGCATTCGTACCCTTGTTGAACTTCTGTAACATCATCTTTAAATCTTTTAAGCGATGATATGCTTCCTTCATGTATAATTACACCGTTTCTTAGAATTCTGATTTTAGCATTTCTTTCTATTTTGCCGTATGTTACATAACATCCAGCTATAACGCCAACCTTCGGAACCTTAAACGTCTGTCTTACCTCTACTCTTCCAAGAATTTCTTCTTTTTCTTCCGGTGAGAGTAATCCAGATAAAGATTTTTTAATATCTTCTATTATGTCATAGATAACTTTGTAGGTTCTTATGTCAACTTTTAAATCGTTTGAAAGTTTTAGTGCTTCTTGTGTTGGTCTAACATTAAAACCTATAATTATGGCACCACTGGCTTTGGCTAAGTTGATGTCTGTTTTAGAAATTGCCCCTACAGCCGAGTGGATTACTTTTACAGTCACTTCATCTGTAGATAATTTTGCCAATGTGTTAGATATAGCTTCTATTGACCCATATACGTCTGCTTTTAAAATTATTGGTAGTTCTTTAAGTTCTCCGCCTTCTATTTGCTCAAATATATTTTCAAGATTAACCGTTTTTTGACTTAGTGTAGCCTGTTTTAGGCCCTCTTGGCGTTTAGCTGATATTTCCTTGGCCTTTTTTTCGTCGCTAACAACAATTAGTGTATCTCCTGGTTCAGGAACACCATGTAATCCCAAAATCTCAGCTGCAAATGACGGCTTCACCTCTTTTATTTTTCTGCCTCTATCGTCTACTAAAGCCCTAACTTTTCCGTATTGAACACCGACGATAAAAGCATCTCCTTGTCTTAACGTACCCTCTTTTACGACCACTGTTGCAACAGGACCTCTATTTTTGTCAAGTTTTGCCTCTATAACCACAGCCTTTGCCCTTTTGTTGGGATTGGCTTTCAATTCCATCATTTCAGCCTGCAACAAAATTGCTTCTAATAGCTCTTCAATGCCTATCTTCTTTTTAGCACTAACATTAACAAATAGGTTGTTTCCACCCCACTCTTCTGGGACAATGCCATAATTAGCAAGTTCTTGTTTTACTCTATCAGGACTTGCATTTGGTTTGTCAATTTTATTTACAGCCACTACTATAGGAACGTTAGCTGCCTTTGAGTGATTTATTGCTTCAATTGTTTGTGGCATAACTCCATCATCAGCCGCAACGACTAAAACTACAATGTCTGTAACCTGAGCACCTCGTGCTCTCATCTCGGTAAATGCTTCATGCCCTGGTGTGTCTAAAAATGTTATGTGCCTATTATTTACTTTAACTGTATGAGCTGCTATATGTTGAGTAATTCCACCTGCTTCTCTTTCAGCAACGTTTGTTTTCTTTATGGCATCTAAGATTGATGTTTTGCCGTGATCAACATGTCCCATTACAGTGACAATAGGAGGCCTTTCAACAAGATCTTCTAATTTGTCTTCTGTATCTACAAGCTCATCCTCTAATACAGTGGAAGTTTCTTCTTCTACTAATTCAAAGCCGTATTCTTCAGCTATGATTTTTGCAGCATCTTCTCCTATTATATCATTTTTACGTGCTAGTATACCTAATTCAAATAGCTTAGATAAAATCTCAGAGAAATCAACATCTATCTCTTGGGAGAATTCAAATACGGTCATTGATGAACTATATTTAATTCTCTTTTTTTCTTCTTCTTCTGTTTGCGACCCTTCTTTAGAAGTTTTTTTGTATTTTTTCTTTTTCTTAAATTTTTTAGGTAAGGACTCTTCTAAAAATTCTTTTTTCTTGAATTTTGATTGTTTCTCAAATTTTGATTTTTTTCCTTCTGTTTTTTTCTTTTCTTCTTTTTCCTCCTTTTCTTTCCCTCTGCCCTTTTTCTTTTCTTCCTTTTTCTTTTCTTTAACTTCCTTTATTGCTTGTTTTTTAATTTTATTCCATTCGTCTATAAATTTCTTGGCGTCTTTTTCCTCTACACCGCTAAAATTGCTTTTTACGGGTATGCCCATGTCGTTGAGTTTTTTTATAATGACATTGCTTTTAGTATTAAGTTTTCTTGCTATCTCATAGACTCTTATTTTTTTTGGTTTTTTATCTTCTTCTTTACTCTTCGCCATTGCTACCTCCATCCTCTTCCTCATAAGAACCCTCTGAAGAGTTCTCATTTTCACTTGTTTTGAGTATATCTATATTATAACCTGTTAACCTTGCGGCCAATTTAGCATTTACACCACCTTTTCCTATAGCCATGGAATAGTTGGATTCGTCTACGTATACTTTAGCCTTTTTTAACTCTTCATCTATTTCTACTGAGATTACCTTCGCAGGTGACATGGCATTTCTTATATAGATAGAGGGATCTGCACTCCACTTTACGACGTCGATTTTTTCATCCCCTAACTCTCTGACAATTGCTGCTATCCTTACACCTTTAGACCCCACACAAGTTCCTATTGGATCAATTCTTGAGTCTTTGGAGTAAACTGCAACCTTTGTACGCCTTGACGGTTCCCTTGCAACTGCCTTTATTTCAACAGATCCTTCTCTGACCTCAGGCACCTCTTTTTTAAATAATTCCTTAACGAATCCAGGATGTGTTCTTGATAGTATTAATCTCACATTTTTAGTATCTTCTACAACGTCTAAGACGTATGCTCTTACAATTTCTCCAACCACGTATTTGTCATTTATACCTTGCTCCCTTTTTGGTAATATTCCTATTGAGTTTTTAAAATCTATTATTACGTTGTTATTTGCCCCAATGCTCCAAACCTCGCCAGCTATAATTTCTCCTATCTTTTTTTTGTATTCTTCGTATGCTTTATGTTTTTCTACGTCCCTTAATAGTTTTGTTATAACGTTTTTTATGGTAGTAACAGCTATTCTCCCCAGGCTTTTTGCGTCTACTTCTTCTTCTATGTAGTCTCCTATCTTTGCATCTTTTTTTATTTTTTTGGCTTCTTCTAGACTTATTTCGTTATCCCTTATTGGGTTTTTTACCACTTTTTTCTTTACAAACACGTCAAATGTATTCTTTTCTATATCTTTTTCTATTCTGACCTCTGCCTCATCCCCATATTTTTTTGTAATTGCGATTTTTAAAGCATCGGCTAAATAATTTGTTACTATTTCTAAGTCTATGTCATGCTCCTCAGAAATCTTTCTTGCAACATCTAATATATCGCTCACGTGTCGCCTCCTTACACTTCATCAATTCTTGCTTTTTTAATATTATCAAACTCTATTCTTGTTTCCCCTACAACTATTTCTTTGTCTGTGCATTCTTTTAATACGCCTTTAAATACGATTTTGTTGTCTACTGGAAAGTGTGTGTGTATTAAGCATTTTTTTCCAATAGCGGACAAAAAATGCTCTTTTGTTTTTAATTTCCTGTTTATACCAGGGCTAGAAACCTCTAACGTATAGCTTGATGGGAATGGATCTTTAACGTCTAGAAGAGCTGATATGTTTTTACTAACTGCTTCACAATCATTTATAGTAACTCCACCTTCCTTATCTATATAAATTGTAATTTTCTTTTTTGTCATTTCTATATCGTAGACCTCAAATCCCAGCGATTCTACAATCACAAAAATATCATTCTTTAAGTTATTGTCGAGCATTTCTCCCATCCTTTATTTTTGTTAGAAAATGTAATGTTTATTGTTCTTTTAACTTAACGGACTGCAGGGTATTGTAGAGGAGCATGGCAATGGTCATCGGGCCTACACCGCCAGGGACTGGCGTTATGTACGAAGCTTTCTGTGATACTTTTTCAAAGTCTACATCTCCAACCACTTTTCCTTCTACCCTGCTTATTCCAACGTCAATTACTACAGCTCCTTCTTTAACCATATCTTCCTTAATTAACCCTGGTTTTCCTACAGCAGTGATTAATATATCTGCCGTTTTTGTTTTCTCCCTTAAATTTTGTGTGTGTATATGACATATTTGAACGGTTGCTCCAGCATTAGTCAGCATTAATGCCATCGGTTTTCCAGTGATATTCCCAGCACCAACCATTACTACATCTTTTCCCTTTACATTAATAGAATATTCTTCTAATAATTTCATAATCCCAAGCGGAGTGCATGAACTAAATAATGGATTTCCTCTTGCCAATCTACCCATGTTGTATGGATGAAACCCGTCTATGTCTTTTTTGTAGTCTATAGTTTCAATTATTTTCTCCTCATCTATATGTTCTGGGAGTGGGAGCTGGACAAGTACACCGTGAACCATAGGGTTATCGTTTAGCATTTTTATAACATCGATCAACTCTTTCTCGTTTATTTCTTTTGGCATTCTATGGTTTATTGAGTAAATCCCAACTTCTTCACATGCCTTTGTTTTCATATTTACATAAACCTGACTCGCTGGATTATCACCCACAAGAATAAATGCCAATCCAGGAATAATACCACTTTCTTTTAGTTCTTTAACTTCTTCTTTTATATATAATCTTATTTTTTTTGCTAACGTTTTTCCATCCAGTATTACCATTTAGCTCACCTTTTCTATGCGTGTTACTATGGAACCATTTTTAAATATTGTTACATCTCCTGTAGATTCTGATACAACTATACTTATTGCTTTTGTTATGGCTGTAATTGAAGCGGCTGCTATATGCCGTGCTCCTAAACCTTTGGGCAGGTCTTCTGTTGATGTGGCAGATACAGATATATATGCTCCAGCTGTTTCTATAACGCCATTGCAATCTATTACTGTAGCCCCGTCCAAAAGGCTGTATTCCTTTAGTGTGTCATCCAAATTGGCTTTTAAGATATTTCTTTCATCTGGATCATATCCCTTGAATGGGTTAAATATCATCTGTTTTATATTTTCCATTACATTTTCCTTGTCTCCTAGTATGAAGATTGTACCAACACTTTTACCTTCTCTTCCCTGGTTTGCTATTTCCAAAGCGATTCTTAAAATCTTTTCAAAAACTTCTGGCTTTACGGATTTTTCTAAGTCTATATCTCCCTTAAAACTTAAAAGTTCTTTTTCTTTGGAGATATCTAAGAGCAATGCAGTATCAAGTTGGTTGCCTGAACCGCTTAGAGCCAAAACATCATCATCTTTAGATAGTATCCCAGAAGATGTGCATATCATTAGAGCTATTTTTATTTTGTTTATTCTATCGTATTTTACGTTAGGTACTTTGACTATTTCTCCTATTTTCTTCAGATTGTCAATAATATCGCTATTTTCATCGAATTCATTTTCTTTCATTACTATAATTTTTTTTCCGTTGTTATTTTTTAAGAACTCTTCATCGTTTAGATAAGGAGATATGTCACTATAATAAGCAAGCAGAGTTATATTACCTTGAGATTTTACAATTTCCAAAGCTTTTTCAAGTATAAGTTTACTCGTCTCTATTGCTATCATTCTTTTCTTTATCCTTTTGTTTTTCCTTTAATGTTAAATCAAATGTGAAATCTGGGCAATGGAGGGCAAAACTGTCTCCATGCATAAAGCGCTTTTTGCAAGTTTCCCTCCATGCACAAACGCTACAAGATATTTTTTTATCTTCCATTTTACATCTTCATCAGGGCTTTATTAATAGCGTCAAGGTAAGCCTTTGCGCTTGCCTCTATAATGTCTGTTGATACCCCTCTACCTATTATCGTATCGTTTATTTCTGAGAAATAAACCTTTACTACTACTTCTCCTATAGCGTCTTTTCCTTCTGTTAGAGCCTGTATATCGTAGCTTTTTAGCTTGCCCCTTATGTATGTTATACGCTCTAATGCTTTGAATACGGCATCTACAGGTCCGTCGCCCATAGCTGCATCCTCGAATTCTTCGCCATTTTTGACGAGTTTAATAGTAGCTGTCGGGCTTGCGGCATTGCCTGCAACAACCTGCAATGATATAAGCTCGTACACCTGTGGCGTTAGCTTATATTTATCTTCAACAATAGCCCTTATATCTTCATCGAATATCTCTTTTTTCTTATCGGCTAATTTCTTAAATGCTTCGAATATTTCATCGATTTGTTCTTTGGATAAGTTATATCCTAACTCTTTAAGTCTTTCTTCCAATCCGTGTCTACCGGAATGCTTACCTAACACCAATGTGCTTGTGTCTATTCCTACATCTTCTGGTTTCATTATTTCGTATGTGCTTTTTTCTTTAATTACACCGTCTTGATGTATTCCCGCCTCATGAGCGAAAGCGTTCATTCCTACAATGGCTTTATTTCTTTGGACTTTTAACCCTGTGAGCTTACTTACTAATCTACTCGCTGGGTATATCTCTTTTGTATTTATATCAGTGTAATAGCCTTTATAGAAGTCTGACCTAACCTTTATTGCCATAACTATTTCTTCCATCGCTGCATTACCTGCTCTCTCACCTATACCATTTATAGTACACTCAACCTGTGTAGCACCTGCTAATATAGCGCTTAGTGAATTAGCCGTCGCCATACCTAAGTCATTGTGACAGTGGACACTTACAACAGCTTTGTCAATATTTGGGATTTTATTCATTAGATACTTTATTAGTTCGTAATACTCTTGTGGCGTTGTGTATCCTACCGTGTCTGGTATATTTATGGTTGTTGCTCCTGCATCTATTGTTTTTTCGAATATTTCGCATAAGTAATCCCAATCGCTTCTTGTTGCATCTTCAGCGGAAAACTCAATGTCGTCTGTAAAATTTCTTGCGTATTTTACAGCTTCCACAGCTGCTTCAATAACACCCTCGTAGGTCATACCCAATTTTTTTTCAACATGTATCGGACTTGTGGCAATGAATGTATGGATTCTTTTTCTCTTTGCGTCTTTTAATGCTTCAGCTGCGGCTTCGATGTCTTTTTTTACGGCCCTTGCAAGTGAGGCTATGACGGGTTTTTCTAACTGTTTTGATACTTCTCTTATCGATTCTAAGTCGCCTGGACTTGCTGCAGCAAAACCTGCCTCTATTACGTCAACACCCAATTTTTCCAATTGTTTTGCTATAGCCACCTTTTCACGCAAATTCATACTTGCACCAGGTGATTGCTCTCCATCCCTTAATGTAGTATCAAATATTATTATCTTCTTGCTCATATGATACCCCCTTATTTTCTCTCTTTATTATCTTCAAAGCTTTGAGAATGTACTCTGTTGGACCTGATAGCATATAAACAAAAGCTATTGTAGGAATAAGAATATATGGTTTAAACACGATTAAAGATAAAATAAGCACGATTAAGGCAAAAATTCTTATGGATATTGATTTGCTCGTGCTAGCCTTTTTAAAACTTCTATATTTTATTGGGCTGATCATTAGGAATGCTAAAATATACATTGTGATTAGAAACAGTATATCAAATCTGTGAGAATTTATATTGTATTTGTTGAAGAGCAATATTATAGATGACACAACGGCTGCTCCTCCAGGTATGGGCAAGCCTATGAAGAACTCCTTTTGAGTAACTTGTACATTAAAACGGGCAAGCCTGAGTGCTCCGCATATGAGAAATAAAAACGATGCGATTATACCCAAACGTCCGAAGTCTTTTAGTACAAATGTGTACACCAGAAATGCAGGTGCAACACCAAAACTTACTAAATCGCTTAAAGAATCATATTCTACCCCAAATTGACTTTCTGTATGCGTTAAACGTGCTACTTTTCCATCCAGGTTATCGAAGAGTACGGCGAGTATTATCACCCATGCTGCGTACAGCCATTCTCTGGATTGTGCCAAAAGTATACTATAGAAACCTGCTGCCAGATTAACAGTGGTAAACAGATTAGGTAATATATAAACGGTTTTTCTTCTGTTCATTTTAATAGCCCTAAAATAGTCTCCCCGGCTTTCACCTTTTCGTTTAGATGTACAGTTTCTTCAAAATTTCCATCTACATAAACATCGACCCTAGATCCAAACCTGATTAAGCCTAAAATTTCACCCTTTTTTATTTCATTGCCGACTTCTGGGTATGTCTCTATCCGCCTTGCAATTAAACCTGCTATCTGAACAAGAACAATGTCTTTATTGTCTGGTGTTTTTATGTGAATGGCACATTGTTCATTTTCTAATGAGGCTTTCTCTTTATTTGCCGCAATAAATTTACCTTTATTGTATATTTTTCCTACAACTGTGCCATCTATAGGGCTTCTGTTTACGTGAACATCTAAAAGTGACATAAAAACGCTTATTCTCTTAGTATATTTTTTTAAAAAAAACCTTTCATATCCTTCACCCACGTAAACAACTTTTCCATCTGCTCCACTAACAAGCCCATTTTTAAGTGACGGTATTTTTCTTTTTGGATTTCTAAAGAAATATAAACTAAAAAGGCTTATGCTACCAAACACATAGGATAGGGGTTTCAATTTTGTATTATAAAAGGCCAGAGCGGGTAAAACCCCGCCCGCTATGATTGGATAACCTTCCTTTGCTAAAATATCCCCTTCTTTAGTTTTTAGATTCATCAATAGCCTTATTCTCCTCTATCCACGGCATCATTTTTCTTAATTTTTCGCCAATCCTCTCAACTGGATGATCTTTGTCTTTTTTTAGGAGTGCATTAAATACAGTTCTGTTGCTTTTGTTCTCAAGAACCCATTCACGTGCAAATGTTCCATCTTGTATCTCTTTCAATATTTCTTTCATTCTCTGTTTTACACTTTCATCTATTACTCTTGGACCCCTTGTAACATCGCCATATTTTGCTGTGTTGGATATGGAGTATCTCATGCCTTGTATGCCACTTTCGTACATAAGATCAACTATGAGCTTGAGCTCGTGAAACGTTTCAAAGTACGCCATCTCTTCAGGATAGCCAGCTTCTACCAACGTTTCGAACCCAGCCTTAACCAAAGATGTGACTCCACCACACAAAACAGTTTGCTCGCCAAATAGGTCTGTTTCCGTTTCATCTTTAAACGTTGTTTCAATTACACCAGCCCTTGCTCCACCAATAGCGGCAGCATAACTCAAGGCGAGCTCTTTTGTATTTCCTGAATAGTCCTGGGCTACTGCTATGAGCATCGGCACCCCCCTACCCTTCTCATATTCCCTTCTTACGAGATGCCCAGGTCCTTTAGGAGCTATCATCATGACGTTTATTGTTGGTTTTGGAACAATTTGTCCGTAGTGAATGTTAAACCCGTGTCCAAAGCTTATTGTATCACCATCTTTTAAAACAGGTTCGATTGATTCTTTGTATATCTCTGGCTGTAGCTCATCTGGCGCGAGTATCATAATTACATTTGCCCACTCTGCAGCTTCCTTTGTTTCCATAACCTTTAGACCAGCTTTTAAAGCCTTTTCCCACGATTTAGAGTCTTTCCTTAAGCCTACAACTACGTCGCAGCCTGAATCTTTGAGATTGTTTGAGTGCGCATAACCTTGAGAGCCATAGCCAATTATAGCAACCTTCTTTGATTTTACTAGTGATAAATCCGCATCCTTTTCATAGTATACATTCAATGCCATCCTTCTATCCTCCCCTTACCTTTTCTTCTCTCTTATCATAGCCACTTTTCCCGTTCTTGCAAGTTCTTTTATGCCGAGCGGCTCTAGTAGACTTAAAATTGCGTCTATCTTTGTAGAATCACCTGTAACTTCTATTGTGTATGAATCGTGGGATACATCCACCACTTTGCCTCTAAAAATGTCTACAATTCTCAAAACCTCTGCCCTGGTGTTTCTATCTGTGTGCATTTTTATAAGAGCCATTTCTCTTTCAACGAACGGTTCATCTCCGAATTGAATAACTTTAATTACATCTATAAGCTTATTTAATTGTTTTCCTATTTGCTCAAGAACCTGCTCATTTCCTTCTGTTACGATGGTCATTCTTGATAACCCTTCTTCGTCTATGGGTGCAACGCTTAGAGATTCTATATTGTAACCACGAGCAGAAAAAAGATTAGCTACCCTTGATAAGACGCCAGATTCATTTTCTACAATTATTGAATAAATTCTTTTCATTGTTTTTTCTCCTTTCTAAGTTAGAAGCATATTGTCTAAGGATGCTCCAGCAGGAACCATGGGGTATACGTTTTCCTCTCTTGCGATTACAACATCCAACAAATAGGGTTTTTTGTAGTTTACGAGCTCTTCTAAAGCATCTATGACTTCATCCTTTTTTCTTATTCTGTGTGCTTTAATCCCATAGCTCTCAGCTAATTTGACAAAATCTGGTTGAACATCCAAAACTGTATTTGAATACCTTCTACCATAAAATAGCTGTTGCCATTGTCTGACCATTCCAAGGTATCCGTTGTTCATGATAATTATTTTTACTGGTTTGTTATAAGCCGCAATGGTAGCTAACTCCTGGACGTTCATTTGAAAACTACCATCTCCAGCAATTACATAAACTTGTTTATTATCAAAACCGAACTTTGCTCCTATACCAGCTGGAAAACCATATCCCATTGTTCCGAGACCGCCGGAAGTTAGAAGTCTTCTTGGTTTTTTAAATGTATAAAATTGAGCAACCCACATTTGATGTTGGCCAACCTCTGTTGAAATTATTGGATCCTCCGATTTAGTAAGTTCAGCCAATTTTTCTATTACGTATTGAGGCACTATCTCTTCTGTTTCTTTATTATAAGCTAATTTATGCTCATTTTTCCATTTATTTATTTGGTCTAGCCAAGGTTTTCTTGCTTCTTTCCAGTTCACAGTTGAATATTCATCAAATAGAGGTAACATGTCCTGGAGAACGAGTTTTGCATCACCAACTAAAGGGTAATCTACTTCGATATTTTTACTTATGCTTGTGGGATCTATATCAATGTGAACTACTTTCGCATAAGGAGCAAACTCAGATACCTTTCCAGTTACCCTATCGTCAAACCTTGCCCCTATTGATATTAACATATCACAATATTGGACTGCCATATTTGCCCTAAACGTTCCGTGCATTCCAGCCATTCCAAGGCTAAGCTCATCATCTTCAGGAAACGCTCCAATTCCCATGAGTGTTGTGAATACAGGAATTTGCAATTTTTTAGCTAAGGTGTGTATTTCTTTATGAGCTTCTGATATAATAGCTCCCCCACCCACGTATAATAAGGGTTTTTTGGAGTTTACTATAGCTTTTACTACTTTTTTAATTTGCTTTGGGTTTCCGTGATATGTTGGATTGTAACCCCTTATATGGATAGTTTCTGGATATTTGAACTCTGCCTTTGCAACCTGTATATCCTTTGGAAAGTCAATCAAGACTGGGCCTGGCCTACCTGTTGTTGCTATATAAAATGCCTTTTTTATTGTTTTTGTAAGCTCGTTTACATCTTTTACTAAAAAGTTGTATTTGGTGCATGGTCTTGACATGCCAACTATGTCTGCCTCTTGGAATGCATCATTTCCTATTAGTGGAGTTGGAACTTGACCTGTAAAGACTACAATTGGCACAGAGTCCATATATGCAGTTGCCAGCCCTGTAATAGTATTTGTAGCTCCAGGGCCACTTGTTACTAAGGCTACTCCTGGTTTTCCTGTTGCCCTTGCGTAACCATCGGCCATATGTACAGCTGCCTGTTCGTGCCTTGTCAAGATAAACTTTATATCGTCTTGTTTATACAGGGCATCGTGTAGGTCAATTACAGCACCACCTGGAATACCAAATAGATATTTAACACCTTCTCTCTTTAGGCTTTCTATAAAGATTTCCGCGCCACTAAGCTTCATCGTTCCTCCTTGAAAAAAGAGTTATAAGTTTCAGAATTTCTATCCCCCCTCAAGTTTGGAAGTCCATTATATAAAAAAAGACATGTTGTTCAAGAAAAAAATTGCTTTTTCTCAGTAAATGTGTGATAATACTAAATCAAGTTTTTGGAGGATTTTGATGAAAGTTGAGAAGGGTAAAACAGTAAAGATGCACTACAAAGGAATGTTGGAAGATGGGACTGTGTTTGACACATCTGAGGGAAAAGAGCCGCTGGAGTTTGTTTATGGTGAAGGTAGCATAATCCCAGATTTGGAAAATCAACTTGAAGGTATGGAAGAGGGAGAGAAAAAACAGATAACTGTTAAAGCAGAAAATGCCTATGGTGAGGTTGATCCAGCAGCTATTCAACAAGTACCAAGAAGTCAATTGCCAAACAACATAGAGCCTAAAGTTGGAATGCAGCTGTTAGCTCAGACTGAGAATGCGAGTATACCAGTCACAATTATCGATGTTGAAGATAAAACAGTTACTATTGATTTTAACCATCCTTTAGCAGGAAAAGATTTAATATTTGATGTTGAGATTGTAAGCGTTAGTTAAAGACTTTTAACCTGGGTTGAACATAATGTGTTCAACCCAGGTTATGCAAAAATATCTCGTTTGGTGTTATTTCCTCTTTTTCTGCCAGAACAACAGCCCTTTCAATTACGTTTTGCAGCTCTCTAATGTTGCCCGGCCATGGGTAGTTTAGAAACAATTCAATGGCACTTCTTGATATGTTTTCTATATTTTTATTGAATTTATATGAAAATTTCCTTAAAAAGAATTTTGCAAGTTCAGGTATTTCCTCTTTTCTTTCCCTAAGTGGAGGTATTTTAATTGGAAAAACGCTGATTCTGTAGTAGAGGTCTTCCCTAAAGTTACCCTCTTTTACCTCTTCCTCTATGTTTCTGTTTGTTGTGCATATAATTCTTACATCTACATTAATTGGCTCTGTTCCGCCAATTCTATCAATTATTTTTTCTTGTATAACTCTAAGCAGTTTAGCTTGGAGTTCAAGTGGCATCTCACTTATTTCATCCAGAAGCAATGTTCCATGATTAGCCTGTTCAAACCTCCCCGGATGGCTCTTTATCGCACCACTGAAGGCGCCCTTTTCATAGCCAAACATCTCGCTTTCCAAGAGGTTTGACGGTATGGCTGCGCAGTTTACCGCTACAAAATTGCCTTTTGACCTTTTGCTATTTTCATGGATAAACCTTGCCAAAACTTCCTTGCCCGTCCCGCTTTCTCCTATCAATAACACCGTTGCATCTGTTTCTGCGACCTTCTTTGCAAGCTCTACGATCTTCTTCATTGATGGGCTTGAGAAGATAAACTGCTCTTCTGGTTCTTCTGTTTTTTTCGTTTCTTTTGATAGGTTTGAATGTGAGATGGCAAGGTCTATGACCTTCTTCAGTGCTTCTTGAGAGAATGGCTTTAAAATAAAATCAAAAGCCCCAAGCTTCATTGATTCAACAGCCGTTTTGACGTCGCCAAAAGCTGTTATCATAACAAATGGTGTTTCAGGAGTTATCTTTTTCACTTCCCTCAAAAACTCCACGCCATCGATCTTTGGCATCTTGAGGTCGCTTATGATCACATCAAACTGCTCTTTCTTTAGGTGTCTTAATGCCTCTTTAGCGTCCTTTGCTACATTTGGTTCAAGGTTTAGGTGTTTCAATGTTGCTGAAAGTGCCACCCTCATTTGTTCATCATCATCAACAACTAATACTTTATACATTTTGTTTCACCAATCTTACGGCTTCTATAGCATCTTTTGCGTATATGTCCGCTCCGATCTTTTTTGCAAATTCCTCTGTCACTGCCGCTCCACCGACCATTATTTTGACCTTTAGCCCCTTCATCTTGATTTTGTCGATAACGTTTTTCATATTGACCATTGTTGTTGTCATTAGAGCCGATAGGCCCACTGCATCGGCATGGTATTCCTCTATTGCCTTAATAATCGTTTCATCATCCACGTTTTTACCCAAATCTATCACTTCAAAGCCGTTTGTTTCAAATAGTAGGGAAACGATGTTTTTGCCTATGTCGTGTATATCGCCTTTCACCGTTGCCATGACAATCGTTTTGCCCGTTTTTTGCTTTGTAGCCCTCTGTTTGATCACATCTTTTAGGATGTTAAAGGCCTTTTTCATGGCATTTGCAGACTTTATCATCTGTGGTAAGAAGTATATGCCTTTGTCGTATAATTTTCCTACAATATCCAGTGCTGGTATTAGAATATTGTTGCTTATGTCTAATGGTTTATACTTTCTTAAAGCTTCGTTGGTGAGGTTAGTTATTTCTTCTTCATTACCTTCAACCACACACATAAATAGTTTATCCTCAAGTGAGCCCTTCTCAAATTGCGATTCAACAATCTCCTCTTTCTTTGTGATTTGTGTCTTGTTTTGCAGAGTTATGTCTGATGAGTTGTTTATGTAGATTGAGGCGTCTTTGTCCCTGTCAACAATTAGGTCGCTTGCAAACTTTATCTGCCACAACAATTCATCGTAAGGGTTGACAATTGCGCTATCTAAACCGTTATAGACAGCCATTGCAAGATACGATGCGTTTATGAGCTTTCTGTTTGGTAAGCCAAATGAGACGTTGCTTAAGCCGAGTATTGTCGCTATGCCGTATTTTTCCTTTATCAATCTGATGGTTCTTAAACTTTCTAAAGCCCTGATTTTGTCGCTTCCAACAGTCAATGCCAAAGCATCCGCAACAATGTCCTCTTCCCTAATGCCAAATTCACTTGCTCTATTTACAATCCTATCCAGAACAGCCAACCTCTCTTCCGCCGTGTTTGGAATACCCGTCTCATCCAAAAGTAATGCAAGTATCGCCGAACCATACTTTTTGGCAAGTGGCAAAATTGTATCCATGCTCTCAGGAGATCCATTTACTGAATTTATTAAAACTTTACCATCTGCCACCTTTAGGCCTTCCTCGATGGCTTCAGGGTTGGATGAATCTATTACAAGCGGTACATTGACAACGCTTTGTACGGCAAGAACACACTTTTTCATCATTGAAGGTTCATTAATCATTGGCACGCCAACGTTTACATCCAATGCCTTCGCCCCGTGTTCCACCTGTTCAATTGCCTCTTTTCTGTATAAACCAGTTTTGCCTTCTTTTAACTGTTCCTTTAGGTGTTTTTTGCCTGTTGGATTGAGCCTTTCTCCTATGAATACAACGGGGTTACCGTAGCCTATATGGACAAGCTCCGTCCTACTTGTAAGCACCGTAGATTTTTTTATGTTTCTCTTTTTTACAGGCTTGCCTTTTAGTTTTTTTGCTAAAAGCTTGATGTGTTCAGGTGAAGTACCGCAGCATCCTGCTACGATTGCAGCGTATTCTAAAAAATCATCAGCATATGATGCAAATTCCTCAGGCCCAACGGGGAATATCGTTTTTCCGTCCACCAATCTTGGAATGCCCGCATTGGGTTGTATGATTAGCGGTTTATCCGTCACATTTGCCATTCTTTTTACAAACTCGTTCAACAGGTCCGGCCCTACTGAGCAGTTTGCACCGATTACATCAACATCCATGACCTCCACGGTTTTTGCAAACACCTCAGGCGATGTTCCAAGTATCGTTCTGCCGTCTTCTGCAAAGGTCATCATAGCTATGATGGGTTTGTCCGTTAGCTCTCTAATTGCAACAATGGCTGCTTTCAGCTCCTTTATGTCCATGAACGTCTCAAGCGAGAATAGGTCAACACCCGCGTCGATTGCTGGTTTAACCTGCTTCTTGAAAACCTCTTTAATGTAGTCAAAGCTAACGTCACCTACGGGCTCAATGAACTTTCCCGTTGGCCCCACCGATAAAGAAACAAAGCCCTTATCCTTTACAACACCCTTTGCTATTTTGACGGCTTCGAAGTTTATTTCGTAGACCTTGTCTTCCAAACCAAACTCACTAAGTTTAATAGGGTTTGCGCCGAACGTGTTGGTGACAATGATGTCTGCACCTGCATCCAAATAAGACTTGTGTATCTCTGCGATCTCTTTGGGGTTTGTGACGTTTAAATAATCGGGACATGCGCCTGTCTTTAAGATACCCTTTTCCTGTAATTGGGTGCCCATTGCACCGTCTAAGATTAGTATCTTTTTACATAACTCTTCCCTAAAGTTTCTCATCTACTTCACTCCAAAAATGCTCAATGGCAACATGATTGTCCTTTTTACTACACCTAATACACCTTTTGCAAGACTTTTGAGTGGCACAGGCTTTATCTTTGGGCTGTTTGTATTACCGTAAATGTGGAAGCTCAAACCCGTAAAGCTTTTGTTTTTACCCGTTAATATCCAACCAACGATGGGTATGTGGGACACAATCTTGTTGACTGTGGAGAATGTTATGAATGTTACGTATGCGTCAATTTTTGATTTCAATAGATAGTATTTGCCGTATGCAAATATGTCTATGCTCTTGCCCTTGACAATTGCAGCATCATTCTCTTTTGTTTTAATAATGTTTTTGTTTAATTTTAGGTGGGCTTGGATTTTATCGTACTGAATACCTTTTGACAGGTCTATACCTTTAAGAAACATGGAGAAGGGATTTAATAGTGTTAATAACTTTATAGAAGCAGGCGCATTGGGTATGCAGCCGTCTTTTGCTGTAAAGTTTATAGATCCAGAAAGATCCTTTAGTGACACAATGTTATTTTTCTTGTAGCGCAGATTTGCATGCAGATCCATCTTGTTTTTTTTATTAGAACAGTCCGTTAAGAACGGCCAAACGGCTCTATCGTTGATCAAGATCTTTATCGTCTTCTTCTGCTTGTCAATGATTGCCGACCAGTGTGAGAAGGGTGATTCTATCCTCACAATTGTCGATCTTAGGTCGTTTGTAAGTCTCATTGCCGTGGCCTTTAGATCTTTTGTTTTTTCCTTGTGCTTCAAAATGAAATCAATAGTGTTCAGCTCGATTTTCATGTTTTGGTTGGGTAAATGTATTGTTACGTTCTTATTCTGTAATTTATTTGATTTTTTAAATACTTTGTCCGTATCAAGTGTGAATTTGTGAGTAAACAGGCTGACATTTATTGAATTGGTGTTTAGATCGTACTCACCCGTTGCAACGAGGTGGTTGTTTAGGAAGTTGAATGATGCATTGCTGATTCTCACCGCATTCCCGTCAGATTTGATATCTGCATTTAGGTCGCAAATATCGTAAACTGATCCATTTTTTATGGTCAAGTTTGCCTTCTTTATGTAAGGTTTTTGTGAAATTGAGAAATCTACCTCGCCACTTAGCGTGCCCGATACAGGAATGGGTAAAAGGCTTTTAATATCGGAGATCTTTAGATTGTTTGCTCTTGCTTTGAGATTTATGATTTTTTTCTGTTTTACGTTTATTACTCCAGAGAGCAAAAGATTGCCGATACCCTGGGCTATTAGTTTTTTAATTTCTAATATACCATTTGAGAATGTGCCAGATACATTTGTGTTTAGTGCTATGCCTTTGAATGTTATAGGTATTGTCAGATCCGTTGAGAATTTAAAGTTATCTACCGCTCCATTTATACTTCCATTTACCTTTACCCAACTTAACCTGAGCTTGTCCGTTTCATTTGCTATTGCGTATTCCAAAGCGTTTAACTCTTTCCTCGAAATCTTTGCGTCTATTTGACCATATAGGCCTAACGTTGGCTTTATCGTTAATTTCAGTTTACTCGCTTTGAACTGCGATTCCATTGTCTGCGCGGTAAAGTTTTTAAAGAGTATATATAGCGAGGTTACCCTACCATTTTTTGTTAATCTGTTTATCCCAACGTACCCTGAAGCCTTTACCCAATGGTTAGGTATATTTGGGTTTTCGAACTCAATCCCTTTTGGGTATAGCTTTACGGAAAAGTCGAAGTACGGCTTTGGTTTAAATCTGTAGGTAAGAACATCTATCCTTGCCTTGATATTGCCTTTTAGGTTCTTTGATTTACCTAAGAGCTTCAGATCGCTTTCTGAGAGTATGTTTTCTTCAATAAACAGCCTGACGAGTTCCGTGGCCGTTCCGTAAAGGTTTAGGTGCAGATCGCTTTTGAAGCCTTCCTTTCTGTAGAGCACGAAGCTTGAGTTTCTTGCTCTAATTTTGTCAAAATATCCAGATGCAACAGCAACAATTTTATCTTTAGTTATATTAATTTTGCCTCTGTTGAGCTCAAAGAACGGATCGTCTGGATTGATCCTGAATTTTACGCTTTTGATCAATATCGAGCCGTTCTTTACAAAATCAAGCGAGGGTTGACCTGAAAATTCAACGTCTCTTAAAGAGATTTCACCAGACCCAAGATACGGTTTTACATCCTTTGGCAAGAGGTAGAAAAACTGTGACACATCAATAAACGGTGTGGAGATTGAGCCTGAAAGAGTGGATTTTAGTGGATTTTTTGTGTTGAGATTGCCGTTCAACGTCAAGAGAAAGCCGTTTTTGCTCTTTGAAGAAAGTTTTTCGATTTTTATCAGATCTGTGTCTATTTTGCCTATGATTTCTGTTGATATGTTGGAGAGGAATATGGATTTGAAACTAAGAGCTGATATCTTAGAATTGACCGAAAAGCTTAAATTTTTTTCTAAACTTCCGTCCACTCTAATATTTTTTAATGACGCGCCGAATGCTTTGATATTGGTGGTTTTTGCTTCAAATGCTATTTTGTATCTCTTAATTTTTAGTTTTAGATCAACCGGTATTTTGTTTATTGTCCCTTTAAAGTCAACGGAATTGCTCTTTGTTAGTAGATTTGCGGTAAGGTTTATCCAACCGTTGATTGCAAATTGGGTTGTTTCGATCCTTATGTTGGGTATGTAAAGGTCTACGGGTATGTACGGCAATTGAGGAAATGAAAACCCTTTGTTTCCTGATCTTTTCTCAAGTTTTGTTACTTTGACGTAGACTCTATCAACACCAATCTTGCCGAAGTAGTCTTTACCTGTGATTTTTGCAAGTGCGAGTTTGATTATATTCACGTTTATATGGGGATTATAAGCCAAAAGCTCTATACCTTTGGATCTTACAGATAGGTTTTTAACGCTGATAAAGAGGTTGGGAAATTGCTTTTCGATCCTTATCTTGTCAACAGAAATAGTAACACCCTTTGATTTGGCAGAACTCAGCTGTTTATCCAGAAGTGTTCTTACCCTATCCGACGTTATGGAGTGCCATACAAAAAAAATAGCCGCTGCAACCAACAGGATTGAGGCAGCAACGGCTATTGATGTGTACTTTAGGGCTTTTCTCATTTTTTCTTAATGTATTTTGATATGTCCTGAAGACCCAAGATTACATAGCCTTCGTTTTTGCCCGTTTTGATTATCATGGCCGGTGTTCCATTTATGCCATGCTCGAATGCAATTCTTAGGATCTTGTCAAGCAATGGCCTGTACTCCTTGTAGATCTTGTCCATATCCTTTTGATTTTTTACAGCATCTGACACCTTTGAGAACCCTGCGCCCTCAACCTTGTTGATAGCCTCGTTTAAACCCTTGTTCTTTTCAATGTTTAAGAATAGAGCACTTGCTTTTGCCGCCCTTTCACCATGCACATCAAAGGGTATTATGTGGAGTTTTATTTTACCTTCTTTGGCTAATTTCATGAGTTTGGGCAACTCTCTTTTACAGAACGGACAGTAAGGATCTGAGAACATGTAAACCTCAACGCCCTTGCCAACGGACTGTTTAGCATTTTTTGGCAGTGAATTTAGTATTTCATTAAACCACGTTATATCTGCTTTTGCTTGTTCTACAGATATTTTTGGTTCAACTCTCGTTAGTCTACCATTTTTATATTTTAAAACTACTGGTATTATAGTTTGCTTATTTTTTGATACCCACAAATACCTGTGAAATATTGTGCCAGTGTTTTTGTTTTTTATAGAAACATTGAGTTGAGTAAAATTTTTAAGCTGACTGTTTCTTTCTATCTTCACTGTATAGGGTGTGTTTGGCGGCACCATTTTACTCAAGATATCTTTGTATGTGGTTTTATTTCCGCTTGCAATAGCTGGTACGCACATACCTACTGCTAAAATTGAGCTTAACATGAATTTTCCCAACTTCATTTTACACCTCCATTTATTTGTATCGCTGAGATTATATATTTTTTCTTAGAAATTACAATATCGGAATCTTTATTAGTGTTGACAACACTAAATACATACTTTACAATTCAAAGCTACAGGAGGCGCTATGTTGAGGAGGCTGCTTTTAATAATAGTTGGAAGTTTTTTCCTGTATTCCTGTGGATTTGACAACTCTCTTGTGATGAAAAGAATAGATCTTTTACAGCAACAGGTAAACCTTAATTCCCAAAGGATTACTGAAAACTCAACGCGTATTAATAGCATAGAACAGAAAATAGAAGAAATTAAAGAGAGACTTGCAAAGGAGAGAGCAGAAAGTAATTTTCTCGCTCAAATTCCTCCAGCAACAGTTGTCGACAACATTTCAGTTGATAGCACTGATAAAGCTATTGCCTTTAGAAAGAATAATGATACAAGAAATGTGAAAGACGTAGATCTTTCAGATAGTATTGATACTCCTGACAACAAAACAAAAGTTTCTCATGTAGATAACTTAAATAACGTAGGAGTGGATAAAAAAGTAATGGTTGTAAAAAAACCTCCTTTGAAGAAAGCAAAATTTTTAAAAAGTGTTAATAAGAGTAAAAAGCTTGTTTCTAAGATTAATCCCGATAAATTGTATAAAAAAGCTTTGTCCCTTTATTTTTCTGGAAAGTACGATGAAGCCAAAACTTTATTTGAAAAATTTTTGAGCAATTTCGACAAATCTAACCCTTTGTATGATAATTCCATGTTTTGGCTTGCATATTGTTATTTTCACGAGAACAATATACCTGAGGCCGTTAATTTATTTGAGAAACTTATAGATGAATTCCCTTATGGATCATTGGAGAATGGGGGCAAAACAGATGCAGCTATTTATACATTAATAAAAATTTATAAAAAACAGGGAAAAATCGGTAAAATTACTAAATATAAAAAACTACTGTTAAGGCGCTTTCCTAAGAGCAAATACTCTGTTTATATGAGAAAGGGGGCGAGAGGGTGAGGAAGGTACTGTTAGTGTTTTTTTTGGTTCTTTTCACCTACAATGCTTATGCTATTGGAGAGCTTTATATTGTTAAGCCTCAGGATACGCTTTGGGATATATCCAAAAGGTTTTATAAGAACCCATTTTTATGGGGTAAAATTTGGCATAATAACACGTATATAAATAATCCTAATCTGATATTTCCAGGAGAGATATTAAAAGTTGGGAAAAATGGTCTTGAAATATACCATCCAAAGAAAAAAATAAAACCTTATATTGTGAGTAATAAAAACAAAATTTCTAATAAAAAATACCTTATTGCGATTTGGTTTGATGGCAATAAGTATTACTCTGCATGTGGTAAAGGTTATTGTATTTGGAATAAAAAGGATTTTCAGTTAGCAAAAATGAGTTTTGATACGTATAGCAATATAGAAGTTGCTGCAGGAGACACTGTTTATTTGCATACAAACAGAGAAAAATTGCCTAAAGAACTTTATGTTTATAGGGAGTTTAGAGATTTTTTAGACACCTCTATTTGTTCTGGTGAAGATAGTGTTTTTCTGCCGTTGGGAAAAATTGAGGTTATAAAAAGGATGGGTAATGGTATTTTTGAAGGTAAAATTGTAAAAGCTGTGACAGAAATTTCAAAAGACGATGTGGTATCGAGCGTTTATCCCTATGAGACAGTTGAAAATTTAAAACTTGCAAGGGTTGGAGATGTTAAGGTTAAACAGATATTAGTGGAGCAGAGCGAGCTGCAGAGCGGCTTGGGTTTTATGTTCTTCTTTAAGGCTTCAAAGGACTTACCTATACTGGCTGGCAAAGAGGTGAAACTTGCTCGTATAAATAAAGGTTCTCCAATGCCTGTTACAGTTGCAAAAGGTGTTGTTATTAGTCAATACAAAAAGTATATTGGTATATATTTTTCTTCAGTTAATGGCATGGAAGAAGTGCCGGACAGAACACAAGAATACGTTTTGAGGTGATAGGAGATGTTAAAGGTCTATAATACGGCTTCAAGGAGTTTAGAGGAGTTTAAACCATTAAACGATAACAAGGTCGGTATATACGTATGCGGTGTCACCGTCTATGATTTCTGCCATATCGGTCATGGCAGAAGCGCTGTTGCCTTCGATTTGATATACAGGTATTTGAAATACAAGGATTATGATGTCACGTTTGTTAAGAATTTCACTGATGTGGATGACAAAATAATCAATAAGGCAAATAAAGAAGGTGTTAGCTGCGAAGAAATTTCAAACAGGTATATAGAAGAGTACTACAAGGATATGAATAAACTTAATATAGAGAGGCCTACGTATGAGCCAAAGGCGACAGAGCATATAAATGAGATTATTGAGTTGGTAAGGAAACTGATTGAAAAGGGCTATGCTTATGAAGTAGACGGAGATGTGTATTTTAGTGTTGAGAAGTTTAAAGATTATGGTAAGCTGTCGCATAAGAATATAGATGAGCTAAAAAGTGGCGCAAGGGTTGAAGTGAATGAAAACAAAAAGAGTCCGTTAGATTTTGCTTTGTGGAAAAAATCCAAAGAGGGTGAGCCTTGGTGGAAATCTACATGGGGTAAGGGAAGACCTGGCTGGCATATTGAGTGCTCTGCTATGAGCATGAAGTATTTAGGAGAATCGTTTGATATACACGGTGGTGGGGAAGACTTAATATTTCCCCACCATGAAAACGAGATTGCCCAAAGTGAAGCAGCAACGGGAAAACCTTTTGCCAGATATTGGATACATAATGGCTTTGTAAGAATTAATAAAGAAAAGATGAGTAAGTCGTTGGGAAATTTTTTTACCCTTAGAGACGTGCTTAAAAAGTATAATGGTGAAACATTAAGATATTTTTTGTTGTTAACACACTACAGAAGCCCTATTGATTTTTCCTTTGAAGGGTTAAATGCGGCAAAAGAAGCTCTAAATAGATTTTATAATTTTATACAAAGGTTGGAAGAAACAGAGTTTTCTAAAGATGGTAAAAAGGATGAAAGTATTGACGAATCTTTGAATTCCTTGATTGAGCGTTTTGAGCTGGCTATGGATGATGATTTTAATGCGCCGAAGGCCATAGGTGAGGTTTTTGCTACGATTAGGTCATTTAATCAATATTTGGATAGTGTGGAAAAAGAAGGTAAAAGGCCATTTAAAGGGTATAGGGATAAATTTTTAGACGATATTAATAAGATTTCTAACGTCTTGGGTGTGTTTGATACTTCGTCTGCAAACTGGTTTATACCAGATGATATTGATGTGGAGTGGGTTAAGAGGAAGATAGAGGAACGTGCGACTGCAAGGAAAAATAAAGACTATGAAACAGCAGATAAAATCAGAGACGAGCTTGCAAAATATGGAGTTGTTCTTGAAGATGCAAGGAATTATACTAAATGGAAAGTAAAAAGATAGAAGAAGCAAAAAACTTCCGGCTTGAAGAGGATATAGACACCTTAGAGAGTAGCACTCTGTCAAATTATCTAAAGGAAATATCAAAAATACCTGTTCTAAAGCAAGAGGAAGAAAAGGAGCTTGGATACAAAATAAGGAAAGGTGATAGAGAGGCAATTAAAGAACTTGTTAAGCATAATTTGAGGTTTGTTGTAAGCTTGGCAAAAAGATATAAGGGGCTAGGTGTCCCATTAATGGATCTTATAAACGAAGGAAATTTGGGTTTGATTAAAGCAGCAGAAAAATTTGATCCAGATAAAGATGTTAAATTTATATCTTATGCAGCTTGGTGGATTAAACAATCTATCATGAAATATATAACCGAACAGAGTGTACCAATAAAAATACCACTTAAGGCTAAAAATAGGCTTCAAAAGTTGGATAATTTAAAAGATGAGTATAGAAAAGCGTTCAATGAAGAGCCTTCAGAAGAAGAGTTAATGGAAATCTCAGACTTAAGTGAAAGGGAATTGAAAAATACAGAGTTTACACGCTTTAGGTTCGAATCTCTGGATAATTATTTTGGTGACAATGGCGATATATCTTTAGGGGATTTAATTAGTTTAGAGGAAGAATCTGTAGAAGAAAGGCATATTAGGGAATCTTTGATAGAAGAAGTCAGTGAATTTTTGGAAGAGTTGCCTGAAAGAGATAAAGACATAATTAAACTGAGGTATGGTTTATACGATGGCAAGCCAAGAACCCTTAGAGAGATAGGGGAAAAGTATGGCATTAGCAAAGAACGTGTAAGGCAGCTTGAGAATAATATTTTGAATAAGCTTAAAAAAAGGTTTAAAGGGTATAAATGAATCCTTACGAAGTCTTAGGTGTTAATTATGATGTATCAGAGGAGAGATTAAGAGAAGCGTTCATTACTCTTGCTAAGAAATTCCATCCTGACACCGCATGTAACGAGGAAGAAAAAAGAGAAAAAGAGCAGCGTTTTAAAGAGATAACGCTTGCATACAATCTTCTTAAAGGAAGTTTGGGTGAGAGCTTTTATGGAGACGAGCGGGAGAGTAAGAAAAGAGATGATGTTGATATTATAAAGAAAAAAGCCCATGTGTTTATAGATAACGGTGACTACAATTCTGCAATAGACATTTTGAAGTCTATTGATGAGAATGATCATGAAGCTAATATGCTCATGGGTTTGGCTTTGTTTAAGAAAAAAAGATATCATGAGGCAGTTAGGCATTTTAAAAAGGCTATAGAGTTGAATCCATGGAAATCGGAAGCCTACGCATATCTCGGTGAGACGTATTTGTCTATAAAGTTGAGAAAATCAGCTATTCACTATTTTAAAGAGGCTTTGAAAATAGATCCTAACAATTCTATAGCTTCCAAAGGACTTAGTGAATTAAATCGTGACGGGTTTTCCCTAAAATCTCTGTTTAAAAAAGGTTAAATTTGCATATTGTAGATTACAGAAAGGTTTTAAAAAATTTACTATCCTTAGATGATTCGCCTCACAAAATAGCTCTCTCTTTTGCTTTAGGAGTTTATATATCCATATCTCCTTTCCTTGGTCTACATACCATTTTAGCTATTGTGCTATCTTTTGTTTTTAGACTTAATAAAGTAGCAACGATTACAGGCTCTTGGATGAATAATCCTTGGACATTGGCTCCCGTGTATTACGCTGATTTTAAATTGGGTTCATTTATACTTAATGGCGATGCAACCTTTAATATAAGACCGTTCACCCTTGAGCATTATTTAAATAGCGGTAAAGGTGTTTTTCTTGATATATTTGTGGGTAGTGTTTTTGTAGGTTTAGTGGCGTCAACCTTGTCTTATTTCGCGCTTAAGTTTGCTTTAGAAAAGGGGAAGAAACATGTTTCCTATAAGGGATGATGTTCCGTCTGATTCGAGGCCTATTGTAAACTATATGCTTATTTCAATAAATGTATTGATGTTTTTTTATGAACTGAGTAAACCTAACTTTATGCTTTTCATATATAAACACGCATTTATTCCATATCTTATGTTTGATAAATATATGTTCTTTGATTCTTTTATTAGGGCGTTTAATTCATTATTTATGCACGGTGGCTTCTTTCATATTTTGGGGAATATGTGGTTTTTATGGATTTTTGGTGATAATGTAGAGGATAAGTTGGGTCATGTTAATTATCTATTTTTTTACATTATCGGTGGTTTGATTTCTGTATTCGTTCAAGGTCTTGTTTCTCCCGATTCTCATATTCCATTGATTGGCGCAAGTGGCGCTGTTTCTGCTGTTATGGGAGCTTATTTAATGTTCTTTCCAAGGGCAAGAATCTTAACACTTGTTATTATATTATTTTTCCTCACTTTTCTTAGAATACCAGCTTGGTTTTTTATTATAACCTGGTTTTTTGTCCAATACCTCAATGGTATATTATGGATGGGCTCTGCTTCTATGGGTGGTGTTGCTTGGTTTGCCCATATTGGTGGTTTTATTTTTGGAGTGATTATAGGAAGAACCTTTATTGTAAAGCAAAGGCTATGAGATGTCTTTTTCTCTCTGATGCTCACTACCCTATCTCAAAGAGAATTATAAAATTTTTGCTTAATATGTATACCGAGTTTGATGCTATATATATTCTTGGAGATTTATTTGAATTTTACTACGGATACGATAATTTTGTTTATCCCCATCATTTGGCGCTTATAAACGCACTGAAATTTGTGTCTGGGAAAGTAAAAGTAATTCTGTTTGAGGGTAATCATGAATATAAGTTTGAAAGAATATGCGATTATACGAATGTTAGAGTTGTAAAGAGTAGTCTTATAGAAAAGATAGGTGATTATAATGTGTTTATGGCGCATGGGGATACCATAGACAAAAAGGATGTTGCCTATCGTATGTTTAGGTCAACCCTAAAAAATAAACTTATGCTTTCATTTATAAACACAATTCCGCCCTATAAGCTTCTTTTTTTGTCTAAATTGGCATCCAAGGTTAGTAAAGAGAATTTGAAGTCAAAACATTATAGAGGAACAGAAAAAGCATTCGAGGATTTTTCAGAAAAATTAATTTCTGATGATATAGATGTTGTTATGTTGGGTCATACTCACAATCCGGTATTTAAAAAAATTGGCAAAGGACTATATTTAAATACGGGGGAGTTTTTTTCTAATTTTAGTTATGCAGTGTTCGATGGTAAACAATTTAAGTTATGCTATTGGAGGGGAGCATGACAAAAGATGAAGCTAAAAAGAGAATAGACGAGCTAAGAAAAGTTTTGCACTACCATAACTATAGATACTATGTTTTAGATGACCCTATAATATCAGATTCAGAATACGATAGTTTGTTGACAGAATTAAAAAAGCTTGAGGATAAATTTCCTGAATTTTATGATGAAAATTCCCCTACGGTTAAGGTTGGAGGTAAACCTCTAAATAAATTTGAGAAGGTTGAACATAAAATACCCATGCTTTCACTTGACGATGGCTTTAGTGATGATGAGATAAGGGAGTTCGACTTAAGGGTAAAAAGATTTTTGGGTATTCCTCAGAGTGAGATTATTGACTACAGTGTAGAGCCTAAATTTGATGGTTTATCAATAGATTTGATTTACGAAAATGGCAAACTTAAGGTTGCATCAACAAGAGGGGATGGTTTTGTTGGTGAAAATGTAACACAGAACGTTAGAACAATAAAGAACGTTCCGCTAATTTTATCTAAAGAAAATCCTCCATTTTACATTGATGTGCAAGGAGAGGTCTTGCTGACAAAAGAAGAGTTTAAAAAGATAAATGATGAAAGGGTAAAGAATAATTTACAGCCATTCGCAAATCCAAGAAATGCCGCTGCTGGTTCTATTAGGCAGTTAGATCCAAAAGAAACTGCCAAAAGAAATCTTATTATGATAATGTATTACATAAGGCAAATTGAGGGTTATAGCAAGAAAATATCAACTCAACATGAAGCTTTAAATGCTTTGAAGGAAATAGGCTTTCCTACAAGCGAATACAATAAGTTGGCCTATGGTATTGATGAGGCTATCGAATATAAAAAAGAACTTGAAAGAATTAGGGATTCTTTACCTTATGAATTGGATGGTGTGGTTATAAAGGTAAATAGATTTGATTTTCAAGAAAAATTGGGTTTTACGACCAAATCCCCAAGATGGGCTATAGCATTCAAATTCCCGGCCGAACAAGTAACAACAAAAATTTTGGATATACAGGTTAATGTCGGCCGAACGGGTATACTTACACCCGTTGCAATTTTAAAGCCTGTAAATATTGGGGGCGCTTTGGTGTCGCGCGCCAGTTTGCATACGATGGACGAGATTGAGAAAAAGGACGTAATGATCGGTGACACAGTGTTTGTCCAACGAGCGGGCGATGTTATACCTGAAGTGGTTAAGCCCGTTAAAGACCTGCGCGACGGCACGCAGAGGCGCTTTAAGATGCCGGATAGGTGTCCTGTATGTGGCTCTAAAGTGGTAAAAGACGGTGCTTATTACAGGTGTTCCAATATTAACTGCCCCAGTGTATTGAAAGAATCCATAAAGCACTTCGTTTCGAGAAAGGCGATGAATATAGATGGTTTTGGTGATAAGCTCGTTGAACAGTTGGTTGATAGGGGTATTGTTAAAGATGTGAGTGATATATACAGGTTAGACAAAGAGACGTTGATGGGTTTGGACAGGGTTGGGGAGAAGTTGGCAGAGAATCTCCTTACGGCCATTGAGCGATCTAAAGGCACAACATTTGCTAAATTTATCTATGCATTGGGTATTAGACATGTTGGGGAGTTTGTGGCTAAATTGTTAGCTGAGAGGTTTGTAAACTTGGAGAATTTGAAAAAAGCTACAAAGGAAGAGCTGTTAAGTATTGACGGGATTGGCGATGAGATTGCAGACAGCGTGGTTTCATTTCTCTCTGAAAAGAAGAATTTAGACACAATAGATAAACTTTTATCGTACGGTGTTCATTTTGAGGAAGAAAGAAAAGAACAATCAAAGGTTTTTGGTGAAAGCTTTGTTTTTACAGGTACACTGTCAAAGTCGAGGGAACATTTTAAAGAGCTTGTGGAGAAAAAGGGTGGTATCGTTAGGAACAGTGTCAGCAAAAATCTGGATTATCTCGTTGTTGGTGAAAATCCGGGTTCTAAATTGAGTAAGGCCGAGAGGCTCGGTGTTGAAATCATCAATGAAGAAGAGTTGTTAAAATTACTGGAGGAGTAAGTGGAAAAAGATGATATATTGCTTGATCCTAAATGGATTTCTTCCTTTTATGCACTTGTAGCAACGGCTGTTTGTACGCTAATCTTTACTTACAAAGGTGTTGATTTTTTTAACGCTTTTATAAAAACATTTTTTACTGTAGTGTCTTTTTATCTATTTGGCTTGATTACGGCAGCAGCTGTGAATTTTTATTATATGAATTTTATTAAGACAGAGGAAACTGAAAAAGAAATGAAAAATGATACTGAACAATCAGAAGAGAATGAAGCAGAAAGTGAAACTGAAAATAAGGGTTCTGAGCAGGTAGCATGAATAAAGAGGAAATTATAGAAGCTTATTATCCAAAAATAAGGCAGATAGTAAGAAAATTGGTTGTTAGGATGCCTGAGGGTTATGATGAGGATGACTTTGTTCAAGTCGGAGTTATTGGATTATTAAAGGCTTTGGATAATTGGGATGAAACTAAGAGTATTTCTGAGTTTAAATCCTACGCAAACACCAAGATTAGGGGTGCTATTCTTGATAAGTTAAGAAGTGTTGATACAGTTTCTCGATACTCGAGGGATAAACTCAAAAAAATTCATTCCGCCTATAAGGACTTTATGGAAGAGGGAAAGTTCAATCCGTCAGATGAAGAGGTGGCAAAACGTGCAGGAATGGATTTGGAAGAGTTTAATAGTTTGTTATTAAAACAATCAAATGCAACAATAATGAGTATAGATGAAACTGTTAACGATATTGGAGCTATATTGATAGAGACAATTGAAAATAAGTCAATAAAAAGCCCTATTGATATTTTGGAAGAGGATGAGCTTCAATATTTTATGGAGGAAGCTTTAAAAACATTGAGCGAGACCGAACTTACAGTGTTAAGCCTTTATTATTATGAGGATTTTAATATGAAAGAGATTGCTTCTGTAATAGGAAAGACAGAGTCGAGAGTATCTCAGATAAAAACAAAAACACTTTTGAAACTGAGAGCACATATACAGAGGAGGATAGAAGGTGAAAGAGCTGATTAATGATGCCCTAAATATAGTTTCAAAGATTTTAATTGCAAATGCCATAACTGCACCCAAGAGCGTGGGAAGGGATGATGTTGTTGTTGATCTTGTGGCGGATAGGGAGACAAAATCGAAGATTTTTAAAAAAATGGAAGAGATCACTGAGAGAACTGACCTGACATTTTACAAAAGGGACGCAATTAACTGTGAAAATATAGATTACGTCATTTTGATTGGCTTTAAACTATTCTACCATCGATTTAACTGCGGTTTCTGTGGATTCTCAGGCTGCGATGAGTGTATAGAAAAAGGCGGTGTATGTGCAGTATCGGCAACAGATGCAGGTATTGCAATAGGCAGCGTCGTTAAACTTGCCTCTATTTTTGGTATAGATAACAGAATTATGATTTCATTAGGACAAGCAGCTAAAGAAATTGGCTATTTCAAAGATAAAATTGGTGGAGCCTATGGTATTCCCCTTTCGGCAACCACCAAAAATCCGTTTTTCGATAGAAAAATTCAGGTTTAATAGACGGCTTTTTGTACCTTGTTTGACTTTAGGCACTGCGTGCAGACGTACATCCTCTTTACCTTGCCATCAACATAAACCTTAACCTTCTGGATATTAGGATGCCATTTCCTTTTAGTTCTAATGTGAGAATGGCTTACCTTATATCCCACTAAAGCTTTTTTACCGCAAATTTCGCACCTTCTTGCCATGTCAAACCTCCATCTCTTTATGCTCGAAAGCTTATATCAAAATTAGTTATTTTTCTCAACTGTTTTGTTTGTATTGATTTTTAGTAGGTCGTAAAAGATGCATTTTCTTGTTATACCTGTAATCAAAAATGTGCAACCAGCAGCTTTGATTAGGTTATTTTTCGTAATACAGCCCAAAAAAGTCAATAAAGACCCTCCAATAAGCCTAGCTTCCCTGTCAGTCCCACCAATGTTGGGTTTTAAATTTATCATCTTAACCTCCGTTTATCTAATTTCTCCTTTGATATTCGTTTATGTAGCTGAACAGTGCAAGGATTGTTAGCAGAATTGTTGAATAGATAAAAAAGGAAAATGTAACTTTATTAGAATAGATTTTAAAAATTTTTAGGAACACAAGAACTATTATCATTATCTGAAAGAATGTTGAAATTTTTCCAAATATGGATGCCTTAATTTTTATTTGTAGTAGGTCTTTTAATGATAAAATCTCTATTGTGCTCCCTGCAACCAAAATGATGTCTTTGGATAACACAACAGCAAACAGCAATACGGGTATATAGCCTTGGGATGTGAGTATTACAAATGTGTAATCTATTAAGATTTTATCTGCCAAAGGGTCAAGTATAGCGCCCAAATTTGTTTGTTGGTTGAGCTTTCTGGCTAAAAAGCCATCAATTAAATCACTTGCTGATGCTATTAAAAACAAACATACAGCGCATTTATACTGATTTTTGATAAGCATTATCGTAATGGGTATTGCAAGTAACATCCTTGATATTGTTATAGCGTTTGGTAAATTGAGTTTTTGTCTCATTGTTTTTTAATGTATGAGATTAAAAAATCTATTAAGTCTTATTCTAAGTGGATTGAAAGTCCATGAGCCATAGATGATAAACGCTTTGCCGACTATATTCCTTTCAGGCACAAATCCCCAATATCTTGAATCGTATGAATTATCCCTATTATCGCCCATCATAAAGTATTCATGGGGTGGAATTTTAACTGGACCCCAATTGTCACGGGAGCCCCAAAGTGTTTTAAACATGCGAACATCCGTGTTTCTTGGGTATATATGAGGATCTCTGTGAACCGCATATGGCTCTATAACCATTTTTCCATTCCTATACAGTACCTTATTTTTCATCTCAAGTACGTCACCAGGTACACCCTCACACCGCTTAATGAAGTAAATACTTCTGTCTTTTGGCCATCTAAATATTACTACATCGCCGTTTTTCGGATGACTTATTGGTATAATTGTTTTACCAGATATTGGAACTCTAATTCCATAAATAAGCCTATTTGCCAAAACATGGTCTCCAATTAATAATGTGGGTTCCATTGAAGCAGATGGAATTTTAAAAGCCTCTACAAAGAAAGCTCGTATGAACATTGCTATTATGAATGCTATTACTATAGACTTTATCCATTCTGCTAATTTACTTTCTTTTTTAGCTATATTGTTATCCACTATTTAATCCCCCTTTATCTCAACAAGCTTTATAAACGCTTCTTTTGAAATGCTTATATTACCCAGTTGCTTTAATTTTTTCTTACCTTCTTTTTGTTTCTCTAAAAGTTTTTTCTTCCTTGTGATATCACCACCGTAACATTTTGCTAAAACGTCCTTACGTAGAGCGCTAATTTGCTCCTTTGCTATTATTTTTCCACCGACTTTTGCCTGAAGTCTTATTTCAAATAATTGCTTTGGTATATATTGCTTTAAATTTTTCAATACTTCTCTTGCTATTCTGTATGCTTTTTCTTTTGGGACAATTAAAGAGAAGGAGTCTATCTCTTTACCATTTATAAGTATAATTAGCCTTGTTAAGTCTCCGAGTTCGAATCCCTTAAATTCATAATCAAATGACGCGTATCCCCTCGATAGGGATTTTAGTTTGTCATAAAAGTCGATTAAGATTTCTGCAAGGGGGACATCGTATTTAATCAAAACTCTGTCTGTCGCGATGTATAAAATCTCCTTTTGCCTACCTCTTTTTTCTTGTAGTAATTTCAGGATGTTACCTACGTATTCTGCTGGTGTTATTATTTCGACCTTAACATAGGGTTCGAATATAGCCTTAATCTCTTGCGGTGGTGGCAATTCTGATGGGTTGGATATTTCTATAATTGATTTGTCTGTTTTTTCAATTTTATACAGGACACTGGGCGTGGTCATTACTACATCCAGACCGAATTCACTTTCTAATCGCTCACGTGTTATATTCATGCTTAAAACACCCAAGAAACCACACCTAAAACCAAAGCCCAAGGATTCCGATTTCTCTTTCTCTATAGTTAAAGAGGCATCGTTTAATTGCAATTTTTCTAAAGCATCTCTCAAGTCATTGTAATCTTCCGGATCTGTTGGATATATACCTGCAAAAACAAATGGTTTTGGCTTTTTAAAGCCAACGAAGGGATTATATGTGGGATTATCTTTAGATGTTATAGTGTCTCCCACTGTTGCATCCTTAATATTTTTAATATTAGCAACAAGGTAACCCACATCGCCAACTGTAAGTTCATTTGTTTTCTTCTGTTTTGGCGTGAAATAGCCAAGCTCTTCAGCTTCGTATTCCTTTTTAGTTGAATATACCACTATTTTGTCACCCTCACCTATTTTGCCGTCGAATACCCTTATTATAGAAATCACGCCCCTGTAGTTGTCGTACCATGAGTCCACAACCAATGCCCTAAGGGGTGCGTTTTCATCGCCCCTAGGTGGCGGTATTCGCTTTATGATGGCCTCCAAAACCTTATCGATGTTCGTCCCGTTTTTGGCCGATATCTCTATCGCCTCACTCGCATCTATACCCAGTGCATCTTCTATCTCGCCTTTCGTTTTCTCAATATTGGCACTGGGCAGGTCAATTTTGTTGATTACTGGTATTATCTCAAGGTTGTTATCGATGGCCAAATAGGCATTTGCGATGGTTTGCGCTTCAACCCCCTGCGTTGCATCAACGACAAGCAAACAGCCCTCGCATGCCTTTAAGCTCTTCGATACTTCGTAACCAAAATCCACATGGCCTGGCGTATCGATCATGTTGAGTATGTACTCTTCGCCTTCAAAGTTATACGTGAGTCTGACAGTTTGGGCTTTAACCGTAATTCCATGTTTGCGCTCAACTTCCAGATTGTCCAGTATTTGCTCCTTCATCTCGCGCTTCTCCAGAGCGCCTGTAAACTCAATCAACCTATCGGCGAGCGTGCTTTTTCCGTGATCTATGTGCGCTATTATTGAGAAGTTCCTAATCTTGCTTTTGTCCATTTTTTCCTTTTAGCCTCATCTCAAGTTCTTTTTCAATGGTATATGTCTTGTAACGCAAGGATTTTATCCTTTTGGACACTTTGATATCTATTGTCTTGAAAGCCTCTTCTAAAACCCTTAAAGACTCCTCAATGCGCTTAACATTTGCCTTGAATATGTCAAAGATGTCCGCCCTTTTTTCTTCTATATTGCTCGAAAGTGAAGTTCCAACGTCGTTTTCTGTGTCCCTTGACAGGGTAAAATCAAAGCTTTTCTCAATTTGAGCAAAATCCGATCGCAGTGTCTTTATCTTGTCTGTCACATCCCTATTGTCTAAAACAAAACGCGCGATGTCCTCTATTACCCTTAAACCCTCTCTCGCCCTATTGAAATTTGCGTCTATCATCCGCTTTATCTTATCCTGGAGCGTTTCCACAGGTAGTCAAACTCCTTTTCGTAGACGTTCGCAATATCAAACCTTTTGATTATCAAAACATTCTCGTCATTTATTTTGAATGCCGAAGCTGTCCAGTTTGCAGAGCCTGTTACGACTACTTTGTCATCTATGATTGCAAATTT
>JALTCA010000135.1:0-13985 GCA_027008245.1 Desulfurellales bacterium
GTCAAACCCAATGAGGTTGCTTAGTTGCGTATCCCTAAAAAACATCTTAAAGCCCTTGTATTCAAAGACCCTATAATGGTCTAAATTAGAACTCTTCTTTAAAATTGCCTCATCCGTTGCAGCATACCTCAAACCATGCTCAATAAACATCTCTATGGTTTCCCTACTTACGCCACCCTCAGCGGGCCAGAAACCATTCGGTTCTTTCGAAAACGTCTTTACGTATAGCTCTTTGGCCTTTTCTATGTGCAAAATCGCGTCTTCTTTTAATGAAAAGTGGTTTTTTGGTAAAACAGTCTGACTGTTTGCCTTTCTTGCAACATCCATATCAATTAAAAGTGGCAGAATGGGATGGTAGTAGGGCGTAGTTGTAATAGATATCAAGCCGCTATCTAAAAGTTTCTTGTAATATGGCAAGATCTTGGGTATAAAAGCCTCCAATTCATTCAACAAAACAGCTTTGTCTTCCTCTCTATAGCCACTTCTGTTCAGAAGATCCTTAACGACACCGCTGTTTTCCCTCAAATAACGCCCACACCAGCTCAAAAGGAAGCACACCTCAAGAGAAACAGTATCGTCATCGGTAAGTTCACTCTTTTTGTAAAGCCTATCGTACAAAGCAAAGGGCTTGATCATTGTGTTGTAATTCGGGCTTTTACAATACCTAACAACCGTTTGTTTTTCCCTATCCATTAACTCAAAAACCCTCTTTTTCAAAAGATTGAGAAAAACGTCCCTTGAGATACCCCCATTTGCGTATATGTTGATCTGCTCAATAAGTATTGGCGTCAGATTAAAAGTCACCTTTGCACCGTATAAACTTGCAATGTACGGCATATCGTAATAGTCCTTTATGGCATGCAAAAACACCCACGGCATAACTATATCGCCCTGTGTGTCTACGTATCTCGGCTGGTGCATGTGCCAAAGAATTGCTACTTTCATTCCTTTATCCATCCTTCTATCAAACCTGTGTAATGTTTCAGTATTCCATCGCCAACCCTGCTATCCGAAGCCTGAACGTAAACATCCAAGAAATCCGCGTAGTTATCGGGAATTACCAAGAACCAGTCGTCCCTTCCTTCCCAGATCTTAATACCCTCTGTCATCGAGTACTTCTTATTTCTCGCCACCTCAACAAACTTCTTGATCACCTTTGTCCTCTTATCGTGCGGACACGGAACCTTTATGTGCTTATAGTAAAATTCTGTTATTGTTTTCGCGATTTGCGACAAATTCAGATCGTTTTTGCTTAACATCTCCATTATCTTCAAACTTGCATAGATGGCGTCCCTGTGAAGTGAAAACTCGGTAAAGGAGAAGTTGCCATCTGTTGTGGCTATCAGATCGTACCTTTTTAGCTCATCCTCGTTCACATCGAAGTATTTACCCCTCCTGATCTCAATATTGGGAAACTCATCGTCTAACATATCAGGCGACCATGTAGGCAAAAGTACCTTAAATGTCTTTTTGTTCTTCTCAGCCTCAATATTTAAAAGAGTTAGAACAACAAACAACGCCTCTGTCCTGTCAAGCACACGTCCGTCATCACCAACAATCGTCAACCTTCGACCGTTTGGATATATGATGAAACCGAGGTTCAAACCAAGAGAGGTAATAATCTTGGAAAGCTCCTTCTTCGATATCTCGTAGTAGTGAGAGAAGTTTATCATCTTAAGCCTATCGTAGTAGGCGTTTAGTATTATGCTGTCGATCTGAAGTTCAGACAGTATGTCGGGGTATATGTCTTTTATGATGCCGTACATGAGGTCTATGGCAACCTTAAAATTTCTATTTCTAATGGATCTAAAATCAATTAAATCTCTAACTTTCCCTTTGTAAAGTTTAAAAGCGTCCCTTTTCAATACTTCGCTTTCATCTATTTCTCCCACCTCTTTGTAATCAACATGTCTAAAGCTTTCATTGAAGCATAGCTTTTCAATTGTACGCTCACTGACAACGTTCAACCTCAAGCCATTCTCGTCAAAGATCAAGATCTCCGACTGACCCGGATTCATTATCTTCTGCCTAAAGTAAACACCGCCAAGAGCGGAACTATTCTTCACATAGAGCCTTAAAACCGTCAACGGGACACTCTTAAAATCCACTACATTAACACCGGAAGCTAACACACCACCGACAAATGCCCTCTTCAACATGACGGATGAGGACTCATAATCCCTACCAACAACCACAGTACAGCCCTGTGGCAGTGAGCCACCAAACGCTTCCCCTATTTTACATGCCATTACACAGTCAATTTCCGTATTCGAGCCACCGCTTATGATGCCCTCTTCAAACAATGAACTTTTGTATTTAACCCCTCGAACAATGTTATTGGTTATAATAGATGCGGGTTCAATTTCCTTGTTCGGCCATATCGTTACATCTTGCATAACCTTTGTCAGTCTGCCTACTTTAGAACCTTCCGCCATGACCATGCCTGACTTGGCTTCGACTAAGTCATCTATCCTGCAGTTATTACAAATTACGGCGCCGTCTATATTGCACTTTTTGCCAATATATGTGTTGTTCCAAACTATGCTGTTTTTTAATTTTGTTTCAGCTCCAACGATAGTGTTTTTGCCTATAGCAACATTGCTCAACTTAACCTTATCACCAATTCTTACACCATCATCCAGAACAACCACACCGGAGATATCGACGTTTTCTCCAATGTCGACATCACCGTTCACATAGAGTTCACCGCTCGGATAATCGATCTTGCTACCCAGAAACTCAAATTTCACCCTCTTTTCAAAGACATCCTCATGCACATCCCTGTAAGCATTGGGATTGCCCACATCGCGCCAATAACCCTCCGCCACGTAACCATGAAGACTAATACCCTTATCCATCAAGAGCGGGAAAAGGTCCCTTGCGAAATCAAAAAACTCATTTTTAGGTATAAAATCCAACATCTCAGGTTCTATCACGTAAATCCCCGTGTTTATCGTGTCGCTTATAACCTCTCTCCACCGCGGTTTCTCTATAAACTTTTCTATGACATTGTCGCTGTTTATGACAACAACGCCAAACTCCAATGGATTATCCACTTCAGTTAAGGTCAAAGTAACCTTTGCACCTCTTTCGGAATGGAACTTGAGAATTTCTTTAAAATCAAAATCCGTTACAATATCGCCACTTACGACAATAAATGTTCTATCCAAAAATTCACGCGCATAACCAACAGCACCGGCCGTGCCATAATCACTGTCAGGCAGCACGTAGGTTATGTTCACACCCCATTTACTACCGTCCCCGAAATGTCTCTTTATCACGTCCAGCTTGTAGTAAAGCAAAATGACAACGTCGTCTATGCCAATCTCTTTAAGCTTAACGATATTACGCTCCATCATCGGTATATTGACAACTGGGAGCATCGGCTTGGGAACTGAATGTGTTAACGGCTGTATCCTTGTGCCAAAGCCACCCGCCATAACAACGGCTTTTACACCACTCACACACACCCCCTTTAGATCTTTAAAAGGGAATTCTGGCTACCAAAAACAGTATCGACCTTCGGCAGATTCTCCTCTATAACCCACTTTCCATCTATTAAGTATCCAAATTCATATTCACCGGCTTTTAAGACCTTTGTAATAGAGTAATAGCCGCCTTTTCTTGGTTTTAGCTCCTCTTTCTTCCAATCATTCCAGCTACCCTTCAAAACACAAGGCACATCTTGTATAAATGTTACCCACGCCTTATCCCCCTTTTTACTCACCTTTATCATTTCTCCCTCCCAATTAAATATATAAACCCCGCATATTCTTAATTAATTTACCAAAATTAATACCCATTTCATGTATAAAACATAGCCCCTTTGAATACCAATATATGCCTTTTTAATCATATGTCAAATAAAAATACGCTTGACCGAGCTACAAATCAATGTATAGTATCGAGCAATGAATCTTTTTTGGGTATTTAACGCTATAGGTCTTTTAGCATTTGCTGTATCAGGCGTATTTAAAGGAATAGCAAAACATCTGGATATATTGGGTATTTCCGTACTCGGATTTTTAACTGCATTGGGCGGCGGAATTTTAAGGGATGTATTGGCTAACAAAACACCTGCTGTATTTAAAGGATATTCGGATGTAACCTTCGCCTTTTTAGGCTTAATTTTGGCTTTATTTATGTACAAAACATTTAGAAAAGATGTATCTAAATCAACCATCATCAAGATTTCAGATGCCATAGGCCTTGCCACATTTACGGTAACTGGAGCTGTTGTGGGATATGATAAAGGTTTTAACATTGTAGGTGTTACTGTTCTCGCTACATTAACAGGAACAGGTGGTGGGGCATTAAGCGATGTTTTGATAGGCGAAATTCCTTTAATTTTAAGAGAGGATTTTTATGCCTCATGCTGCATTATAGGTGCTTTTGCTTTTTATATAATGATGCAAATACCTATGGACAAAAAGCTTGTTATGACAATAACGTTGTTTTTTACACTAACTTTGAGGCTTTACGCCATAAAAAAGAGGTTGTCTTTGCCTAAAGTTTAACTTATCTAACAAGTTGATTAATGCTAAACAGTGGTATCATTATTGCCATTACGATAAAGCCAACAATAGCTCCAAGAAGGAGTATAGTGGTAGGCTCTAAAACTGCTAAAAACGTTCTAACAGTAATGTCTATTTTCTTCTCATAATACGTTGAAATTCTTCTGACAAAATCCGGAAGTCTACCGCTTCTCCTTCCCGTAGCCATACTCGATATAAACATTTTATCGAATAGGTTAGATTCTTCAAAAGCCTTTTCTATAGACATGCCTTCATTTATTTTTTCGGCCACATTTTTAAGTTTATCCTTAAATATAACATTACCCAAGGCTTCACTACTTGTTAAAATGGCATCCACAAGGGGTATAAATGCATCCAACTGGAAAGATAAATTAGAGATAAAATGAGCCACGGCCATTTTTCTATAAATCGGAACCCTCAAAAGCATGGCATCCACTTTTTTTCTAAAAGCACCCCATTTAATATATGCAATGTTGACCAATATAGAAACAACGAGGATAAAAAGTAGTATGGCAGGCAAATATGCTTTAATAATAAGCCCTGTTTCAACCAATAATCTAGTTACAAATGGCAGTTTTTTATGAAAAGAGCTGAATATCTTTTCCATTTTAGGAACTACATAGCCCAAAAGAAAAATTACAACTCCAAATCCAATCAGCATAACAAACGAAGGATAAAGTATAACAGGAGCAATCTTCTGGTTAAAAGAACTTTTTTCCTCTTCTCTTTGCGATATCTTAAACAGTATATCCGAGAGCTTGCCTGTTCTTTCAGCCATTTCTATCATTCTAACATAGGATTTAGAGAACACATTTTCAAAATCAAACAAAGCCTCAGAAAATTTAACCCCTTCATTAACCCTGTCTTTGACTTGCAATAAAATCGATTTTAGCTTTTTATTTGGCGATTGCTCTGCTGTTATACCCAGGGCCTCTGTTAAAGAGATACCCGTGTTTATCAATGTAGCAAGCTGAAAAAACACATCTGCCCTATCACGTTGATTAATCCTTGTGTAACTCTTTTTTAGTAGCCCAATAATGCCACTTTTCTTTTCCTCTGTAATTGCCTCTAAAGATTCAGGATACAGACCATTGCTTTTAAGGTTACCTAAGGCAATGCTTATACTCTCAGCTTCTAACACACCTTCTTTTTTTTTGCCATTTTTATCGAGTGCCAAATATTTAAAGGTTGGCATACTTATAACCTTGTTGCCAAAAGTACCTCTTCGGATGTTGTTATACCAAGCTTAACCTTTTGTATTCCATCATCTAACATAGTGCGCATACCATTCTCTATTGCAGCTTTTCTTATCTCTCTAGCGTCAGACTTCTTTATTAAAAGTTTTTTTACACTCTCATCAATATTTAGAAGTTCAAAGATGCCAACTCTGCCATAAAATCCCGTATTTTTGCACCTATCGCAACCCATTCCTTCAAAATGCTTATCTATCTCATAACCGTATTCAGAAAACATTAACTTAATTTCATCCTTTGTTTCAACTTCAATCTTACACTCATCGCAAACCCTCCTTACAAGCCTCTGTCCTATAACGAGTAACAGAGATGACGCAAGCAAGAACGGTTCAACGCCCATATCTATTAGCCTTGCCAGTGTTGTGGCAGCATCGTTTGTATGTACAGTGGACAAAACCAAATGTCCAGTCAAAGAGGCAGCTATTGCCGTCTTTGCCGTCTCTGCGTCCCTTATCTCGCCAACCAAGATCACATCGGGGTCCTGCCTTAAAAAATACTTCAAAGCATTGGCAAACGTTAACTCGAGTTTTGGATTAACCTGGACCTGAGTTATGCCATCAATCCTATATTCAATCGGGTCTTCAATGGTCATAATGTTTTTGTCACGCGTAGCAATTCTCTTTAAAGCTGCATAAAGTGTCGTTGTTTTACCGCTTCCTGTAGGTCCTGTAACCAAAATTATGCCGTTTGGGTATCGCAATTTCTCTTCAAAAAGCTTTATATCATTTTCAGACATTCCAATATCTTCTAACCCCAGAAGCTCCTTTGACGTGTCTAAAATTCTCAAAACGGCTTTTTCACCTGTTATGCTTGGAACAATCGATACTCTTATATCCACCGTTCTTGTGCCAATATTCACCCTTATCGCACCATCCTGCGGTCTTCGAGTTTCTGCAACATCAAGATTTGCCATAACCTTTATCCTTGAGATCACCGTTTCTTGAATTTTCTTTGAAAACTTTTTGTAATCATGCAAAGTGCCGTCTATTCTAAACCTAACAGCAAAATAATCCTTCATACCCTCAAAATGTATATCGCTTGCATTCTGTTGAACAGCCTTGACAATTAATTGATTAACGAGTTTAACGATTGGTGCATCACTGTAAGACACACCGATTATATTTTCTTCAAAGGCCTCTTCGTTTATTTCCTCTTGTTCTGTATCGTCCGAATCTTCATTCAGAATGCTATATATCTCTTCCATCGCTTTCAACAGTTCTTTTTTATCCTTGATTTGCACATGTGACTTCAAACCAAGCTTAAATGCCAAATAATCCGCCTTCTTTACCCCCTCTTCATTTAACGCCCAAAACCAAATATCCGATTCAGCTTCTTCAATGGGTATAAAGTCGCTTTTGTCTAAAAACTCTTTATATTTTTCTATTACTCTATCACTTACCTTTAGTGGCATTATCCGAAACCTTCGCTTTTTTATTTACTTTTGATATTATTTTACTGTTACTGTTTACTATTCTTACAGACAAAAATACCATTAAGTTTGTCTTAGACGTAGAGTTCTTCTTGTATTCAAACAATCCACCTAAAATAGGTATGTCTGAAAGTATCGGTACACCCGTTTTTTGCTTTTGTGTATCATTTTCTATTAACCCACTAATTAGGATTTTTTCTCCATTGACCAAAGAGATTTTAGTGCTTGTTTCTCTTGTCAAAGTAACAGGGGCTAAAGTATTACCCACCATAACATTCTCAGTAACCTTTTTAATCTGCAGATTGCTATCCAAAATTATCTTGTTTCCATTGATGTGCGGCAAAATAGTTAATTTAACACCCACATCCTTGTAATCATAAGTATAAATCGGATTTCCGTTTGAATCATACTTCTGGCTTGTTAGATAAGGTCTGTTTTCTCCAACAAATATAGTAGCTTTTTGGTTATCCAATGTAACAATTTTCGGATTAGACACGATATTTATGTCTGAGTTTGATTTTAATGCATTAAGCAGGGCGCCCAACGTTGCAAACTTAACCCCATTATAGCTAATAGTATTGCCCAAAATGCCCAAATTGAAACCATTAGGCAAAGCGGTAAATTTATTGTTGTTTATAATAGATCCCTCAAGGCTGCCCAAATTGCCTGTGTTTGTATTTCCTGCATATCCAATTGTATGGCCAGATTTTGCCGTTGCTGACCATTCAACGCCAAACTCAGACAACTTTGATAGGCTTGTCTCTATGATTAAAGACTCAATATAAACCTCTTTTCTAGGTACGTCCAATTCATCAATCAACTGCTTAACTTTGTTGTAAAGTACAGGGCTACCGGCAAACAAAATCGAGTTGGTTGCCTCATCGTAAGAAATAGAAGAGCCCTTAAAACTTGGAGACTTCGCTAAAAGTTTTGTTATAACTCCGTAAACATCCTTTGCTACAGCATTCTTCAAATAAAACACTTTTTGAAACCTGTTGTTTTTAGTGTTATTTAAAATAGACTTTATAACAGAATTTATAAAGCCAAAATCATTAACCCTTGCGGCTATGAGCAAAGAGTTACTTTCTGACTCGTTTATTATGATTGGGGAGTATGACATGCCATTCTTTACACGTAGGTCATTAAAAAACCTATTCAATTCACTTGCTATAGTCCCACTGGATGCACTCTTTATCGTAATCAACTTAACAACTATCCTATCGTCTGAATCTAAGCTTTTTAATAGCTTTGCAATTTGCTCAATACGATATTTAGTGTCCGTCACAACAAGTGTATTTATTGGCCTTATAATATCCAAAATGCCGTATGGAGACATAACATGCCTAACGGTTGAAGAAACGTTTATTACACTCACATTTTTTAAACGCAGAATAACCGTAGAAAGTGTGTTTTGACTTATAGAGTTAGGTGTTGTAACGTACTTTGGCCCTATAGCCCTTGCTGTATTGTAACGCGACAAAAGAATCGTATTGCCCTGTTGTGTCGCAATTATGTTGTTCTCCTTTAAAACAGAATAGAAAATTTTGAGTAAATCCTTATTTGTCAAGGCAGAAGGAGAATAAAGTGTAACTTTTAACGTTCTGGGTATGGTGTTTTTGGAATAGATTATGTTCAAGTTTTCTCGTACAGCAACAAACTTTATAAAATCTTGCAATCCTATATCTTCAAACTGCGCAGCGGGGATACTTTTTCCGTACGCTTGAAAACTTACCATAAGCACCAATAGCAAAATAGTCAACTTTTTCATTACTTCACCTCACTCTATCTGCACAAAAATCGTTTTTTTCTGAGAATTCCTAATTAAGTTTATACTTACACTATTTAAGTCCTTAAGCTGGGCATACAAACCCATCAATGCCGAAGGGTCTGTCGTTGGCTGCCCATTTATGCTAACAATGACATCACCAACCTTCAGTCCAATTTTCCTAAGCACAGAATTTGGACTCAAATAGTTAATCACATATCCATAAGCTTTGCCATTTTTAAACACAGGAACTATGTTAATCTGCCTCAAAAGGACGTTTAAATTGTCTACTTGCCCTAAAATACTTTTAGAAACCGTAACCTTCTCTACGCCCGAGGAGCTTGAAGATGTGGATATACTTTGACTACCCAAAAGGGTTAAAGTAGGCGATTTTCCAACGGCACTTGAAAACTTAAACAGTTTAACCTCACCTGTTTTTTTATTCTTTAAATATACGCCATCAAACTCGATTTTATAGAGAAACCAAACTTTATCCAAACCCTTGTTTTTAGTAACAATAGCGATCGGCTTGCCATATTTTTTTAAAAGTACCATTGGGTCACTACCCCTTATAAACCCGACCAATTTATAGCCATTAATGCTTGACACAACTTTGGCCTTTTTAACCGAAACAACCTTTTTCTTCTCTAATCCAGTATCAACGTCAAAGATATTTTCGGATATAATTAGCTTTTCGATATTTTCATTGCTCTTTTTTTTCTCATGCCCACTATTTTGATGAATCTTAATCTCAATCTGTGGCAAAATAACTGCAATGACAGAATCTACAAAATAAGCTAAAGCTATTCCCAAAAAGGCATATATAAAATAGTCAACAAACTTTTCAAAACGCTTCATCTAAATAGAAAACCTTTCGCTGATTTTTCCAATCTTAACAGTTCCATTTAAGTGGAAACCGCTTTTAGATATATACCCTTTTGCTTTTAAATTAAAATCACCACTTATATCCATCTGGTCAATAATTAGGCTTCCGTTCAAAAAAGAAACTTTAGCAATCAACGAGTTCTTGCCATTCATATTTGCAAAAAAGCCCCTAAATTGCGAAGGCAAGATATTTTTTAATACGCTTGAATAAAAGTATCCCTCAATTATGTAGCCTTTTGATTTTCTAACCACCTTAAACGTCGCCCTATTCTTCTCTATGTCAACCCTTGCCAAATTGGAAGATACAAAAAACATTGGGTTGAACTTTAATCTCACGTTCTCAACACTGAAATTCTGTCCATTGAAGTTAAACGCAATGTTCTTAAAATAAATGCCAAAAGTACCTGCTTTCTCTATATTACACAAAACTTCTATATGATTTTTCCTTATAACTTTTCCTATTGCATAGCTGTATATTTTGTCATATGGCAAAAATATAAAGAAGGAAACAACGAAAAATACAATAAAAACAGCCACAAACCTTAACTTCATTGCGTTTTCACCACAACCATGTCAAGGTCTAAAAATTTATTAGAAGAAAAATTCTTTCTCAATACGTATTGCTTTAGTTTGATGTTATTGTACTCCTCTATGTTTTTTAAAACAAAGACCAGTTCTTTCAGGTTTAGATGCCTCAATTTTATCTCTATAGCATTGCCTGCCTCTGTTGAACTTACCGAGATTATCTTGTTTTTTATATCTGCGTTCTTTTGTAATTTTTGAACCAACAACAAAATATTGCTATTAAAATATTTCTTATTGTTGTCATAGCTTTTTATTTTTTTATACAAAACATAGGCCTTTTGATATTGGCTATCCAAAGCTTTAATTCTACTTTTTGCCTGTTTAGTAAGGCTGCCAAACACAAGTGATGCTACTACGACAAAAAAAACAGCAAGGCCAATTGTTAAAAGCAACGCCTCGTTTTCTTTTAAGTTTGCTTGTTTAATCTTCAAAATCCATTTATCCATTATTATTACACACTAAAGAGAAATTCAACTTTCCATTTTCAGACGCTGTATTTTGAACGACAACTTTGCGCTTCATTAAACTATCCAAACTATCAACAAAACCCAACAGGTTTTTATAGTTATCTATCGTGCCTTTTATTTTTAAACCTTCACCTGAATATGAGATATAGTCGATATCTATATTGTATCCATTTTTAGACTTACTTAAGTAATAAATCACCTTTGTCAGTGAAAATGGGCTGCTTTGCTCTGAATAATCAGCTTTGTACAAAAGCATTCCATAAGGGTCTGAATAGCTGTTATTTCCAAGAGCTTTTTTGTAAAGCATTGTCAGCTTTTGTTGGGCGTTTTTAACATCTTTTGAATAGCTTGCATATTTAAAAACTTCTCCGCCAATAAAAGCCAAACAAATAATGATAACAGCAACAAACCTGTATATTTTCCAATTTTCAAAATTTAACCCACTGCTATTTCCTATATCAATAGCCACTTTCTTTATATTTCCGCTCTCTATGATTTCTTTAACCTTTGAAAGCATATCGGCTTTATCATACTTAACAATTTTGGTCTCTCCAGACAATCTTTCCAAAAGAACATTTTCATCTCCCGGAGCATAAAACTTTAACCTACCGTCTAAAACCAAAGAACACACGCCATTCCCTAAATATGCAAAATTATTTTCTCCATAGGCATATATAAGAAAAGGAGATGAGGCAAAAACAACTTTACTCAAAATCTCATTGTCTAGTTTCTTTAGTTTTTCATCATCTATTGCATACCCTACAAACGGATTAAATAACTTAATGTACCCCAAAAGCCCATAATCATAGAAAAGCGTTTTTGCATAAGCAGAGATTATTTTAGAGGTTTTACGCCTTGTTGAAATTTCAGTCTGATATAAAAAGATAAAGTCGTCTGGCAGAATTAGGTAAATTTCATCATCATCTTTTAACTCTTCAATCTTTTCTATATTTAAATTATAAAATTCTAGATTATCGTTCTCAAAAAGGGCAATAACCTTACTCATAGCAACCTTTGCCCTCAAAATATTTCAAAACCTTAATGTATTTTCCGATTCTATCCATTAAAAACTCTGCTTCAAAATCTTGGTTTGAAATTCTGACATCAACCCTAACATCAAATATATTACTTGATGTTGTTATAAAAGGGAGAATTTTAAGATACGTTTTATCGTCAATGCACCCAATATCTCTTAATTGCGTCACGTTTTTAAACGGCTGTTTCTGTCTGTATTTAATAATATCCCCCACGCACTCACCAATCTCAGGTAAATAAGATTCAATTACATCACCAGAGGCGAAATTTATGTTTATTTTACCCTTAACATCAACTGCTGTAAAGTACTTATGAAATTCAGAAGAAAATTTACTTAAACCCTTTATGTAGTCAACCTCTTTTAAAGAATAAAAAGTTTTTATAACGTTAGTTGAGCCCTCGCTGCTCGATTTCATCCAATTAATAATCTTCCCTAAAATGTCATCCCCATTAAGACCATTTGCGTTGGCAATACTTAAAAAAGCAGATTTGGTGCGTTTCAACAAACTCTTGTTTGGACTTATCAGATAATTTATATCTATCTTTGAATTAACTGGCTCAATCGACATAGAGATAAGCGTATTACTGTCCACCCTAAAAGGCGGAAGATTGCACCAATCATCATCAGGTGCATCGTAATTGTTGTCATCGTTTTCAAGAAGCCTTTTTGCAACACTTACGGCAGAGTTAAAATACAACGCAGCCTGATTTTCCATTAACAACCTTGATGAGTAGTCAAAATTTTTAGATGACCTGTTTTCAATAACCATAACCATACTAACAAGAGCTACCATTATTATCAAAACGGCTATTAAAATCATCCCTTTATTGTTCAAATTATACCCCTTGCCACAAATGAAACCTTTCTACCCTTCGCGGTCAAAACTATTTTTATAATAGGTGAAACGCTATCTGTCCATTCTCCCGCATAGTAAAACTCAAAATTCACTTTTCTAAAGTAGTTAGTCAAAGGTATCACAAGGTCTTCGTTTAAAGTGTCGTTCTTTTCTTCTCTAACGAGATAAATTTTACCGTCTATTTCATCTGTATAATAAGAAACATTGACGATTAGAGAACCACCGTAAAATAAAGAATCTGTAGTATCAAAGCTTAAAACTTTTTTTCCATCTCTATAAGTAGTATAAAAGTTCCCGACTTTACACCTTATATCCCTTTGCATCAAAGAGATAACTTTATAGACAATCTCTGTCTTGTCTTGCCTTGTCTGAGAAAACACTCTTGCATTCAACACAGAATTGAAAAGCTCATATAAACCAAGCATTATAATACTACTCAAGAACACGGCTATAAGAATCTCAAGAAGCGTAAAGCCAAACCGCCTACCGATAAATGACATAACCTATAATCACATTACCTTTCTTAAAATCCCAACTGATTTTGTATATATTATAAAATCCTATTGGAATCCTTGTGATTCTGTATGCATCTATCGAAGCGGAATCTATCTCTTTCCAGCCAGCCGTTTCATCGGGTATTGAACTTATATTGGTGTAGATGTATTCGGTTGAGGCAAGTATAAGGTCAAGCTTTTCATCGGAGTAGTTTTGAACAAATAAAGATTGATTTAGAAGACCATAAACGCCCAATGCTGCAATACTAAAAACAACTAAAGCCACCAAGACCTCAAGCAGGGTAAACGCCCTATTTTGCAACGTCAAACCTCAAAAGCAAGGGTTTTGAGACTAGACTTTCACCGTTTGATAACTTCAAAATCACTCTATCCATTACGCCTTGCGGATAAACATAAAAGCAAAATTGAAGTCCCTCAACGTAATCTTCATTAACTTTAACGTCGAATATTTCGCTTTTTAACTCAAATTTTTGATCTTCAACAAAAAGCGTATCAGAGCCCTTCTCGCCACAAATACCTTGGGCTTCGCCGCTTGCTACAGCAATTTTTTTGGCAAGTAAAATGGCTTTATCAAGCTGGTTTAAGTTTTTATCCGTTTTTACATAAAAGTTTAGGGTTTTAGGCAACACATAAAAAAGGGCAACAGACACTATAACTAA
>JALTCA010000136.1:0-1109 GCA_027008245.1 Desulfurellales bacterium
GTTTTGCTAAAAGAACTAAAAGATAAATTACCAAGCGGTGTGGAAATATTATCTACATCAATTTCAAAAGACGGCAGTATTTCTATTGCAGGTGTAGGGAAAAGCTATAGTAATGTGCTGGACTATGAGATTAATCTTGCTAATGCACAATACATAGAAAACGCCTCTATCCTAAATATGTCACAAAGCGGAGAAGGCATTGTTGTATTTAATATGAGCGCAAAGGTAAAAGGTGCTTCAAATGAAAAAAAGTAATAAATTAAAAATATTTTTTACGCTTGCAATTATTGAAATGTTAGTAGTTGCATCTTACTTTGGATATATAGGTTATGGAATCATAACTAAATCCAAAGAATTGCACAAACAAACAACTATTTTACAAGAGAAAACAGCACTTGCTCAGGTTTCCAACGATTTAAGAGAGCAAAAATTGCAATTGGAAAAGAAAATTGAAGAGGCGAAATTAGGCTTTTTCGACGATGAATCACTAATGGCATTTCTCAAATCATTCAACAGCATCGCAAACGCATACGGACTTACAATCAATAGTATTTCTTTCAGCGGGCTCACTGTAGGGGCAAATGTAAAGCCCCCAATTATGCTTTTGCCTATTTCTGTTTCGATTACTGGAAATAGCTACGATGGTTTTGTAAACTTTCTTTCTTACCTTGAGAAAAAAGGATATACAATTAAACCCAATACAGTATCGGTCTCTTCTGCTATCTCGTCAATGAGAAGCACCCCAAAAGCAAAGGGCACGAGTATAAGTGCATCATTTACGATTTACGTACAAACAACAAGCACCGGCAAGTGGAGCTATAAAAAAGCAAATAATCCTTAGTAAAATATAAGAAATTGTCTTACACACTGTAACCTTAAGTAAATAAAAGTTGCAAAACATAGGTGGTGAAAAATTGAAGGAAATTATCAAAGTTATAAAACAAAATTTTACGTCTCAAAAAGACGTGAATGAGATACTGGAACAAATTTCTGATTTAACAAAAGAAAGACTGCACTTAAAAAATTTCACTGTTTATATTAGGCAAGGTGACTACCTTATATCGAACGATCAAAAGATAGATCTATTAAATAAGGAAGATGAATTAACT
>JALTCA010000137.1:0-1106 GCA_027008245.1 Desulfurellales bacterium
TTTGGAAGAAGGGTATTGTGGTCTTTACGCCTTCTATAACAAATTCATCTAAGCATCTCAGCATCCTTTTGCGGGCTTCTTCTCGACTGTTACCTCTAACTATAAGCTTTGCTATCATGGAATCATAGTAAGGAGAAATCTTAGTGTTACAACAAACGGCAGTATCCACCCTAACCCCAGGCCCACCTGGCATGTAAAGCTCTTTTATGGTACCAGGAAATGGATAAAACTTATCAGGGTCTTCAGCGTTTATTCTACACTCAATTACGTGAAATTCTGGCTTCAGTGCAGACTGCGTAAAACTCAACTCATATCCTGCAGAAACGTTAATTTGCTCTTTAATCAAATCTATACCATAACACATTTCGCTCACTGGATGTTCAACCTGTATACGCGTATTTATCTCAATGAAATAAAAATCTTCTCCATCAAATAAAAACTCCATCGTGCCTGCATTCTTGTATCCCAAAACCTTGGCCGCCTCAATGGCTGTGTGGTGCAGTTTTTTCCTCGTGTATTCCTTTAAAACAGGTGACGGAGATTCTTCCAATAATTTTTGATGTCTCCTCTGAAGTGTGCAGTCCCTTTCTCCAATATGAACAATATCTCCAAATTCATCAGCTATAATTTGAACTTCTATATGTCTCGGGTGCTCTATAAACTTTTCTATATAAATATCGTCTCTGCCAAAAGAAGCTTTGGCTTCAAGTTTTGCTGCACGGTAAGAGTCAATTAATTCTCTTTCTTCCCTTACAACCCTCATGCCCTTGCCACCGCCTCCCCACGAAGCTTTCAGCAATAACGGATAACCAACTCTATTGGCAACTTTAATTAAACTACTCTCATCATCTATTGAGCCACTACTACCAGGAACTGTAGGTATACCGTTTTCATCCAGTATAGCTTTAACTTTGGCTTTATCTGCCAATCTTTCCATAGTTTCGGCATCAGGCCCTATAAATTTAACACCTAAATCATTACAAATCCTAACAAAATTAGGGTTTTCAGACAAAAAACCGTACCCAGGATGAACAGCATCACACCCAGAGTTAGCTATAGCTTGAGCGATATTGAAAAGGTGCAAATAGCTTTTTTTTGCCTCGGCA
>JALTCA010000138.1:0-1104 GCA_027008245.1 Desulfurellales bacterium
AACAAAGTATGCACTTGTCCTCGTAGTACATTATCTCCTGTGTGGTTTTTTGGCTTTCCGGGTTGTGGCACCATAAGCACCTCAACGGGCAACCTTTAAAGAATACCGTTGTCCTTAAACCCGGGCCGTCATGGATGGAGTATCGTTTGATATCGAATATTAAACCCTTCATAGTTTAACCTCTAATATGTAATATATCAAAGAGGGGTAATCTAATCAACTATTAAATTTCCTCTATACAACTATCGGTATTTTAAAGCACAACTATTTCTTTAGGATACTTTGTTAATATTTCAAGTCCATCTTTGGTAACTACATACGTATTTTCTATGCCTACAGCTCCTTCACCATAAAATGCTATTTTTGGCTCCAAAGCAAACACCATATTTTCTTCTAAAGCGTAGTTTTGGCCTTTTGCTATGACCGGAAATTCGTCTAATTCCAAACCTATTCCGTGTCCTATAAACGAAACTTGGTTACCCTTTGCACCCATGAAGTTATCTTTAAATCCTCTTTTCTCTGCTATCTCTAGGGCTTTATAGTATAAATCTTGTGCTATTACGCCAGGTTTTGCCTCTTTTTCAACGAAGTTCATAATTTCTAAGCATGTTTCATATGCCCTTTTAAACTTATCGCTTAATTTTCCGATAACAAAGGTTCTTGTTTCATCTGTCATGTAGCCTCTGTAGTTTCCTAAGAAGTCTACAATTATTGGGACATTTTCTTTGATTCTATCAAATGTTTCTCCTTCGGGAAAGCTTGGGTATAGGCCTTTTCCTGCAGTGGGTTTTTGAGCGGGTGAGGGGTAGGCGCTGTTTGCTCCAGAGTGTACATGTCCAATTAACATCTCTCCATTAAAACTCCTCATTCTGTCTAATCCTTGATGGCCTCTTTTTCTCGCCCTAAATTCCAATTCAGCACATACCTCTAATTCAGTTTTACCCTCTCTTACAACATCTTTGGCGTCTTCTATTGTGCAATCCAAAAGACGTGCAGATTGCTTTAGTGTTTCAATTTCGGATTGGGACTTTATTGCCCTTTGCCATCTTATTATGCTTGATACATCGATAATTTCAGAATCCTTAAAAATTCCCTTGAGTTTTA
>JALTCA010000139.1:0-13728 GCA_027008245.1 Desulfurellales bacterium
ATCCTCAAACCTTTTAATTGACAAATCGAGATATTCCTTTTCTGTATCTATGCCAATAAATTTTCTACCATATAAATAAGCAATAAGCCCCGTTGTTGAGCTTCCAGTAAACGGATCAAGTATTAAATCACCTTTGTTTGTGCTTGCTAACACAACTCTTCTTAAAAGCTCTTCTGGTTTCTGTGTTGGATGTTTACCGAATTTTTTTTCAATCTTTTGTGGTGTATTTATCGCCCAAACACTTCTCATCTGTTTTCCTTTTTCGTGTAATACTTCATATCTATCCTTCTTGCCACAGTGTCTGCACCTTATCTCTTTTGTATAATTATTTTCCCAGTCAACCATTGTTTTGTAATTAAAAGTATGTTTTGCCTTTTTTTCTTTTCTTGCCCATATTAATGTCTCATGACTCGCGGTAAAGAAACGACAACTCAAATTTGGAGAAGCGTTTGGTTTAAACCAAGCAATATCATTTAAGATGTGATATCCTGCAAGCTGCAAAGCAAAACCACATTGATAAATAGAATGGTAAGTACCACTAATCCAAATTGTTCCGTTAGGTTTCAAAATTCTTCTAACTGCCTTTATCCATTCAAGATGAAATTCAAAATTCTTTTTTAAACCATTACTCAAATCCCAGTCACCTTTTTTAACGCTAACCATTTTCCCATTTTGACAAGTAAATGTACCGCTTGAAAGAAAATAAGGAGGATCGGCAAAAACCATATCAATTGAGTTTTCCGGAAACTCTTTTAAGAATTCCAAAGAGTCAGCTTGGTATAATTCAAATCCTGGTTTTTTGTAATATGGTTTTTGCATAATTTACATTAATTCCTCAATGGAAATATTTAATGCTTTCGCAATTTTCGCTACAAAATACATCGAATGCCTTTTAATAACGCCGGTCCTAATCTCTGTTAAAGTCGTGTAAGACGCATCCGCTTTACGGGCAAGTTCGTCTTGAGATAAACCAAAACCAGCTCTTAACTTTTCGTTCTTCTTTCCTAATTTATTGCCTTGATTGTTTTCCATGTTTTGATACCATAAAGTTGTTGATATTTCTTTCTTCCAGTATTATATTAGCAAATACAATTAAAACAAGCAAATTTTTACAAGTCAAAGATAAGAAAAGCCCGCTTTTGGCTAAAATAAAATTTTAGCCGATATTTTCTCAGATTCTTTGGCAATTTTTCAATCCGAACAGGAAAACTTAAGGGTTTAAAATTTCCTACTTTTTGACTTGACAAGTGGGGGCTGTATATATCAAGCTAAAAAAAATAGAAACTCTTTAATGAAAAAAGGTAAGAAATTTCAATTTGAAGGGAAAATCGGCTGGCGTGTCATTTTAAACTCACCCCAGAATACCAATTGGCGGAGAGGGCGGGATTCGAACCCGCGGTACGCGTGATGCGTACAGCTGATTTCGAGTCAGCCGCCTTCGACCACTCGGCCACCTCTCCGTCAAAACTTATAGCAAATTGGTAATTATCTATCAATAAAAAAGTTATGCTTTTTACTTGAGTTTATAAGGATTTCTTAAGCCTTAAAATCTTTCTTGTAGCAACATATTTGCAACAACTAAAACCTTCTATTGCTAAATTTTGTTGTTTATATTTATTATTACAACCTTTTCATATATCAAGGTTACAAATAGGTTACAAAAACGCGACCAGCGAATTCAATTTCTCTAAATTAAGAATACGGGAAATCCTTAATATGTATATCCATCTGCGGAAAGGGTATAACGATATCGTTTTCGTAGAGCGTTTCGTATATAAGCTTCAAAAACTTAGATGCAGTTCTACGCGGGTGAATCAAATCTATACCGCTCACCCATACGTCCAAATTAAAATCAACGCTGCTACTGTTCATCGCCACCATAACGACTATTGGTTTTTTTGAGGGGTTATCCCTTACGTAATTCAAATCGCTCTTTTCCAATGCCTCTAACACAACCCTTTCAACCTTATCTAAATCCGTACCATAAGACACGCTAAAGGGTATTCTAAATCTACGCACCCTTTCTGACAGTGTCCAGTTAACCACATTGTTCTGAAAGAGCGTTTGATTTGGAACAACAACCTCAATATGGTCATTGGTCAATATTGTTGTAGAACGTATCTGTATATCCTCAACCACTCCTTTTATATCATCCGACAGTTCTATATAATCACCGACCCTTATGCTATTTTCAAGCATAAGGATAATACCAGCGATAAAGTTAGACACTATATTCTGGAGTCCAAAGCCCACGCCCACAGAAAGCGCACCCAATATGACGGTAAACGATGAGAGGTTTACACCTATTGTTCTCAATGCAATAAAGAACGTTAATAGAACAATTACATAATACCCTATATTAGACAGAACAATTTTTGTGGATTCTGTCATGCTCATGGATATTTGGGCATTTCTTACCCTAACCCTATAAACCCTACCAAGTCTTATGCCCGCAAAGAGAACTATCAAAGACAGAAACAGATTGAATATGCTTATTTTGTTTGACCCAATGTTAAATAAAGGTTTATTAACAAAACTCCAAACGCTAATAATTACCTGTAAACCACCAGATTCAATCTGCTTAATAAACATTCTAAAAGTGCCTATTTTTCTCTTCTCTATGTAAAACGCAAGATTATTTTCCTCTTCGGCTAAAGCTAAAAGATTTGCACTTTTAAGTTTTTTCACCCATTCACTCAAATCCTTTCCAAGAGCCGTTTTTCCATTTCTTACACCAGAAAGATAAATCAATAAATAATCATCAAATATATTTATAGCTATTTTATCCTCTTTTAAAGTAACATCCTCCATCCTATCTTGGGTTATCTGCATTTCTTCTACATCATTTGTGAGAGTAAATCTATCATATTCTATATTCAACTGTTGCAGCAAATTTTCAAATTTCTGATACTCCGATTTTAACCTATTTATCTCTCTCAATAGAGGTTTAGTGTCAAATTTCACCTTTAAAAATGATTCATATAGAGATTCTTTCCATTTATCAAAATTATTTGCCAAAAATTGGATTTCCTCTTGTAATTTTTCCCTTGTGAGTTCGTACATGGCATACTGTAGCTGATAAGTTTTCAATTTCTTATCGTTATTCTGAGATTGGTTTATATTCTCTTTCAAAAGTTCCAATTTCTTATCAATCTGACTCAATTTTTTGTTTAAATCTTTGTATTTCAATTCCAATCTGGCTATACTTTTCAGAAGTTTAAGAAAATCGTACTGGTTTTTTATGTTTGTAATCTCAGGTTTTAGCTTTTGTATCTCATTGTTGTTACTTGAAACAATGTTAATTAAGGCGGAAAGGAGTGTCCTCTGGGTTAAAAACTTTGCCGTCTTTGGCGTATTGTTGATTAGCTCTTGGTATCTCTTTAAAAGCTCACTTTTATCGCCTTTAAAAAAGCTCTGGTCTATGTTTGCACTATAACAAATAAATGTGTGTAAGAGAACAAATATAAAAAGGAAAACACTAAATCTACGTTTAAATCGCATATGCTTTAAATTTTTTATCATACGAAAACTCTATGTCAAGGAAAAAGGGCCGCAAGAAGCGGCCCTCCCAATTATTTATTTCCCTTCTTTGGTTTGTGATGATGGTGGTGATGATGATAGAAGCCAAATTTTACCTTGCACTCATTGAGTTCCTTGAAACCGTTAGACTTTTCAACACAGCCTTTGTAGCCTTCCAATCTCTTCAGGTAATTCTCCGTCTTTTGAATTTTAATCTCTGTCCTGTGAATAATCCTCTGCTTCCTAACCTGGAATCTGTTGTTAGCCTGTGGTGCAGTTGCATTTGCAGACAAAGACAAAAGACCAGCTGTCACAACAGCTACAGAAAGCTCTGCAATCCTCTTGCTTAACCTTGTGCTCATAAAAGACACCTCCTTTTTTTACTCTTAAAATTCAGAAAGCAACCGAAAACCACAGTGTTTTCCTTACCGTTTCACCTCCCATATGCAATATTTGTATTTGTTAGAGAACCATTGGTGACTTCACCATCATTTATCTTTGTCTCCTTTATCTTATATGCTTCAAAACGCTCTTTTGCTGAATCAAGTATCATGTTAAGCATTCCGCTATAAGAAATAGTCTTAATTTTAGCCATCTTGGCGAGGTGTCCATCCCAACACCAGCCGGGATTTGGGTTTACCTCAAGCAATTTTGGTTTACCTTTATCATCAAGTCTCCAGTCAAATCTACAATAGTCATTTACATTAAGCCTTTCCCATAATTTCACCGAACCTTCGACGATTATCCTATCTGTTTCATCATCTAATAGGATTGGTTTTGATGTATTGTTCCAATAGGGTGAATCTGGAAGCCACTTAGCCTCATACCCACAAATCCTGGGCAAACCTTCCGGCAGTTCGGAATAGTCTTCCTCTATTATCGGCAAAATCTGATAATTGCCCGATAGGTTGCCAATTATACCCAGACTCAGATCACTCCCCGTCAGGAATTCCTCTATAAGAACCGGCTTATCGTAGCCAAATTTATCCCTGATCTCCGATAAGGTTTTTATGAGCTCATCGGTTGTATAAACCACGCTCCTCTTTGTTATGCCAAAGCTCGAATCACCGAAGTTGGGTTTTACAATGGCAGGAAAGTTAAATGGGAGCTCCAAAACGCTTTCACCCGGCGTAACAAGCACACCCTTCGGCACTGGAATACCCATTTCTTTAGCAATACCTCTAATTAAAGACTTATCGTAACAATAAGCCAAACATTGGGGATTGGAGCCAGTGTAGGGTATATTCAGCATCTCAAGCAAAGCAGGCACGTGAAGTTCCTTTGTCGGTTCATTATTAAAACCCTCATCACACAGGTTGAAAACAAAGTCTATTTTGGACTTGAGTTTCATTAGGTCGCTTATGAGTGTGTCGTGGTTATTGAGATAAATGAACCGGTAACCTTTCAACTCATTTAAAGCCTTTTTTAGTTCGTCTATGGTGTAGAAATCATCCTCATCAAAAATTGCACCGGGCTTCATGTTGTCCGGCTTATTCGGATCACCCATGACTACAGCAACTGTTTTTAATTCAGATTCCTTAAGTCTTGTAAAAGTCCACTGTTTTTTCGTAACAGCAGTAACGATTATCCTGTTTCCCATCATGCCAAGATCTTCGTTGCGCTTGGAGTTCACTGACAAACTTGAGTAAACTTCAACATCGTCAAACCCGGCCTTCTTCAACAACTCCTCAAGCTTATCCCTGTTGTAAAGCCTAACTGCGTAAAACTGGTCGGCAATAATTCCCTTTTCTTTATGGGCAATGATCTCCCTTGTTATTATGCGCTCTCCATCCGACGACAAACTCCTTTCTCTGCATACAAAAAACCTATTATCTACCCATTCCCAACTTCTGTTTTGCAGATTTGACTTAAGGTATTCACCATCTGCAACATCCAAAAGAACCTTGCCCCACGGCTTTAAAACCCTCAAAACCTCCCTTAAAACCTTCAAATCCTCATCCTCGGACTCAAAATACCCAAAGCTATTGCCCAATATGACAACAGCATCAAATGTATCCGTCTTATAGGGTAACTTCCTCGCATCGCCTTCCCTAAATTTTACCCCCAATACCCGTTTTTCACTCTCTTTCTTGGCCTTTTGAATGAGATACCTTGACCTATCAAGTCCCTCAACATTCACAAAACCCCTGCTTGCAAGCTCTAAGCTGTGTCTGCCCTGTCCACAGCATAGATCCAGGATCCTATCTTCAGGCTTAATTCTTAAAGCTTCAACAACTAAGTCAACCTCCCTTTTTGTAATCTCAGGATCCTCTACGACATCTCCATCGCTCTTCAGATAGAGGGGATTAAATAGATCCTTCCACCAATCAGGTCTGACGTAGCTTTCCAAGTCCGATACATACCCAAGACTCTTGGGCTTCGCTTTGGGCTTTGAGCCCTTTTTGCCCTTCATATCGAGCCTAACAACCTCCCAATTCTAAAGGATTATCTGCGCTCTCTATACACCAAATTTATAAAAAATCAAGAGAATTGTAATTCGAAAAATCCTTGTTATAATAACATTTTTTGTGAGTTGGGGTGTAATTGAAAGTACGTAAAATTAACCGGACATGACGAAGTGCTTTAAGTACTTATCCAGCGTTGATAAGGGAATTAGCTTCACATCAACCATTTTTGACAGACCACCGAGCTGAAATATGTTATAATCGTAATCCAAAAACTCCAGGTTCATGTAGAAATCGATAATCTTTTCCAAGTTTTTTGAGCCCTTTTGAAACCAGAGAAAATAGATGCGCCAGTTTTCTGGCATGGCATCACAGTTGCCGTATTGATTGACCAAAATATTGAGCAACTCAATAAAGTTGTCATTTACCTTTATGTCCAAATCGAGGTATAAGCCACCGTAATGGTAAAGTATCAGAAAACGGATTATGTCCGATCGAAACTTGAAGTTGAATTGCTTGAACTTAGAGAGATCGTAATTGTGCCTGTTTAGGAAATCGTTGATCTCAGATGTCGTTATAAGCCTGTATCGGGGAATTTTATCAAAAACCTCTTTGTTGTGCTCTATAAACACATTGTAGATTTTCGGGACGCTATCATCAAATCCATACCATAGTTGAAAAACGTCTGACAACTCAAACTTATTATTCACAAAACAATTTTAACAAAACCTTTGATTGATTTAAACGTTTTTTGTAAATTTTAGACATGAAATTAACGGTAAAGCATGGCAATAAAACCAGTGAGCTCCAATTCGAAAAAGGTGAGAGCCTCTTAAAAGTCCTGCACAAAAACGGCATATTCATAACGGCTTACTGCGGTGGCAAGGGTATATGCAAGAAATGCATTGTAAGATTCATAGACAATCCGCCGAGGGCTTTTGAATTAGAAAAACAGGCCTTAAAGGATAAAGTTGATCAGGGCTATAGGCTTGCCTGTCTCCACAGGTTAGAAAACGATGCAGCTATAGAAACAGAAGAGGTAAAGCCCGTTTTTGTTGAAATTGAGGCAGAGCCGTGTTGCGACGATAATAAACCCCACATCGCTGTTGATATTGGAACAACAACCATTGCCATTGCCTATATCAAAAATGGGCAAATTGATAAGACCTTGAACATACTAAACCCGCAGATCGCCTTCGGTAGTGATGTAATAACGAGAATTTCATACTCAAACGAAGGGGGCTTTGAAACACTACATACAATAATAAAAGACACGATCAAAAGATCGATCTCCGATTTTAAAAAGCCAGGCTCAATGGTGGTATGTGCCAATCCAACCATACTTTCATTTTTTTTAGGCTTCAACCCAAAATCCATCGGTGAATACCCTTACACACCACCGTTTAAAGGGAGCAAAACAAGTGAATTTGAAGGCATCAAATTATATGTTCCACCCGTGGTCAGCGCCTTTGTCGGTTCAGACATTACAGCGGCTTTGAGTATCCTACCAGATGACGATGATTTTCTATTCGTCGATATCGGCACAAATTGTGAGTTCATACTAAAGATTGGTTCACATTACTACTCATCCAGCATACCGGCAGGGCCAGCACTTGAGGGTGCAAACATAGATTACGGCAGTATCGCCCAAGACGGCGCAATATACAAGGTGAGCTTAGAAAACGGCTTTAAGGTTCACACCATAAACAACAAAAAGCCCATTGGCATAACAGGATCGGGCGTTGTGAGTGCGATTAGCTTGTTAAGAAAATACGGTATTATAGACAAAAGCGGCAGGTTGGTTGAGGCATGGGAGACAGAGGCGCCGTTTAATCTCATTAGCCGCATAAAGAAAGAGGGCTTTATACTTGCAGACGGTATTTACTTAACACAAAACTCAATTCGCAACTTCCAACTTGTCAAAGCCTCTTTAAATGCCGGTGTGAAACTCCTCCTTGATAAAGTTGGGTTGAAAGAGCCAATGAAGGTCTTTGTAGGTGGTGGGTTTTCAAAATCGCTCACTAAGGAAGACATAATCGGCTCAGGTCTGTTGTCTTTTGACTGTGAATTTGTTATGCTTGGCAACAGTTCAATTAAGGGTGGTGTGAGGTTGTTTTGTGAAGAAGAAAGGAATAGGGTTGAGGAGTTGGCAGAAAGAATTGAATACATTGAGATAGCAAACGAGAAGCGGTTTGAAGATCTGTACATCGAGAGCATGAATTTTGATGTGTAATGCGATTATAAATGTAATAGGGTTTACGGCTGCGACATTGACTACATTTAGCTTTGTGCCACAGTTTTTGAAGCTAATAAAAACCAAAAGGACTGAAGGCTTGAGCCTCATGATGATGGTTCAAATAGCGATTGGCTTGCTGCTTTGGATAGTGTATGGACTTTTGAGGAAAGATGTTGTACTTATAAGTGCCAACACTGTGGGATTTTTTATTGTCTTGGTAACGATCGTTGTATTTTTGAGGTTGAAAGGCAACAGAAATGCAAATTAAACTCGTTACGTGGAATGTAAACTCAATCAGGGCAAGATTGCCACTGGTTTTAGAATTTTTAAACGCAAGGCAACCAGACATTCTGTGTATGCAAGAGACAAAGGTGGAAGATAAACTTTTCCCAAGAGAAGAATTTGAAAACATAGGATATAACGTGGCAATATTCGGTGAGAAACGCTTTAACGGCGTTGCAACACTGTCAAAACTGCCATTTGAGTATGTAAAGCCTCATATATTCAGTGAAAAAGTAAACCAGAAAAGAACACTGATTACAAGGATCAACAGTATAACGATCATAAATTTGTACTTTCCGAACGGTCAAGCCCCTGATACTGAGATGTTTGAGTACAAACTGGATTTCATCTATAGGTTGAGAGCCTTTTTGGAAGAAAACTATTCCATCGACGACAACCTTGTGATATTGGGTGATTTCAACGTGGCAATGGAAGAGATAGACGTATACGACAAAGAGGCAATGGAGGGAAAAATTGGCTTCCATCCAGAAGAAAGAAAGGCTTTAAAGGATCTATACAGCTGGGGATTTGTAGATCTGTTTAGAAAGTTCAACAAGGAAAAGGCGTTTAGCTGGTGGGACTATAGAGCAGGGGGATTTTGGAAAAATATAGGGCTAAGAATAGATTACATTTGGGCTACACCGAAATTAGCAGAAAAATGTACTGAGTGTTTCATAGATAAAAATTTTAGACGAAAGAAAAAACCGTCTGATCATGCACCTGTTGTGGCAGTTTTTGAACTGGAGGAATAATTATGAATTACCAAAATGTGGTTTTAAGTTTAAATGAGTTCTGGAAGAGCAAGGGATGTATAATATTGCAGCCATACGACATAGAGGCTGGGGCAGGGACGTTTCACTGGGCAACAACATTGAAATCGTTAAAAAATGAGCCGTGGAGTGCCGCATATCCCGCACCCTCAAGAAGACCTACAGATGGTCGTTACGGTGAAAACCCAAACAGGCTTCAACACTACTACCAGTATCAGGTCTTAATGAAACCCTCCCCTAAAAACATACAGGATCTGTACTTGGAGAGCCTTGGGTTTTTGGGCATAAAGCTCAATGAGCACGATATAAGGTTTGTTGAAGACAACTGGGAATCGCCAACTCTCGGTGCATGGGGCTTGGGCTGGGAAGTGTGGCTCGATGGCATGGAGATAACCCAATTCACATACTTCCAACAAGTCGGTGGATATGACCTAAAGCCAATACCCGTTGAGATAACATACGGAACAGAAAGGCTTGGCATGTACATACAGGGTGTAGATAACGTTTTTGATATGAAATGGAACGATAAGTACACCTATGGTTACATATATAAACATGACGAATATGAATACTCCGTTTACAATTTTGAGGTGGCAAATACTCAGATGCTGTTTAAGCTATTCGAAATGTACGAAGAGGAAGTCGAGAATTGTCTAAAAAACAAGCTCGTAAGACCGGCTTACGACTACTGCATGAAGTGTTCTCATGTATTCAACCTGCTCGATGCAAGGAACGCCATAAGTGTAACGGAGAGAGCCACATTCATAAAGCGCGTAAGGGAGATGGTGGCAAAAGTGGCTAAGCTGTACGTGGAGGGCGAATTATGAACCTACTATTCGAGGTCTTTTTGGAAGAACTACCAACAAGCGAAATGACTCACTTAGAAAAGGATGTATTGGAGCTATTTAAAAATGAAATGAAAGAGAATAATGTTCCACATAAAGAGCCCATATTCTATCTAACGCCACGCAGGATGGTGTTGAAGTCTGAGTTTGAAGAAAAAACAAAACAGGAAGATAAAAAGATATACGGTCCTCCAAAGAGTGTTTGTTTCAAAGACGGAAAGCCCACTAAAGCATTAGAGGGATTTTTGAGGAAGAACAATGCAACAGAGGAAGATTTAAGCTTTGAGGAAACAAAAAAGGGCGAATATGCAGTAATTGTAAAAAAAGGCGACGTTTCAGACACAAGACCTTTGGTCGTTGAAGCAATCAAAAACACTTTTGAGAATATACACTTCTACAAAAAAATGCGATGGGGTAGTGGGGATTATGAGTATGTAAGGCCTGTCCACAATATACTTTTCTTAATAAACGATGAATTGATTGATTTCGAGTTTATGGGCAAAAGAGCGAATAGTTATACATTCGGCCACAGGTTTATGTCCAAAGGAAAGATTGAGGTGAACTTTGAGAACTACGAGAGGAAATTAGAGGAAAATTTTGTCATTGTTGATCAAAGGAAAAGAAAAGAACTGATATTGAATGAGTTAGAGAACATAGCAAAAGAACACAAAGCCAAGTTGATTTACGATGACGATCTCCTTGAAGAGGTGGTAAACCTCGTTGAATACCCCGTCGTAGTAATTGGCAAATTTGAAGATAGGTTTTTAAAACTGCCAAAAGAGGTTCTCATAACGTCAATGAAAGATCATCAAAGGTACTTTGCCTTCATGAAAGATAGCAAACTCATGAATATGTTCGCCGCAATCTCAAACATCAAGACAAACAACATGGACATCATCAGGAACGGCTACGAGCGCGTCTTGAGGGCAAGGTTTTCTGATGCTGAGTTCTTCTTTGAAGAAGACAAAAAATACAGGCTTGAGAGCTTTGTAGAAAAGTTAGGTGATATGCTGTTCCACGAAAAATTAGGCACACAGCTTGAGCGAACAAACAGACTCGTTGAACTATCCGGTTTTATTGCCAAATTAATGGGATTTGATGAAGAAAAGGCCAGAAGGGCGGCATACCTTTCAAAGGCCGACCTGCTCACGCAGATGGTCTATGAGTTTCCCGAGCTTCAGGGCGTTATGGGCAGGGAGTACGCCCTGATCTCCGGTGAAGACAAAGAGGTGGCTCAGGCAATCTACGAGCAGTACCTACCCAAAGAGGACGAGACACCAACAACAGGCGCGGGTATATCTTTATCCATAGCCGACAAAACCGATATCATCGTTGGCGGCTTCTTTGCAGGCCTCAAACCCACAGGCGCAAAAGACCCATACGGCTTAAGAAGGGCAGCGCTTGGCATCATTAGGACGATAATTGAAAACAAAATATTCGTCGATCTGAAAACCATACTGAAGAAAGCGGCTGAACTTTACAAAAAAGAGGTGAACTTTGACGAGATCGAGGAGTTCTTTAAGATCAGATTTGAGAATTTATACAGCGACTATCCCTACGACTTGTTGAAATCGGTAACATTTAAGTTCAACGACGTATACGATGCTTACTTGAGGCTTATAGCAATAGACAAATTTGTAAAAGGCAATCCAAACAAAGAAAAGCAGTTTGCTGTTAAAAGGGTTTTTAATATCGTAAAAGACTTTGATGGTTTGGATGTTAACGAAGAGTTATTTGTACAGGATGAAGAAAAGGCGCTGTTTGAGAAAATCAAAGAGATAGAGAATGAATTGGACAAGTACTTAAAGGATAGACGATATCTTGACCTGCTTGAACGGGTTGCAGCTATAAGGGATACAATAAACACATTTTTTGACAAAGTCATGGTAATGGATAAGAATAAAAAATTGAGGAATAATAGATTGTCTTTGTTAAATAGACTCAAACAAATCGTGTTAAACATTGCAAACTTTAAGTATTTGGAGATTTAATCATGAGACTGAAGAGTGAATATGGTCTAACATTTGATGACGTGCTGCTTCTGCCTAATAAATCAGAGGTACTACCCAAAGAAGTTGATGTTACCGCATATTTGACGGAAAGGTTAATCCTAAAAACCCCTATCATCTCTGCCGCTATGGACACAGTCACGGAACACAAAATGGCCATTGCAATGGCAAGACAGGGTGGCCTAGGTATTATACACAAAAATATGAGTATAGAGGAACAGGTAAGACAGGTAATAAGGGTGAAGAAATCTGAAAGTGGCATGATTCTTGACCCTATTACCATTGACCCAAATTCAACAATCAACGACGCATTGAATCTAATGAAACAATATCATATTTCTGGTATACCTGTGACGCTTGAGGATGGAACACTTGTGGGAATTATAACAAATAGGGATGTACAATTTGAAAAGGACTACTCAAAACCTATAAAAGACGTTATGACAAAAGATAACCTAATCACAGCAAAAGAAGGCATAACACTTCAAGAAGCAGAGGACTACCTGAAGCAATTTAAAGTTGAGAAACTGCCAATAGTTGACGATAAATTCAGAATTAAAGGGCTGATTACAATAAAGGATATAAGAAAAAAGAAGGAGTACCCGAATGCTTCAAAAGATATGCACGGTAGGCTGCTTGTAGGAGCTGCAGTTTCAGTAAAAGATGGGTTCGAGAGGTCAAAAGCCTTAATTAAAGCTGGCGTAGATGTGGTGGTTGTTGATTCTGCACACGGCCATTCAATGTATGTTTTGAATCTTATTGACAAAATAAAGAGCAATTTTCCAAATATTACTGTCATAGGTGGGAATGTTGCTACCAAAGAAGGAGCAAAAGACCTAATAAAGGCTGGGACAGATATTGTTAAGGTAGGAATAGGTCCTGGCTCAATCTGTACAACACGTGTTGTAGCTGGTGTTGGTGTGCCACAAATCACAGCAATTAGTGAATGTGCTGAAGAGGCAGCTTTATACGATAAAAAAATTATTGCGGATGGTGGCATAAAATTTTCAGGTGATATAGTTAAAGCTTTAGCAGCTGGTGCTGAGGCCGTCATGATCGGTAACCTACTTGCAGGAACGGAGGAATCGCCAGGAGAAAGCGTAATCTACCAGGGCAGGAAGTACAAGATCTACAGGGGTATGGGCTCCATTGAAGCCATGAAAGAGGGTAGCAAAGACCGTTATTTCCAAGATGATATGGAACCAGAAAAATTGGTACCTGAAGGAGTAGAGGGTAGGGTACCCTACAAAGGAGAGGTTAGTGACGTCTTATATCAACTGGTTGGAGGTCTAAAATCGGGAATGGGCTATTTAGGGGCTAAAAATTTAGATAAACTTAGAAAAAAGGCTGTATTTGTACAAATAACAGAGGCATCTTTAAGAGAAAGTCATGTTCACGATATAATAATGACAAAGGAGCCACCAAACTACAATGTTTAAGAAATACTTTTTTATTGCTATTTTACTTGTTGTTTTACTCGCCCAAGTATCGTTTTCGCGCGACATTTATGTTTACTTCACGCCATCTTATGAAGCACTGGATGCAATAGTTGACGAAATCAATGCAAGCGAGAAATCTATAGATATTGCCGTTTACGACTTTACATCAAGGCCACTTGCAAGGGCTTTGGTAAAAGCAAAAGACAGAGGTGTGAAGATAAGG
>JALTCA010000140.1:0-1098 GCA_027008245.1 Desulfurellales bacterium
ATGTTGATAAGGAGATGAATAGATTGATGAAGCTACTTAAAAAACAGGAAAAGTCAATGAGTTTCTTGAACAGTAAGCTGAACAACAGTGCTTTCTTGGAAAAAGCACCGAAGGAACTAATAGAAGAAAAAAAGGAAGAGCTAAATGAGGTTACCAAACTTTACAATAAGACTAAAGGAATTGTGGAACAATTAAAAGGATTAAAAAAATGAGAAAAATTTTAGTTTCGTTGTTGGTGTTATTATTTGTTTTTCCATTTGCATCAAATGCAAGTGCTGTTTTTGATAATTTGGCAAGCCAAATATTAACAAAGCTCAAGGTTGTAGATGGGAAGATCGTAGGGGTTAATGGTAAAAAGCTTATTTTAAATAAAGGTTCTGATGATGGTTTGTTTAAAAACTATTTTGTCTACGTTTATATAAATGAAGGTAGTTTCGTGCCTCTGAATTCAAATAAACCTATAGAATTGAAGGAAGGAATATGCTTTGCGACGATTAACAAGGTTTACGATCATAAGTCTATTGCAACTATTACTCAGGGTATAGAAAGGGAGAGAAAGTACTTTTTGGGTTTGGGTATAATACCAAATGGCACAAAGGAAATATACGGTGGGAGGCCTCATGTAGGTGATCAGTGGGTTGCAGGAAAGCCTTCTTACAGAATTGCCATAATAACTAGAAATCCTTATATATATTTGCAAATTAAGGATAAGCTTAACAGCACAGGTCGTTTTCTTGTTATAAGTCCAGATACTTTGCAAATCGCTTTTGTTAAAAATCGAATAAATACTCTATATGAAAAAGAGGCCATAAAAAAGCTTGCCAGTGTTGTTGATGCAGATTTGGTGCTTCTGGTTTCTACGGTTAAACATGAGAAACTCAGATACAAGCTTTACAACGGCTATTCAGGCTCTGCTATAGAAATAGGTAATTTGGATATAGATAACAAAACACGCGCAGTATTAAATCAGATTAACGTAGAGAATATACCTTCTAACAATTTGGTTGCATCTAATTTAAGGCTACAACCAAAGTTAACGTTCTGGGAGTCTATGCTCAATAAGTTTGGCTTATACAGTCCTTATACAAATCTACAAAT
>JALTCA010000141.1:0-3903 GCA_027008245.1 Desulfurellales bacterium
CCATCCTTTGTCATCGGTATCTTGATAACAATATTTTCGTGAATTTCAGACAACCTTAATGCTTCCTGAATCATACCCTCACTGTTTGTGGATAAGACTTCAGCAGATATAGGCCCATCAACAATCTGTGTAATCTCCTTAATAACACTTTCAAAATCCCTGCCCTCTTTGGCAATTAGGCTCGGATTTGTTGTTACACCATCCACAAGACCCATATCGGCAAAGTACCTGATTTTTTCAATATTGGCCGTATCCAAAAAGAATTTCATGACCCTTCCTCCTTTAGGGAATCCAGTATATTTTTGTTTATGCCAAGCAAGAACATTATAAATATTATAACTTCAGCATCACCAACGTTGTGCTCAAAAAAACCACCGATCAAAAAGGCAATAAAACCCATTGTTAAGCCTAAAGCTACACCCTTGTAAAATTCGTTGTCTGTCTTTCTTAAGAAAACAAAATTTCTATACAAAACATAAATCCACAAATACAGCCAAATCAAAAGGCCAACAATTCCCCATTTTAGAAGTATTTGTAAATACTCATTGTGAACTGCACTAAAAAAATGCGATTGTACATTTCTATTCCCAAATATCTTTATAACGGACCTCACTAAATAAGGTTTTAGAAAGTGAAACAAATTCCCGCTTCCACATCCAATAAGTTTGTATTTTAGATCGTAATGCTTATACAAATCCAACCCAGCCTCCCACAGGGCTATCCTATCCATAGCTGAAGTATCGTGTTTATACCTAACTATGGATTCAATCCTGTTGTGAACAGAAGGAACAAACTCATAAAGACTAAAAGCTAAAGTAAGAACAACAATGGGCACGAAAACAAGCGGCTTCCTCTTCGAGTAAATGAGTGGCATTAACAAAACAGCAAAAAAGCTGCCAACCCAGTAAGACCTGCTGAAATTAAGAACTAAAGCAGCAAAACCTATTAGAGCCACAAACACAAAGAACATCCTCATTATCTTTTTTTCGAATATAGACAGAGAAAAAAATAGTAACGTAACTGGGGCTATAACACCAGCGGTTGTTAATGCATTACTAAACAATCCTTCTGCTCTTATCGGCCTTGAGAAAAAATGTATGTGCTTAAGCTGGTATAAATGCACATGATTTATCCTTATACCCGTAAAAGCTTGGAATACGACAGCAAACGATGAAATAATAGCTGCTATACCTAAAATTGTTAGCACTGTTTTAATTTTTCTCCTATCTACACGAGACATGATGAAGTAGGGCAAAAAATGCCAAAGGTAATGTGAATTCTTTAAACTCTTCAACGGATTAATAGACAAAACAGAAGATAGAAAACCAACGGCAGATACACCTAAAACCCTAAAATCCAGGTCTTTTAATTTGATTTTCTTGGCATGCAAGATCAAACCTATAACACCAACAGCTATAGATATATTATCAAAAGCAACGGAAAGTGGCGTGGCAATGCTTAAAAGAATAGCAGAAAGAACAAGAAAGATCATTTTTTTTTGCTGTACTCCTTCTTGCACTGTTCCGAGCAGAAATACAAAATCTCTCCGTTGAGTTTTATCTTTTTAACTGCATCGCTTTTTGGTAAATAAACACCGCAGTTCACACATCTAACAAGCACATCTGGGCTATTTTCATCTCCCTTTCTTTTATTTTTAGGCGGAAACAAAACATCAAGTATATTATCAATGCGTTTTTTAAACGAATATATAGTCACAAACAAAAATAACAGAAAAATTAAAAACAAAATCTTGAGCATCAGCTCAACAACCCATTGACAATAAACTCAGCAGCTTCATCCTCCGTCAATCCTTTAGCCATCAATGTTTCAAGCTGTGCTTGATTAATCCTGCCGACACTTGCCTCATGCGTAAGCTCTGCCTTGTCGTTTAAAACCTTCAACAGCGGCAATGTTGAAACCTCAACATCGTCTCCCTTAACGATTTCGTTACACTCAATATGACCCCGTGCATAAGGTGCATTGCCATAGGCTTCATTTACAACATGCGCCTTTGTTCTATCCGTTGCAAAGACCGTAGACTTTGCAATGCCCGACGAACTTTCACCGTTCAGCCTCAAAACCTCTCTTATGTCAATAATATCATCCTCTCTACCGTATATCTTGCTTTCAAGATCGGCCTTTGCATTCTTCAAAAGCTCTATGTCCATAATGACGTTTATCCTACCGACCCTCGTTTTGGTTTCATAGAACTTGCTTGAGAAAAACGAACCCTCGTCTATCTTCATTTTTGTTATTGTCTCGACAAACACGCCACCGCCTTCATCGTGAAAATGCTCATCCTCATAAACAACAAACGAGTTTTTACCGATATACATATCGCTTTCCATATAATGGTGAAGCTTCTCGACTTTAGTCAATATACAGTGGGATTTAAACTTAACCTTAACATTATTGCCTATGATATAGTTAAACTTTAGAATTTGCTCCCCCCTCTTTTTTAAAAAACCTGTGCACAAATGGACAGGAATGGGAATTATCGTGTTATCCTCAATCTCCACATCTATCATCACAAGCCCATCAGCCCTTTCTTTTGATGTAATCCCCATGCCCTTAACGCTGTTTAGACCCACAACCTTGTTACCACTGACAATTATTGTTGCAACGCCGGGGCTTCTTAAGCTCTTATCGTTCGTATTTTTCTCATATATCTCAACTAACTGCTCAAATTCCTTTTCGTAACCCTTTACTATATCCATCACTCCTCCTCTAAATAGTTGACGTGTCCGCAGTTATCACACGTAGTCTCATAGTAAGAGACGATTTTCTTGCTGTCTCCCTCCAAAAATACTTTGCCTGAACAAATCAAGTATGAATAGCCACAATTTAGAGCTATTTCCTTCCTGTGAGTAATAACTATAACCGCACTTCCGATTTTCTTAAAATGATTTATCACCTTAACTATCATATCCAAACTCATTATATCGATTCCACTGTCTGGCTCATCCATAATTACATACTTAGGCCTCAACAAAATACAACTTGCAAGCTCAACCTTTTTGCGCTCTCCACCTGACAATTTCTTATCAACGTACCTGCGCATATACATACTCGGATCCAAATTTACAAGTCTCAAAGCCTCTTCAATCTCTTCTTTCTTTATATCCTTGTTTAGCCTCAAGTAGTTCTCAACCGTTATACCCTCAAACCGCGCAGGCTCTTGCCACAAGAGAGAAATTCCCTTTTTTGCCCTTTCTGTTACATCAAGATTCGTAACATCTTCACCATCCAGAAAAATTCTGCCCTCTGTAGGTTTATAATCACTCAAGCCCATAATTATGTATCCAATGGTCGACTTGCCTACTCCATTATTGCCTACAATGCAGTAAACATTGCCCTCTTCAAATTTCATATCTATGCCCTTAATTATCTCATTACCGCTTTTTGAATACTTTATATTTTTTAGTTCAAGCATCTCTCCTCCTGTAAAAAAACTTATCAAGATAATATATTATCCCGCTTCAAGGTCAAGTTTTTTAAGACGCTCAATCTCGTCCCTATACTCTATTGCCTTTTCAAAATCCATTTTTTTAACAGCATTCTGCATGAGTTTTTTGAGCATCTTAATCTTCTTCGGTATATCCTTTCTATCAATTTCTTCTTCAAACACGTCAATTTTATCCATATAATCCAAGCTACACATCTCTAACATCTTGTTATCCTTCGATTTAACTATAGTCTTCGGCACAATTCCATGTTTTTTGTTGTATTCCGCCTGAATCTTTCTTCTTCTTTCGATCTCCTCTATAGCCTTTTTCATCGATTCAGTTATCGTATTGGCATAGAATATAACCTTAGAATCGGCATTTCTCGAAGCCCTACCGGCCGTTTGAATGAGGCTTGTTGTGGAACGCAAAAAACCCTCTTTGTCTGCATCCAGAATAG
>JALTCA010000142.1:0-3893 GCA_027008245.1 Desulfurellales bacterium
TATCAACACCAGCAAGGTTAACACCCAACTCCTGTGTCATTTCCCTTATAAACTTTATATCTTCAATATCATCATCGGTATAAAGTCTGATATTACCGGTTGTCCTTATAGGATTAATAAGCCCTTCTCTCTCATATTCCCTCAATGTATGAGGATGCACATTCAAAATTTCGGCTACCATTCCTATAGTGTAATATCCATTTTTTCTTTTCATAGCTTATGCCTCCAATACCCGTTTTATATGCTCATCTTCTCTCACATTCTTAGGTATTTTAACTTTTACCTTTGCATAAAGTGAATCACCACCGATTCCCTTACCTTTTATTTTAAATACTTGCTCACACTGGGTTCCTTTTGGTATCTTAATCTTAACAGTGCCATCGGGTGTTCTAACCTCAGCTGTTCCGCCGAACAGTGCTGTAACTAATGGAATCTCAAACGTCGTATAAAGTTTTCCGTCTTTAATTTCAAAATCTGGATTGGGTTTAACATTAACGATTATATGCAAATCACCTCTGCCTCCTGGGCCTGGTTGACCCTTGCCTGGAACTTTCAGTTTAGTGCCGTCCTTTATACCAGCAGGTATCTTAACCTTAACCCTCTCATCATTAATATTTAATGTTATAGTTGTACCTTTGACGGCATCCATAAAGTCCAAATCCATTGTGTAATAAATATCTGCACCCTTTGGCTCATAGGTGCTTCTAAATCCTGTCCTTCTACTTGCGCCAAACAGGTTTTCAAACAAATCCCCTATATCGAAATCCTCAGAAGTAGACCTACCTCTAAAGTTTCCAAAATCAAACCCAAAATTTTTGAATTGACTAAAATCATAACCTCCAGCACCAGATTCAAAATTAGAGAATCCAAATTGATCATACTGCTTGCGCTTTTCAGGGTCTGATAAAATAGAATAAGCTTCGTTCACCTCTTTAAATTTCTTCTCAGCTTCTTTGTTGTTCGGATTTAAATCCGGATGATATTTCCTTGCCAATCTTCTATATGCCTTCTTTATTTCATCTTCAGTTGCACTTTTAGAAACACCCAATACCTCATATGGATCTCTCATGGCCTTCACCTCGCTTTTAAATATTGCTACTATAATAAATATAGACTTTATAGTGATATTGTCAAGTCATGTTAGACACTTTTTATCATGTTTTTCCTTATGAAAATAGGAATAATAAAAAAATAAAAAATTTTTCGCACAAACCTTGACAATATTACTATAAGGGTTATATTAAGTATCGGAAATTGAAAAGAAAGAAAAAGGAGGTGGTAGAAATGCTAAACGCATTGGAGCCTTTCAGAGAGTTAACAACACTACAGGAGAGGTTAAACAGGGTATTCGATGACTTATTGCCAACATCGGCAAAAAGCAGAGAAGCAAATGAGTGGATACCGGCGGTGGATATTTACGAAACAAAGGATGCTATCAACATAGAGATTGAAGCCCCTGGAATGAAAGAGGATGATATTAAAATCAACCTTGAGAATAGCACATTGACAATATTCGGTGAGAGAAAATTCGAAAGAAAAGAAGAAGGGAAAAATTATTACAGAATGGAAAGAAGCTACGGTTCCTTCTCAAGAAGCTTCTTACTACCAGACAATGTTGACGCAGACAAGATTCAGGCAAAATACAAAGATGGTCTCTTAACAATAGTTTTGCCTAAAAAACCTGAGTCAAAGCCAAAAGAGATTCCTATACAAAAATAGGATGGCAATGCCTGAGGAGGGATGCCCCTCCCCTGGTTTTGTCATCTAAAAACAATAGGAGGAGGAAAAAATGGATATAAACAAACTTACTGTAAAATCGCAAGAGGCGCTGCAAAACGCTAAAAACATAGCAGAGACACATAAAAATCAGCAAATAGGGTCGCTTCATCTTTTAAGGGCTATAACTTCAGAACAAGAAAGCGTAGCTGTTTCTATTTTGAAAAAGTTAGGTGTAAACATTTTAGATTTTCAAAATTACACAGATGAGTTGATTGAAAAAATACCGAAAGTGGAGTTTACATCATCTACTTCAGCTCAAATATATATAACCAAAGAGCTGGACGATGTCTTTAAAAAAGCTGAAGAGCAGATGCATCAGATGGAAGATGAATACATAAGTGTAGAGCATTTTTTAGTCGCTATGAGCGAAAATTGTGATGCCGCAGAAGTATTTAGACATTTTAATATAAAGAAGAATGACCTGTTAAAAGCTTTAGTTGATATACGCGGTGGCGTAAGGGTAACAGACCAAAACCCAGAGGAAAAGTATGAGGCCCTGAAGAAATATGGAAGGGATTTAACAGAGTTGGCAAGAAGTGGCAAGCTAGACCCGGTTATTGGGAGAGACGATGAAATAAGAAGAACTATCCAAATCCTCTCAAGAAAAACAAAAAACAACCCAGTTTTGATAGGAGAACCGGGTGTAGGTAAAACCGCAATCATAGAGGGTTTAGCCCAAAGAATAGCCAAAGGCGATGTACCAGAGAGCTTAAAAGACAAAATAATTGTAGAGTTAGATTTAGGTTCTTTGATTGCTGGTGCAAAATTTAGGGGAGAATTCGAGGAGAGATTAAAAGCTGTTCTCAACGAAGTCAAAAGATCTGAAGGCAGGATTATTCTGTTTATAGACGAGCTACACACAGTTGTTGGAGCGGGAGCAGCCGAGGGTTCAATGGATGCGTCCAACATGCTAAAGCCCATGCTTGCACGTGGCGAACTGAGATGTATCGGTGCAACGACGTTAAAGGAATACAGAAAATACATAGAGAAAGATGCAGCCCTTCAAAGAAGATTTCAGCCTGTTTATGTAAAAGAGCCAACAGTTGAGGACACAATCTCTATTTTGAGGGGCCTAAAGGAGAAATATGAAGTCCATCACGGAGTCAAGATAAAAGATTCTGCTTTAGTTGCGGCAGCCGTCTTGAGCAACAGGTACATCACAGACAGATTTTTGCCAGATAAAGCTATAGACTTAGTGGACGAGGCAGCGGCAAGTCTAAAGACACAGCTTGAAAGCGAAATTGAGCCAATAGACAACCTAAACAGAAAGATCGCTCAGCTTGAGATAGAAAGACAAGCTTTAAAGAAAGAAAATGACGAGGACTCCAAAAAGAGACTTGAGGACATTGAAAAAGAGCTTGCCCAGTTAAAAGAGGAACTCAACGAGCTCAGAGCAAGGTGGCAATACGAGAAAAACCTCATATCAGAGATACACTCGATAAAAGAGAAAATCGACAAAATCAAGACAGAAATAGAGATAGCAGAAAGGAATGGCGATTTTGAAAGGGCAAGTGTTTTAAAATACGGAGAATTGCCAAAGCTTGAAAAAGAGCTTGAAGAGAAGAACAAAAAGCTCAACTCTATCGAAAACAGGCTATTGAAAGAGGAGGTAACAGAGGAAGAAATCGCAACAATAGTGTCCAAATGGACTGGCATACCAGTATCCAAGATGCTAGAGAGCGAAAAAGAGAAACTACTAAAGATGGAAGAAAAAATTAAAGAGAGGGTTGTCGGTCAAGACTACGCTGTTAAATCTGTAACAGATGCGATTTTAAGATCAAGGGCTGGACTTTCTGATAAAAATAGACCTATTGCATCGTTTATGTTCTTAGGACCAACGGGTGTGGGTAAAACCGAACTTTCAAAGGCTCTGGCGGAGTATCTGTTTGATGATGAAAGGGCTATGATTAGAATTGACATGAGTGAATACATGGAGAAACATTCTGTAGCAAGACTAATTGGCGCACCTCCAGGATACGTAGGTTATGAAGAAGGCGGTCAATTGACTGAGGCTGTAAGGAGAAAACCGTATTCTGTTATCCTGCTTGATGAGATAGAAAAGGCGCATCCTGATGTGTTCAATATACTACTGCAGGTGCTTGATGATGGAAGAT
>JALTCA010000143.1:0-3857 GCA_027008245.1 Desulfurellales bacterium
GTTGATATAACCTTGCGCAGTGGTTGTTTAATATGTGTTCTTTTTGTGGGGGAATTGTGAGGTGGTTGTCTTTGGAGGTTATGTATAAAAGATGACCGCCGCTTATCCTTTTTTTTATTTCTTCTATTAATGGTAGGATTTTTAAAGCGCGTACAGTTACAACATCACATTTCATTCCAAAATCAATGTCTTCGATTCTTTTGTTTATAATATTGCATTTCAAGTTTAATTTAGCGCATGCATATGTTAGAAATGCGCATTTTTTAGAATTTGCCTCTATCATCGTAATATCTAAATTTGGTTCGTATATTTTTATCGCTAATGCTGGAAAGCCTCCTCCAGAACCTATATCTATAACTGAAAGGTTATCTCTTTGAAAAATCTTAAAAAATAGCAACGAAGGTTCAAGTAAATTGTTTACAACGTTTTTTTCTCTTTTGGATATCAGAGCTATGTGTTTGTTCCATTCAAACAATATCTCTAAATACAAATAGAATTGCTCTATATTTTTTTGTGGTATGTTTAATTTTTCAAATACCTCATCAAGCGGTGTTTTCTGCTTTCCCATCGTTTTTTTTCAGGTATATCATGAGTATAGAAACAGCTGCAGGTGTGACGCCAGATATTCTCATGGCCTGCCCTATGGATGTAGGTTTGATTTCCATTAGTTTGCCTCTAACCTCGTTTGATAAACCACCTACCATTGTATAGTCAAAATCTTCAGGAATTCTCATGTTTTCATATTTTTTAAATTTTTCTATTTGTTGTTTTTGTAAGTTTAGATAGCCTTCGTATTTTATGTCTATTTCAACTTCTTGCTTTATAAATTTATCCAGTTCTTCTAAATCTGGAACAATCTCTTTTAATTTGTCGTAGTTCATCTCTGTTCTTCTCAAAAGCTTGGCTAGGTCGGTTTTTGTTTTAATTATTTCAGTTCCTAACTCTTTAAGCCTTTCGTTAGTTTCTTCGTTGGGAAAAATAAATGTTTTCTTTAGATTTTTTATTGTTTCTTCTATCTTTATTTTTTGCTCTTGTATCATTTCGTATTCATCTTTGTTTAAAAGCCCGGCTTTAAATGATTTCTCTGCAAGACGTAAATGTGTATTGTCTTCTCTTAAGATTAGCCTATATTCTGCCCTTGAAGTGAACATTCTATATGGTTCTTTTGTTCCTTTTGTTACTAAATCGTCTATGAGAACCCCTGTGTATGCCTCATTTCTTCCCAATACAAACTGCTCTTTATCAAGCAAATAGAAAGCTGCATTTATTCCTGCTACGATACCTTGGGCTGCTGCCTCTTCATATCCACTTGTTCCATTGATTTGCCCAGCTAAGAATAAGCCTTTAATTTTTTTTGTCTCTAAAGTGTGTTTAAGTTGGGTTGGGTCAACAAAATCGTATTCTATAGCATAACCTGGTCTCATTATTTCTACTTTTTCCAGTCCTTTGATGCTTCTTAAAAAATTCAGTTGAACCTCATAACTCATAGATGTATGCAGGCCGTCTGCGTAAATCTCTGTGGATTTTTCATCTTCTGGTTCTAAAAATATTTGATGCTGTGTTTTTTCGAAAAATTTAACAACCTTATCTTCTATAGAGGGACAATATCTGGGTCCCATTGATTCCACTATTCCGCTGTAGAGTGGTGATTGGTCTAAGTTTTTAAGTATTATCTCGTGCGTCTTTTCGTTTGTGTATGTGAGATAGCAAGGCACGTTGGGTCTATTGAGTTCTTTTGTCCTGAAAGAGAACGGTATTGGGTCATCGTCACCCGGTTGCAATGTTAAGGAGTCAAAGTCTATTGTCCTTGCATCCAATCTTGGTGTTGTGCCTGTTTTTAGTCTTGCTATTTTTAATCCTAAACTTTTTAGGCTATCTGACAATCTCTCTGACGGAGGCTCCCAAGCCCTGCCAGCAGAATAGGTGTTCAGTCCAATAAATATTTTGCCTTTCATAAATGTGCCTGTTGTTATTACTATTGCATTTGAAAAATACTCATTTCCTAAGTTTGTTCTCACACCTACTACTTTGTTTCCGTTTGTCAATATTTCGTCAACCATTTCCTGTTTTGTGTCTAAGTTTTTTTGCTTTTCTAAAGTATATTTCATCCTCAGTCTGTATGCTGTCATATCTGCTTGTGCTCTTGACGACCAAACGGCAGGACCTTTACTTCTGTTAAGAATTTTAAATTGAAGGCCAGTTTCATCTATATTTCTGGCCATTTCTCCACCTAATATGTCAACTTCTTTTACAAGATGTCCTTTTGCCAATCCTCCTATGGCTGGGTTACAACTCATTTGGCCTATTGAGTCTAAAGATATTGTTAGAAGCAAGGTATTTAAGCCCAATCTTGCGTTAATTAGTGAAGCTTCTATACCTGCATGACCTCCGCCTATTACAATAACGTCATAATTTTTAGGATATCTCATCTTTCAACTCCATAATGTTTCACGTGAAACATCTATTTTCCTATGCAAAAGTGTTTAAACATTACATCCAGCATATCTTCATTGGTAATTTTACCAATAACTTCGTCCAAGTAATCAGCCAAGGATAAAAGATTTACACCAACAAGGGCTGGGTCGATATCTTTTTCTATATCTTTTGATAATCGGTTACACATATTTAAAGCCCCCTTCAAGGCTTGTTTTTGCGCTGCGTTTAAGGATACTAGTTGCATGTCATCAAAGTTACCTAAAGCAATATTTTCTAATTCGTTTTCTAATTCTTTAAGTCCATTTCCAGTAAGACAAGAGATTTTTATAATCCTTTCTACAGGTATATCTCGCTTCTTGGCCACAATAGGTTTGTCTGTCTTATTTAAAACCGCGATTACGGGCTTTTCTATAGTTTTTAGTCTATCAATAAGGTTGAAGTCTTCTTTGTCTAAAGCTTGAGAGGCATCAAAGACTGCTAAGATAATATCAGCCCTGTTAATTGCCTCTATGCTTCGGTTAACCCCTATTTTTTCGACAATGTCCTCAGTGTGCCTAATACCGGCTGTGTCTAAAACTGAAAACGGTATGCCTTTTATATTGAAGGATTCTTTGACTATGTCGCGTGTCGTTCCTGGAATATCTGTAACGATTGCCGTTTCTTCACCTACAATTAGATTAAGTAGTGAAGATTTGCCAACGTTTGGTTTACCAACTATTGCAAGGGTTAATCCTTTAAAAAGACGGTCGCCGAATTCTGTAGCTCTAAGGATGCGACTAAGATTAATTTTTATTTCATTCACGATTGCCGTTCTATCATCAATTGTCAGTTGACTTAATTCTTCTTCTGGATGGTCGATTCTAACCTCATTTTCAGCCATTAAGTATAATATTTTATCTCTGATTTTGGAAAGTTGTTTTGAGAAATTACCTTGCAATTGATTTTGAGCTACCTTTAAAGCTCTTTTGCTTTTTGCGCTGATAACTGTTGCCACAGCTTCTGCTTGAGTTAAATCTATTTTTCCGTTCAAAAATGCTCTTTTAGTAAACTCTCCGGGTTCCGCAAGTCTTGCTCCTTCGCTTAATATCCTATCTAGAATAGCGTTCATAACCACCAATCCACCATGAGAATAGACCTCAAATGAGTCTTCTCCTGTATATGATTGTGGTGATTTGAATATTCCTACGATTACTTCATCCAATGTATGACCTAGTTCGTCTTTTATAAAACCATAATAGAGTCTTCTGTGCTCATAGGGTGGTTTCTTTGTGAAAATCTGCTGTAGCAATTTTAGGCTGTTCTTTCCTGATACCCTTATTACACCTATAGCAGATTCTACTTGTCCAGAGGCAATGGCTGCTATTATATCATCATCTTTGAGCATTTTGTTTTAGCTTTTTTTCTTGAGCTTTGAGAATCTG
>JALTCA010000144.1:0-13288 GCA_027008245.1 Desulfurellales bacterium
AAACGGGTGGTTCAAGGCTCATTATCAACGACCTTGTGGATTTAGAGATTGAAGAAATGGCAAAGGAGAATGAAAGGGTTTTAGGGGGTGTATTTGATTGGCGTGAAGAATGTGTTTGAAGGTATAGGGACGTCGGATAGAGAGATAGTCGAGAAGCTGGTAGAAAAGGGCAACGTTAGGATTGAGCGTATAGCATCGTTTGGTGATCGATCCGAGGATGGCTTTTATTACGATCAAGATGAATACGAGTTTGTTCTGCTTTTAAAGGGCAGGGCGCAATTACTTTTTGAAGATAAGGGCAAGGTTGATTTAAAAGCAGGAGATTGGCTAATAATCGAACCCCACGAAAGGCACAGAGTTGAATACACATCAAAGGACGCCCTTTGGCTTTGCGTTTTCTTTAGATGAACCAGAAATTTGAGATATTCAAAAACCCAGAGTTATTAAAAGAGATACCAAAGGCAACGGGTGTTTACATAATACGTTCCAAAGACGATGAGATACTCTACGTAGGAAAAGCAAAATCGTTAAGAGATAGACTGAGGAGCTATGTTGCCAAGTCGGGTATAGATTTTTTCAAGCAATCACTGATTAGAGAGGCAAACAGTGTGGAAATTATCATTGTCGAAAATGAGCTTGAAGCACTGCTTTTGGAATCCAACTTAATCAAACAGTACAGACCACCCTACAACGTTGTTTTAAGGGATGACAAAAGCTATCCGTATTTGAGGATAAGCTACACGGAAAAATTCCCGAGGTTAAGCATAGCTCGGCGTGTCAAAAACAAAGGCGACTTCTACTTCGGTCCGATAACACCTGTTGACAGATTGAGGGATTTGATAAATCTGCTTAAATCCACATACAAAATCGCACAAAAAAACGATAAACAGTGTCAAGGATCAAAAAATGCGTGCATCTACTTTCAGATGAACAGGTGCTTGGCGCCGTGTATCGGCAATATCTCAAGGGACGAGTATTTAAAGATAATCGACGAAATAAAATCGATACTGACAAATCCAAAGAAGATAAAGAAGCAATTGGAGCAAGAACTAAAGGAATTAGTGGATAAACTGGAATTTGAGAAAGCCATAAAAGTCAGGGATAAACTAAAAGCCATTGAATTGCTTGAGAACAAGCAGGTTGTGACGGATGTTGATGAGGATTTTACCGATGTGATAGCGTTTGCCACGCATGAGAATATCACATGTGCCTACATTATGAGTATCAGATTTTCGAACGTTGTAGGCAACAGGAGTTTTTACTTTTACGAAGGTGACATAAATAGCGACTTTATTGAGAACTTTTTGGTTCAATACTACATACAGATGAACCAGGTCATTCCGGATGTTGTGATCACAGAGGGACTAAATAGTGTTGAGACGATAAAAGAGGCCTTAAGTACGTCCAAATCTGTGGATGTGGTAATTCCAAAAAGGGGCAAAAGAAAAAGGCTGTTAGAGCTTGCAAAGAAGAATGCACAGATTAACCTTGAGATGCACCTCAATAGGTTTGAGAAGGATATGGAGATATTCAAGAAGCTAAAGGATTTGTTCAATTTAAAGAAGGTGCCTTTAACGATCGATGTTGTTGATGTCTCCCATTTGGGCTTCGAAAATGTTGTGGGTGGTATTGTTAGATATACACTTGGCGGTTTTGATAAGCAGATGTACAGGAGGTATAATCTAACGAACAAGTACGAATTTGAGGCTATGAAAGAAATTTTTTCAAGACATAAAAGACTTTTATTGGGCAGCTCAAACAGGTTAGCCGACCTTATTGTTGTCGACGGAGGGCCAATTCAAATTAAAGCGGCAAAAGATGTGTTTGGAGAGGATTATGACATTGTTGGCATAGCAAAGGAAAAGAGGAAAAGTAGAGTCATAAGATCAAAAGGAGAGGTTGAAGATAGGATCTATGTAGAAAATGAGCCTGTTGATGTAGACAGGGAAGTTTTGGAATTTCTGCAGAAATTGAGGGATGAGACACACAGGTTTGCTTTAGAGTTTCACAGGAAAAAGAGGAAGGATTATGTTTTGTCCAGTGTCCTTGATAGAATTGAGTTTATTGGTCCAAAGAGGAAAAAGGCCCTGTTTGAAAAATTCGGCAGTGTTGAAAACCTAAAAAATGCCTCTATAGATGAGATTGCCTCTGTTAAGGGTATCAGCAAAAAAATAGCTACCGTAATAAAAGAAAGGCTGCAGGAGTTTGAATAATGGCGGAGAGGGAGGGATTCGAACCCTCGGTGCAGGTTTTGCCCACACACTCGCTTAGCAGGCGAGCGCCTTCAGCCAGCTCGGCCACCTCTCCGAGATTCATGGCGGAGGAGGTAGGATTCGAACCCACGGAGCCCTCGCGGACTCAACGGTTTTCAAGACCGCCGCCTTAAGCCAGACTCGGCCACTCCTCCACTTGCGGATAAATTAATAACACATTAATCCCTCATTTTCAAGATATTTATCTTTTAATTTAAACTTTAAGAGCTTTTAGAATATCTTCTGTGGCATTAAATTTGTTCAAAGTATAGAAATGTAGTCCTTTGACACCATTATCTATCAATTCCTGACACTGTTTTACAGCATATTCAACACCAATTTTATAAGCATCATCATTACTCTTTCCATCCAGCTTACTCAAAAGTTCTAAAGGGACAGTTGCTCCGCACATATCCGTAAATCGGCTAACCTGTTTCAAGTTCAAAACAGGCATGATGCCAGCCACAACTGGCACATTAATTCCAAACTTATTAACTCTATCTAGAAAATCAAAGAACTTCCTATTATCAAAAAACAGTTGAGTAATTATAAAATCACCACCGGCGTCAATCTTCATTTTTAAATATTCAACATCCTTCCCAAGTGAGGGAGACTCTGGATGTCCTTCTGGATATCCAGCAACACCTATAGAAAAACCTTTTTTTTCTTTCAAATACCCAACCAATTGATAGGCATACCCAAACTCCATTTTTGATTTGTCAAATCCCTCCGGCAGATCACCTCTCAGAGCTAAAATATTATCAATATTGTTTGCTTTTAATGTATCTACTATTTTATCAATAAATTCGCGCGTTGCAGTGATGCATGTAAGGTGCATCATAGGGTTTAATCCGTATTGTTTTTTTATTTTCAATGTCCATTCTATTGTCTTATCTTGAGAACTCCCACCAGTGCCGTATGTTATTGAAACGAAATCGGGGTTGTATTTTTTCAGCACCTCAATTGTATTGAACAACGTATGTTCATTTTCTACTTTTTTTGGCGGAAAAAATTCAAAGGACAACGTTCCCTTTTTTTGTTTAAAAATTTCAGAAATCTTCAAGTTATACCTCCAAAAAAAACTATAAATACTTTATCATTTTGTAATCAGTGGTTCTAAGTACGGGTTTAAACCCAGCTTTTCTTATTGCGGACGCAATCTCATCAACATCGGATTGAGCTCTAAAACCTGCTTCTCTCATAACGTTTTCCTCAACAAGCATGCTCCCCATGTCGTTTGCACCGAAATGGAGCGCAAGCTCACCGACATCCTTGCCTTGAGATGCCCAAGATGCCTGAATGTTATCAAAGTTGTCAAGGTATATCCTTGCAATAGCAACAATCTTCAAATAATCAATGCTCGTCACAGTCCTATTTACAACCTTACCGAGCTCATTGTTTTCTTTTTTGAAATCCCACGCTATAAAAGCCGTAAAACCACCTGTTCTGTCTTGCAATTCTCTGATCCTATCCAGATGCTCAATTATATCCTCTTCCGTCTCCACATGACCAAACATCATCGTAGCTGTCGTTTTTATTCCATGCTCATGGGCCTTTTCCATTATCTCAATCCACCTATCCGTGCTGATCTTCTTTGGGGATATCCTTTTTCTTACCCTTTCTGAGAGTATCTCTGCACCGCCGCCGGGCATTGTTGTCAAACCCGCATCCTTTAGGTCATCAAACACTTCATCAACACTCTTTCCCGATATTTTGCTCATTAGATCAATCTCAGGCGGCGAAAACGCATGCACATGAACCGTGCTTTTCGATAACTCTTTAACCAAGTTCAAATAGTACTCATACGGCAATTCTGGATTTAAACCACCTTGAATAAGGGCCGTTGTAATACCTTTTAATTGTGCTTCTTTTATCTTTTCCACAAGCTGGGAAATGCTCAACGTGTATGCATCCCTATCATGTGGCTTCCTGTAAAATGCACAAAAGCTGCAACCCACATAGCAGATGTTTGTGTAGTTTATGTTTGTATCCAAGATAAACGTAACGACCCTCTCGGGGTGTTTTTTAAATCTAATTCTGTTTGCAAGTTTGCCCAAGGTTAAAAAGTCGCTCTCTTTGAGCAACTTAACGCCCTCTTCTTTGTTTATTCTTTCAAAGTTCGACACCTTTTCGTATATTTGCTCTATCAATTGAACACCTCTATCTCGTTGTATAGTGCATCCCTTTCAACAGGTATAAAACCTGCATTCTTTATCAAATTGACCATATACTCCTTCGCCAAACCCAAAGGACTTTTCGCTCCCGCAGCATGTGTTACTCTCTCTTGACCGATCGTTCCATCTATATCGTCTGCGCCGAAATGCAGACCAATCTGGCCGATTTTGGGCGAAAGCATTACCCAATAGGCCTTTACATGGGGAAAGTTATCAAGGATTATGCGTGATAAAGCCAAAACCTTGAGTTCGCGTACTGCATCAACCTTTTCGATTTTACCCTCAAGCGGCGTATTAGCGGGATGAAAGCTTAACGGTATAAAACACAGAAAACCGGGATGCTCTTCCTGTAATTTCCTCAACTTAAACAGATGATCTATGATCTCATCGTCTGTTTCTATATGCCCAAAAAGCAGTGTAGCGTTTGTTGGAATTCCCAACCTGTGGGCAATGGCATGAACTTCAAACCATTTATCGAACCCGATTTTATTGGGATAAAGCTTCTTTCTTACCCTGTCTGAAAAAACCTCTGCACCACCACCGGGCATGGAATCAAGACCGGCTTCTTTGAGTTCTGTTAGAACCTCTTCATAACTCAAGCCGCTGATCTTTGAAAAGTAATCAATCTCCACAGCCGTAAATGCCTTTACATTGACGAGGGAAAAGTTTGTCTTGATCGCCCTAACCATGTCGATATAGTACGAAAACGGCTTTGTTGGGTGCAATCCACCGACAATATGCACCTCTTTTATGCCCTTTGGCATCTTTGAAATCTCTTCAATTATCTCATCAACCTCCATAGTATACGCATCGGGCTCATCGCCATTTCTATAAAACGCGCAGAATTTACATTTTGAAACGCACAGATTTGTGTAGTTTATATGCTTGTTGAAAACAAAATAGACCTTTTTGCCTGTCTTCTTTATCTTTATGGACCTTGCTATCTCTCCAATCTCAAGCAGGTTATCTGATCTTAAAATCAACCTTGCATCTCCAAAGTCTATTGTCTCACCATTTTCAACCTTTTCCCTAATCTTATCAAGCTTATTCATCTTTTTATCAGCTCCTCTATATGTTTAAGCGTAAAATCCTTTATTCTCTCTAAGTTTTCTTCACTGTTCGCCTCAAATCTCAAAACGAGCACGGGTTGTGTATTGCTTGCCCTCACAAGACCCCAACCGTAATCTGTATTGAACCTAACGCCATCAATCGTAAGTGTATCTACAATGCCCAACTCTTTCTTTCTCTTGTTCAAAATCGACTTAAACTCTTTTATCACATTTCCCTTCTTGTTTTCAGGACAGTCAATCCTTATTTCGGGGGTGTTGTAGACCTTAGGCAGGGAGTTTTTCCAACTAACAAGATCCAATTTATCCCTTGTAACAATTTCGGCGAGCTTTAAGGACACATAGACTGCATCGTCGTAACCAAAGTAGTTTTCCCCCATAAATATATGGCCGCTCATTTCACCAGCGAGTAGAGCATTTTCCTTCCTCATTTTATCTTTGATTAAAGAATGCCCTGTTTTGTACATGATGGGTTTGCAGCCCGTCTTTTCTATCATGCTATAAACAACATCAGAGCATTTGACATCCATTATAACCTTTGCACCTTTTTTTCTTTTGCATAGATCCTGTGAAAGCAAGAGCAACAGTTGATCACCCCATAGGATCGTCTTATCCTTCAAGACAACACCAATCCTATCACCGTCCCCATCATAGCCCACACCAAACTCAAGCTTGTATTTCTCTATTGTCTCCTTTAGATCTTTCAAGTTCTTTTCAACCGTTGGGTCAGGATGGTGGTTGGGAAAATTGCCATCAGGCTCGATAAACAGACCCTTAATATCAAAACCCAATCGTTTAAATATCTCAAACCCCACAAAACCGGCTGTCCCGTTACCACCGTCCAAAGCAATAGAGGGCTTATCTTCAATGTCTTTAAGATACCCAAACTGGTCGAGCATGAAGTCAATGTATTTTCCAAGCATGTCCACCTTTTCTATATTTGGCTCAACATTACTATCAAACTTTACATCCAAAGAATGCATCAATTCGCCAACTTCTCTTATCTCTTTACCGAAAAGCGTTTCTTTACCCAAAGACAACTTAAAACCGTTATACTCTTTTGGGTTATGAGAGGCTGTTATCATCACACCACCCTCAACGTCGAGATTGAAAAGGGAAAAGTATTGAACAGGTGTAGGGACAAGGCCAATATCGAATACCTTTACGCCTTGAGAGTTAAACCCTTTAGATAGCGCACCGAATATTTCAGCAGAAGAAAGACGGGCATCATAGCCTATACTAACTGAAAGTTTATCTCTATCAAGTTTATCCCTTAAATATTTACTAAAAGCAACACCTAACATAAACGCAAAATACTTATTTATGTTTTTATCCCATATACCTCTGATGTCATATTCCCTAAATACACCAAAGTCCAACTTCATAACTATCCTCCATAATCTTTTCTGCTAAAATATTACACAAAACCCCATTTTTTTCAAACGAATTGATAAAGATAAATTTTAAGTTTCGCATTATACAAACGCATCCTACACTTTTTTGCATATTCATAAATCAAAAATAAAATATTAACAAATGGTGAAACACATTTATTGACATTTTGATTGTTTTTAAATATATTAGATTAGAAAATAGGTTATAGGAGGTTTGCCAATGCATGACAAGCTCGAGGAGTTAAAAAGGTTAGAAAAGGAAGCAGAGTTAGGTGGAGGATTGAGTAAGATAGAAAAGCAACATGCTCAAGGTAAATTAACTGCAAGAGAAAGAATTAAATTACTCCTTGATGAAGGTAGCTTTGTTGAGTTTGACAAATTTGTTACGCACAGATGTACAGATTTCGGAATGGAAAAACAAAAGGTATTGGGTGATAGTGTTGTTACTGGATACGGAACAATCGACGGAAGACTTGTGTTTGTTTTTAGTCAAGATTTTACCGTTTTTGGAGGCTCATTATCCGGAGCTCATGCCAAAAAAATTTGCAAAATCATGGACTTGGCTGCAAAAGTAGGTGCTCCTGTAATAGGTTTGAACGACTCAGGTGGAGCAAGAATTCAAGAAGGCGTTGAATCTTTGGCAGGGTATGCAGATATCTTCTTAAGAAACGTGATGTTCTCAGGTGTTATTCCTCAAATCTCAGTTATAATGGGTCCTACTGCTGGTGGCGCAGTTTATTCGCCCGCAGTGACGGACTTCACGATTATGGTAAAAAATACAAGCTTTATGTTCATAACAGGACCTGATGTAATTGAAGCTGTTACTGGAGAAAAAATTACAAAAGAAGATCTCGGAGGAGCAGGGGTTCACACTACAAAAACCCAGGTAGCTCACTTTGCAGCAGAAAATGACGAGGATGCATTAATGTTGGTCAGAGAGCTATTTCAATTTATTCCACAAAACAATATGGAAGACCCACCATACAAACCAACGGATGATCCTCCAAATAGAAGAGATGATTCAATCTATGAATTAGTGCCGTCAGACCCTATGAAACCATACGAAATGAAAGACCTAATAAAAAAAGTTGTAGATGACGGGTATTTCCTGGAAATTCAGGAAAATTATGCCAAAAACATGGTAGTGGGTTTTGCTCATCTTGGAGGCAGGAGCGTAGGGATTGTAGCAAATAATCCACACTATTTTGCTGGAGCATTGGATTATAAGGCTGCAATTAAGGCTGCAAGATTTATAAGATTCTGTGATGCTTTCAATATTCCAATTATCACATTTGAGGATCAGCCAGGATACATGCCGGGTGTAGCTCAAGAACACAACGGTGTCATCATACATGGAGCTAAATTGCTGTACGCATACGCAGAAGCAACTGTCCCAAAGATTACGTTAATTGTCAGAAAAGCCTACGGTGGAGCATACGATGTTATGGCGTCCAAGCACTTTAGAACGGACGTGAACTATGCCTACCCGATAGCCGAGATAGCTGTTATGGGACCTGATGGTGCAGTAAACATACTCTACAGAAAAGAACTTGCTGAAGCCGAAGACCCTGCACAAAAGAAAGCAGAATTAGTTCAGATGTATAGAGATAAATTTGCAAACCCATACATCGCTGCAGGATTAGGATATTTAGATGAAATTATAGACCCAGCAGATACGAGATTAAAATTAATACAAGCTTTAGAACTCACTAAAAACAAGAGGGAATCGAACCCTCCAAAGAAACACGGAAATATTCCTCTATAAAAAAGGGAGGCAGTAATGGATATCAAAGAATTCAAAAAGGTTTTAATAGCAAATAGAGGCGAAATAGCTATAAGGATTGCCCGTGCTTGTAGGAAAATGGGTATTGAAACAGTTGCTGTATATTCAGATATAGACAGAAATGCCCTACACGTTAGATATGCAGATGAAGCTTATTACATAGGCCATTCTCCAGCCGCAGAATCTTATTTAAGAATATACAAAATTATCGAGGTGGCTACCAAAAGCGGGTGTGATGCCGTTCATCCAGGTTATGGATTTTTATCTGAGAATTCAGAATTTGTTAAAGCATGCGAAGATGCTGGTATTACTTTTATAGGCCCTAATACAGAATCAATGTATATACTGGGAGATAAAACACGTGCAAGGCAAAGGATGATAGAAGCAGGAGTTCCTGTTGTTCCAGGAACAAAAGATCCCGTGGAAAGTTTAGAACATGCGTTAAAAGTTGCCGAAGAAGTAGGGTACCCCATCATGTTTAAAGCATCTGCTGGCGGTGGCGGAAAAGGTATGAGGCTAATTCACTCCAAAGAGGAATTCAAAGAGGTTTATGACCTTGCAAAGGGAGAAGCAAAAAGCGCATTTGGCGATGATAGAATGTACATAGAAAAAGCTATAATTAATCCAAGACATGTGGAAATTCAGATAGCACGAGACAAACATGGAAATGCTATTCATCTGTTCGAGAGGGAATGCTCTATCCAAAGGAGACATCAAAAGGTTATCGAAGAATCACCTTCTGTGGCTATTAACGATGAAGTCAGACATAAGATGGGAGAAGCTGCAATTAAGGCTGTAACCGCATCTAATTATGATAGCGTTGGAACAGTAGAATTTTTGGTTGATAAAGACATGAACTTCTATTTCTTAGAGGTTAACACGAGATTGCAGGTTGAACATCCAGTAACAGAGATGGTAACAGGTATAGATATTGTTAAACTACAAATAGAAATTGCAGAAGGTAAACCCATTCCTTATAAACAAGAGGACATTAAACAAATAGGTCATGCAATTGAGTGTAGGATCTACGCCGAAGATCCGGATAACAACTTCATGCCATCGCCCGGTTTTATTAATGGGTTGAGGCTTCCAGGAGGTCCTGGCGTTAGGGTTGACAGCGGTGTATATTCTAAAGGGGAAGTCCCACTTTATTATGACCCTATGGTGGCAAAGTTGGTTGTTTGGGATAGAACAAGGGATGATGCGATAGCAAGAATGCAGAGGGCATTGAAAGAGTTTGTCGTCAAAGGAATAAAAACGACAATTCCTCTACACAAAAAGGTCTTAGATAACGAAAATTTCAAAAGAGGTAATATATCTACAGATTTCATAGATAAAGAGATTTTATCTAAACCAACAGAAGAAAAAGAGCAATCAAGGGAAATTGTTTTAGCAGCCGTTGCAATAAAAGAATATTTGAGAGAAAAGGAAATTTCAAGGAAGTTATCTGAGTTTAAGGAAACATGCTCCTATGGAAGCCCTTGGAAAGAAGCAGGAAGAAGAGCTGCTGTTTTTGGGGCAAATTTTGGAGACCTTTATAAATACTCAACATAAAAGGAAGGAGAAGTGTTATGTACATAGCAACTTTAGACGATGTAGAATATAAAATAGAAGTAAAAGAGGTAGGTAACAACAAGTATGAGGTGCAAATAAATGACTTATTGTATACAATAGATGCACAATCAATAGACTCATCCATTTACTCCATAATTATGGACGGAAAATCCTACGAAATAGACATAGACTATAAAGACGGCATGTACAACGTTTACAACGATGGAAAACTATTCAAGATAGAAATAATGGATGAACTAAAGAAACGCATGTTAGAGAAACGCGGTGGCAGCGGTGGACTTGAAGGAGTGTATACAGTTAAAAGTGAAATGCCAGGAAAAGTTGTTGAAGTAAAAGTTAAAGTGGGAGATGAAATAAAGAAAGGGGATGTTTTACTTATACTCGAATCCATGAAAATGCAAAATGAAATAAAATCCCCTAAAGACGGTAAAATAACAGAAGTTTTCATAAATGGAGGAGACACAATAGAAGCAGAAGCAAAACTAGTCACAATAGAATAATAGGGGGTCACCCCCCCTTTTTTTTTCTTAAGGCTCGTAAACCGCAATAGGGACGAATTTTCCGTTTTTAATTTCTCGCAAAATTATAGTTCTTCTCACGATTCCATTTTTAATTATGATTTTCCCAGTAACTCCATAAAATGTTGTATTTCTGATAAACTTAGCAATATTTTGAGTATTTGTTCCAGTCGTTTCAATAGCCCTAATCAATAGAAAATAGGAATCAGCAGCTAAAGCTTCTGGAGAATCCGGTAATCTATTAAATCTTTTTTTAAAATAATTTATAAATCTTTTAGCTAATTTTCCCTGAGGTATCAAAGGGTCAAAGTCATCCGTGAACACAAGACCATCAGCACTTTTACCCGCTATTTTCATCAAAGCATACGATGATGCAGCAGAACCTGCAAACACCTTTTGTTTAAGACCCATTTGCCTAAGTTGAATCAAAAACAATGCTATTGTATTATAATAATTTGCAAAATATATAAAATCTGGATTTAATTTCTTAATATCCGTAATAATGGGCGTGAAATCTTTCTGAGATGATTGAATTTTATATACTCTTAAAATCTTACCTCCATCTTTTATAAAATCGTTTTTAAATCTCTTAGTTAGGTCAATCGAATATTCCGTTGTTATGTCTTCTACTATAACACCCTTTCTTAAACCTTCAGTATATATGTAACTTGACATTATTTTGGATTGAATATCATTAGTTATGCAAACCCTTGAGGCATAAAGCCTATTTTTAACGAGGCCTATGCCGTTTGCTGTAGGTATAACATCAACTATCCTATTTTTTTCTAAAACAGGCAAGGCTGCAAAAGCCATGGGAGTAGCTACAGGACCAATAACATACTTAACATCCAAAGATGCAAATCTTTCAGCTGTTAACGCCGCCTCTTCTTGTTTACTGGCAACATCTAAAATGACTAACTTTATCTTATTATTGTCTATTTTGGGTTTAATAAAATGTGCAATCTCTATACCTTCAAGTTCAAGGCGACCCCAAGCAGCTATAGGGCCAGTTAGTGATAAGTATACACCAACTTTAAGCTGTTTCGAATAAGCATTTGCAGATAACAAAAAAATGCACACAAATGCAAAAAACAACTTCTTCATATTCCACCTCTTGTTAAATAAACTCATTTACAACATTAACAATATAAACTTTTGATATAATTGTCAAGCATGGCGGTGCCTGTTCGTAAAAATTCGAACCGATTTCGCCTAAAATAGATAAAACTAGCGGAGCAGTCAGTATCTACACCCAAATTCCCATTCAGCCATTCCCGCGGGAAGCAGCCCTTTGAGATTGAACGATCTCAAGTTTTTCTAATCCGCCAAGAGCGGATTGCTCGGCTTTGCCGAGCTTTGTCCTTAAAATGATTGGATATTTACCAATAGCAACGCCTCCATGACTGGTGATGGGTTGGCATAAGTCTAATCTATGCAAACTTTCAATAATAACGAACTGTGTAGCTTAATATACCCCCTGCTTCCCTTACAAAATTGGAGATAAAAATCGTAAGCTTTTTTTGTGATGCTTCTATTTCTGCTTTTTGGTTTGTTAAAGAAAATTTGTCTTCATAATTTACCTTAATATAAATTCCAAAACACCTTTTTCTAACATTGCTAAATTAAAGAGGTAATCGTTATGATCAAAAGTCTCTCTAAGGGGTCTTGTTGTCATTTTCCAACCCATACCATCAGTGATCCAAATAAATTTGTACTTCCCATTTAATACATCAAACAAATTTCTATATTCTCCTGCGGTAGATTTTAATTTTGACCCACCACCACCATAAAAATTTGTTTCAATAATAAATAATTCCTTCCCATTATCTATCACAAAATCATAACGACGGGATGATTTGTCAACTGGTACATCATAACCTAATTCATGTTTGATTTTCTCAGCATTCGCTTCTTTTAAGTATCTAAAATTATTCTTTTCGCAAACATCTTTGATAAACACTTCCACTATATTTTCCATTGCATGCCCGCCACGATTTTTGCGTCCGTTACTATCAAGTCCAGCTTCAACGCCAATCATATAATCAACAAGGTTTTTTATTTTCTTACTTGCAATTAAATCCTTTAGCCCTGTTTCTTTTACAAAAGTTAAGTATTTTTCTATGTCTTCATCGGTTACATCTTTCTTTGTGAAATCGTAAACTTCGTAAATCAGCTTTTTATTTTTGTAATCCACCAAAATTTTAAATTTCTTTTTGTTAGATCCATCTCTTACGACCAAAGCAGGAATGACTTTAACAATGTTAGGATTTTCCTTAAGCAAAAATTTAAATTCTTCATCGAAATTATCTTTCCCAATCAAGTAGTTAAAAGTATTAAGAGCAAGTTCAATTTGTTTTGCATTTCTTAGAACTTTTTCCCAATTAACAAAATAGGACCAAAGGGTATTACTTGGTTTTAAGCTATAAATGAGATAATCAAAAACTTGATCATCGGTGTTGCATTTTAAAATGTTTTTATAGAAAGATAAAAATTTCATAACTCTTATTTTTTAGAAAACTTATTTT
>JALTCA010000145.1:0-1070 GCA_027008245.1 Desulfurellales bacterium
GGCCCTAATAACGTGCAGATTGCCGATCTGGACGAGGATAATATCGGTAAAAACTTTGAGGGCGTTGAGGTGTTGGATGGCAGAAAGTACTCTTGGCAGGTGGTTGCGAATAACTTTCTTGCCTTAATCACAGGTTCAAGTGTGGTAAACGGTACAATTGACGAACTTGTGAAAGTTTCAAGAATGGACAATAAGAACCGCATAGTTATTTTCTATGGGACCACAATTGCTGGTGTTGCCTATCTTGAAAACTTAAATAGGCTGTGCTTTAGATCCCACAGTGATTGAGGCTGTTTTAAAGAAGGACTTTGGCAATTTTTCCATAGATGTTGAAATACAATTTAGATCTTTGAGAAATGTGTTATTCGGTGTTTCAGGGAGTGGGAAGTCTTCCATTTTGAAGATGATAGCGGGTTTTTACGAGCCGGATAGTGGCAAGGTTGTGGTAAACGGTAGGGTTTTACTTGATACAAAAAAGGGTGTCAACGTCCCGATTTACAAAAGGAATGTAGGCTACATACCGCAGGAATATACGCTTTTTCCACACATGGATGTTGAAGCAAATATTCTCTATGGTGCTAAAGCCAAAGGTTTGAAGCTTAACAAGGATAGGTTTGATTTTCTAATTGAGTTGGCGGGACTTAAGAGTCTTTTGAAAGCCTACCCACATCAGCTGTCCGGCGGACAAAGGCAAAGGGTCTCTTTGGTTCGGACGCTGCTTGTCGAGCCAGATATTTTGCTTTTGGATGAGCCCTTTAGTGCACTTGATAGACCGATTAGGGATGAGCTTAAGGAATTGCTTGTTGAACTATTAGAGGATTTTAGGATTCCTGCGATTTTTGTAACCCATGACCTTGAAGAGGCGTATGAGTTTTCAGAAGAGATTGCGATTTTAGAGAATGGGAAAATAATTCAAATTGGTAAAAGAGAGGAGGTTTTTAGAGAACCAGAAAGCAGGTCGATAGCAAAGCTTTTGGGTTTTAGGAACATTTTTGAGATAGATGAAATGAAAAATGGTGAAATCGTTGTAAAGGGTTTTTCTTTTAAGGTTGAGCGTTTAAAAAATAATT
>JALTCA010000146.1:0-3805 GCA_027008245.1 Desulfurellales bacterium
CCCCAACATGTACACCATCCGCATCACTCAGCAAGGCAATATCCAGTCTATCGTCAACGATAAACAGCGCACCATAATTCTTCGTAAGCCTTCTAACCTCATCAGCGATGGACAAAAATTCCCTATCCGTCAGTTTTTTACATCGAAGTTGCACAATTTTAGCACCAAAGTCCAGCAGTTTTTTAGCGGATTCTACACAGCCAAACCTCTCGTCCGTTATACCATAAAACCCTTTCGGCAAATCCACATCGCCACCTCGTAGAGATTTGAAAAAAATGCTTTGGCTTTTGTATTTTCAAGCAAGTGAGCGTTTTCCCTATTTACAACAAGCAAAGGCGTAACACCGGCATTCAAACCCAATTCCACATCTGTTTCTTTATCACCAACAACAAAGGACTTCTTCCTGTCTATACCAAAATCTTTAACAGCTTGATCAATCATTCCAGGCTTTGGTTTTCTGCAAGAGCAGTTATCCTCAGGCCTATGGGGACAGAAGTAAAACGCATCTATCAAATTATCCAACATGTAGTTTAAAACCTCGTGGGTCTTCCTCACAAAATCCTCACTAAAGTATCCCCTTCCTATGCCAGACTGGTTTGTGACAACAATGAGCTTGTATCCGCACTCCTTCATCAGTGTCAGACCCTCTTTGGCAAGGGGCATGAGCTTTATATCCTCAAGCCTACTTAAATAGTGCACATCCTCTATAATCGTCCCATCCCTGTCCAAAAAAACGGCCTTTACTTCCATCTGTTGTGCATCCAAAAGTATTTATGGGGCTCTTCCCCTATCCACTCCTCAAAACGCTTGTATATCCTATCCATGACCTCTTGAACAGCATCCATCCTGGCCTTGTCCTTATCGCATTCAATAGCGTCCTCTATAACGATCGTATAAGTGCCATTGTTATTCTCTCTCAAATAGGCTGGCAAAACCGGCACATCCAATTTACAACAGAAAACACCAACGCTTTCGCTAACTTTAGCTTTCTTAGAGAAAAAATCAACCTTAAAAGATCCATCGCCTCCGGCCTGATCTATCAATATGCCAAGCGTTTCACCCCTTTTTAAAAGCCTGACAAACTCAAAGGCAGAAAGCCTTGAGGACAAAATCCTATTCCCGCATGATGCTCTAACGCTCTCCACCAAGTCATCAACGCACTTTGTATCGATGGGTCTAACCATGATGTAAATCGGCTCTTTTAACACGGCAAAACCGCAAACAAGCATCTCCCAGTTTCCAAAATGTGCGGTTGTAAATATCACGCCATTGCCCTTCGATTTGGCTTTTACGTAATTCCCATAACCCTCAATAGTAAAACGCTTTTTAAAGAAATCCTTGTTTCCAAGATACTTAACGTTAATTGCAACCATGTCAGCAAAATACAAATAGCTTTTTAAGGCAAGTTTTTTATAATCGCCTCCAATGGCAAACTTTATGTTGTTTTGAGCTATTTTTCTCCTCTTTGGTAAAGCGAAATAAACAATAATAGAATGAAACCTAAAAAAAATCTTCAGTGTCCAAAGGGGTAAAATTTTCAAAAAGCCGTACAAAAATCTCACGAGATCAGCTCCTCGTAAACTTTTATCAGCCTATCAACCTTCTTCTTAGCCGTAAGGTTCTGCTTTGCAAACTCAAGCGCCCTCTTTTTTATTTCATCCCTGTCGGTCACAATCATATCCATCATGGCTTTCGCCAAATCATCGGACGTGGGGTTTGCTATTATTCCCCTTCCATCGCCCAAAAGCTCGGGGATCCCGCCAACATTTGTTCCTATAACAGGAACCCCAAGCAAGAATGCCTCTATAGCCACATTGGGGAAGCTCTCCCTTAAAGACGGTATAACAAGTATATCAAAACCCGCTATAATCCTATACGCATCTTTTCTAAAGCCCAAGACCTTAACCCTATCCTCAATGCCAAGCTCCTTTACAAGCCCTTGCAACTTTTCCGTATCCTTACCGACCAAAACAAGCATAGAATCCTTGAGATCCAGTTTCTTAAACGCCTCAATCGCAATATCATGGCCCTTAAAAGACGAATAATTGCCAACCACACCGAAAACATTGCCTTTAAAGCTAAACTCTTTTCTTATAGCTTCCCTCTCTATACCCTCAAGTTTACTTTCATCAATTGTGCTGTATATAACCTTTATCTTTTTCGAATTAACAAAGTGCCTCTGCATTACATCCTTCACAGCGTAGGAATTTGCAATGAATAGATCCACGCGCGGGTTCAGATACTTAAAAACGTTTGTAGTGGGAAAGAGGACGCTCCTCTGAACAACGAGCTTTTCCTTCTTCCTAAAAAGCAGAGATAGAAGGCCTATGGTATGACCTTTGGAATGATGTGTGTGCACAATGTCAAAATCACGCTGCTTAAGAAACTCTCTCAAACGAAGGGCGGATTTATAGACCCTGTCTTCGTCAATAAAGAAAAAATCGGCACCGCTATTCTTTAAAGATCTATGCACGGGAGAGTTTTCAACACAGGCTACAGTTACCTCATGCCCCTTTTCAATCAATCCCTTAACATTGATAATTAGCTGATTTACGCCACCGGAAAAGTTCGTTGCAGACTCAACGTTAAGTATCTTCATTTTTCAAGTTCTCTACAAAAGCCACTATACTATCTATTTCATTAAAAAGAAGCACAGGGATAGATAAATCATAGTGTTTATCAGAAACTGCTAAAATGATATTTTTAAAACCTTTTTGTACATACCAACCCTTGTCAACTTCATCCCTGTGAACCTCTATCTTTGGTAAATCTTCCAATTTATACCCCTCAACGAACACAAAGTCGCAATCGTCAAACATCTCCTTTATCTCATCTAACGACTTCTCTTTCTCCCTATCCTCAACCATTGCAAGCTTATCCTTGGACGAAAGCGCCACTCGCCAGGCACCTGCATGTTTCATACGATAAGAATCCTTGCCCGGATAGTCTATCTCAAACTTGTGGGCATCGTGCTTTACCGCGCCAACACGATAACCCTTATCCACGAATACTCGTATTAGCCTTTCAATAAGCGTTGTCTTACCAACACCAGAATTACCTATAAACCCAACAAACACAGGCTTCATCTTCTCACTAACTCACACACAAACTCATACGTTCTTAAAAAAGAGTCTACATTCAGCCTCTCCTTGGGTGAATGGATATCCTCCATGTCTGGGCCAATGGAGATCATCTCCACATCCTTTGGCAGTTTTGATACAAATATACCACACTCAAGCCCCGCATGTATCACCTTAACAGTAGGTTTTCTGCCAAACATATCAGAAAATACCTTTTTCGCCGTCTCAAGCAAAGCCGAATCCTCTTTTGGCACCCACGACGGATACTTACTGTGTCTTTTAACTGCGCAGGAGAACTCCCTGCCTATCTCTTCAACGATGGAGCAAATCTTATCAAGCCCCTCCTCTGTCAAACTCCTCTGGTTGGAAGATACCCTAAAGCTATCAACGCCTAACTCAACCATAGTCAAGTTATTGGAAGTCTTCGGCGTCTTTTTATCGTACATCTCATAAACACCGTGCGGCAATTTATTCAACAAATCCACAATCCTCCTAAAATCATCCCTGATTACCACATCCAAATTGGTCTTTGTTTCCTCCACATCGATATACAAGCCGTCCTCTTCTGTAAACAGTGCCAACGCGTAGCTTTCAACACTCTTTGCAATGCTTTTAACCTCATCTATGTCATCGGTAAATACTAAAGCTTCAGCAAAATCAGGTATAGCATTGCGCGCTTTACCACCCTTAAACTCAACAAGCTCGACGGAACTAAAGGATCTATC
>JALTCA010000147.1:0-3768 GCA_027008245.1 Desulfurellales bacterium
CGAGGTGGGCCCTGGGTTGATTATATGGCATCCAAAGGGTGCGATGTTGAGATATTTGATTGAGGAGTTTGAAAGAAAAGAACACTTGAAGAGAGGATATGAGTTTGTTAAGGGGCCTGAGATTTTGAGGACTGACCTTTGGAAGAGAAGCGGACATTACGACCACTATAGGGAGAATATGTATTTCACGGAGATCGATGGGCAAGGTTTTGGTATAAAACCTATGAACTGCCTAGGGCATATCGAAGTTTACAAGTCGAAAAAGAGGAGTTATAAGGAGCTTCCAAAGAGGTACTTTGAGCTTGGGGTTGTACACAGGCATGAAAAGAGTGGTGTTTTACACGGCTTGTTGAGGGTGCGCGAGTTTACGCAGGATGATGCCCATATATTTTGTAGGCCCGATCAACTTAACGATGAAATAATCGGCGTTTTAGACTTTGTTCAGGATGTTATGGGTATCTTTGGTTTTGACTATGAGCTTGAGATATCTACAAGGCCTGAGAATTCCATTGGGACAGATGAACAGTGGGAGATGGCTACGAATGCTTTGATTAACGCTTTGAAGAATACGGGCAGGAAATACGATATAAATGAGGGTGATGGTGCGTTCTATGGGCCAAAAATCGATGTGAAGTTAAAGGATGCTATTGGCAGAAAGTGGCAGTGCGCTACAATTCAGTGTGATTTTACACTTCCAGATAGGTTTAATTTGACCTACGTTGACGAGGACGGCAAAGAGAAACAGCCTGTAATGGTTCACAGGGTTATACTTGGTTCTATTGAGAGGTTTATAGCTATTTTGATAGAGAACTACGAAGGTGATTTTCCACTTTGGATAGCGCCGGTTCAGGTGCGTGTTATACCCGTTTCTGTGAAGCATGAAGGTTATGCAAGAGATGTTTATGAAAAGTTGAAGGATAAGGATTTTAGGGTTGAGTTAGAGGATAGAAACGAGACGTTGGGCAAAAAAATTAGATTTGCGGAAACTGATAAAGTTCCTTATATTCTCGTTGTTGGCGACAAAGAGGTTGAGTCTAAAACAGTGGCTGTTAGAAAAAGAAAAGAAGGCGATCTGGGCTGTATGGATATAGATGCTTTAGTTAAAAAAATAAAAGAGGAAGTTGGAAGCAGGAGGTGATGCTATAAGAGGAGATTTTAGAAAAAAGGAGCTTCCGCCTATAAATGAGAATATTAGGGCGGATAAGGTTAGGCTTATTGATGAGAACGGAAAGCAAGTTGGTGTAGTTGACTTCAAAGAGGCTTTACAAAAAGCTCAAAATGTTGGCTTGGATTTGGTTGTTGTTAGTCCAAATAGTACGCCAATTGTATGCCGCATAATGGACTATGGAAAATACAACTATGACAAGCAGAAAAAGCAGCAGAAAAGTAAGAAGTCTCAAAAGACTATTAAGGTCAAAGAGCTTAAGCTTAGACCGAGGATAGCGGACAATGATTATCAAACTAAGTTAAAGTTAGCCAAAAGTTTTTTGGAAGATGGGAATAGGATTAAATTCAATATCTTTTTACGTGGCAGAGAAAGAGAAAAAAAAGAATTGGTAGAAGAATTGATAGAGAGGTTAAAATTAGACCTTGAGTCATTGGGAAATATAGAGGGGAAGATAGACTATCAAGGTAGAAGGGTAACTGTAACGTTTGTACCTGCGAAATAGGAGGATACGATGAAGCTTAAAACGAGAAGAGCGGCAGCCAAAAGGTTTTATAAGAAGACAGAAAAAGGTGCGTTTAAGCACGCGAGAGGCGGAAAGAGCCATCTGTTATTTGATAAGCCGAGAAAGAGAAAGAGAAACTTGAGAAAATTGGAATATATAAAAAGCGGAAGAATGCACCATAATTTAAAGATTATGATGCCCTGGAGCTAAGGAGGAAAAATGAGAGTTAAAACAGGATATACACGAAGGAGAAGGCATAAAAAAATTTTAAAGTTGGCAAAGGGCTACTATCAAAGGAGGCATTCTACATATAAGAATGCTGAAGAGAGTGTTAGAAGAGCTCTTGCTTACGCCTATAGGGATAGGAAGGTCAGGAAAAGGGAATTTAGAAAGTTGTGGATTGCTCGTATCAACGCCGCTGTAAGGGAGTATGGCCTAAGTTATAGTAAATTTATGCATCTACTGAAAGAGAAAGGTGTTGATTTAAACAGAAAAGTCTTGAGCGAATTGGCAATAAGGGAGCCTGAGAACTTTAAGAGGCTTGTTGAGTCGGTGAAGGCTTGAGAATACTAAATTAGATTTATTATGGCTGAATGGCGCGGGAAAATGCTGTTAAAAGGCATTTTTTCGCGCTTTTAATTTTAAAGGGGTTCTTTAATGGACAGGATAAAGAAGGAATTCGAGGAGAAATTAGAGAAGATAAAAGATTTTGAGGCTTTAAAACAACTTAAAGCTTCTTATTTAGGGAAAAAGGGTAGGGTAACATCCCTATTTAAGAATTTAAAAAATTTATCACCTGATGAGAAAAAAGAGTTTGGCAAAAAGATTAATGAAGCAAAAAATTACTTTGAAAAGCTTTTGGATGAAAAATCAAAAGAACTGTTTGATAGGGCAAAGCAAGAGTCGATAGAGCGTGAGGCTATCGATATTACACTTCCCGCTCGCAATGTCAATTTCGGTGGTTTGCATCCAATAACGATGACAATAATGGAGATTGAGGATATATTTAGGTCGATGGGCTTTGGTGTTGAGATTGGGCCAGAAATCGAGCTTGACCTTTTTAATTTCGAGCTTTTGAACATACCCAAAGAGCACCCTGCGCGCGACATGCAGGACACGTTTTACATAAACGACAACGTTGTTTTAAGGACACACACATCGCCAACACAAATTAGGGTGATGAAAAGGCAAGAACCGCCTGTGATGTTTATATCGCCTGGCAGGGTTTACAGACGCGATTCGGACATTACTCATTCGCCTATGTTTCACCAAGTAGAAGGACTGTTAGTTGATAAAAATATTCGGTTTTCAGACCTTAAAGGTGTGCTGAGTGAGTTTTTAAGGTTATTTTTTGGTGATGTACCTGTGAGGTTTAGGCCGAGTTACTTCCCGTTTACGGAGCCATCGGCGGAGGTTGATATTGGTTGTATAATCTGCGGTGGCAAGGGCTGCAGGGTATGCTCGTATACGGGGTATTTAGAGGTTTTGGGCTGCGGCATGGTGCATCCCAATGTTTTGAAAAACGGTGGCTATGACCCTGAAAAGTATACGGGTTTTGCCTTTGGTTTGGGCGTTGAGAGGTTTGCTATGCTAAAGTATGGAATAGACAATATAAAGCTGTTCTTTGAAAATGACTTGAGGTTCTTGGAGCAATTCTCTTTTGCTAAAGGAAGGTTGCTATGAGGTTTTCATATAGATGGTTGAAGGAGTTTGTTGATATTGATTGGACGTCTGAAGAGCTTGCAAATAAACTCACGATGGCCGGGCTTGAGGTGGACAACGTTGGAAAAATAGAGACGTTTGACAGCATTGTTGGTGAAGTAAAAAACATAAAGAGGCACGACAATCTGCTTGTGTGTGAGACGGATATTGGCGATAGGACGATCACCGTTGTTACAGCGGATACAAGCGTTAAGGTTAAAGAGAAGTTTCCCGTTATTTTAGCGGGTGGCAAGCTCGGTGATAGGGTGATAGATAAGAGACAGTTTGGTGAATGCACAAGCGAAGGTATGTTTCTCTCGGCTGAGGAGTTGGGGTTAGAGGAGAGTTCAAGCGAACTTTTGAGGCTTGATTCTTCGTTTAAAAACGGCCAGCCTTT